>JAIEMI010000220.1 GCA_019752235.1 Rhodospirillaceae bacterium
TTTCTCTGTTCGCGCCGGGGCTGAGAGTTGGGGCCACTGTCAGAAATTCTGACAAGCGAGCGGGCGCCTTGAGCGCCCGCGAGCCGCCGAAATTTCGCCCGGATCGCCTCCGAATCGGCGGGCGGCGCATGAGCCGCACCGCCCGCCTGCCGGAGGTCAGGCCGCAAAGTGTCGCTTGATTCCTTTCCACACTTCGGCGGTCTTTAAGCCGCCATCCTTCTTGTAGCTGCGAACGGGAAACTCCATCCAGCGCGGCAACCAGCCCGCGACCTTGGCGCGTCCATTGGTGCCCGCGAGGCAGTCTTTGACGATCTGCTTTTGCACCTTGCCGGTGGCCGAGACATTGGCGTTGGCGACGGACTTCCCGGCAATGTCCGTGACCATCGCGGACACAACGGACTTGTCGCGGACGAGTTCAAAGAACGTGTCGTCCGGCTCCCAGGTCTTCGCCATATCCACGCCCAGGTGAACGCCAGCGGCCTCCACATAGACGCTACCCGCCTCCAGGCTCTCAGCCATCACGACCGTCAGGATGCGCCGCAGGTCCGCATCCGAGAGGGCGAGAAGCCGCGCGAAGATCGCGGCTTCGCTGTCGGCGTGGGTGGCGACAAGGTTTGCGCCGTCCGGGAGGCCGAGCAACGCTAAGACCTCCTTTTTGCGCTCCGCGAACGCCGCTTGGGCGGGGCTGGCTTGCACGCTCTCATCCGTCTCCTTGCGGCCCGTGCGTTGCGGCTCGGCAATCACTTTCCAGAGCCGCGAGCCGCACAGGGCATGGGCCGCGAGCAAGCGCAAGGCCACGCCCGGTTTGTCGAGAAGTGCGGCGCGCACCGCCAAATGCCGGTGCAAGTCGATGTAACTTTGGAGCGCGGCGCTCGCTTCGCCCGCGCGCGGGAGGGCCTTCTTGCCTTCGCTATCTTCACCTTCGATGGCGTCCGCGCCGTCCGTCTTGCCTTTCTTCTTCGCCTCTTTGCGCGAAAGATACCCTTCGTGGAAGTTCACTTCGCCGCGTGGGGTGACCTGGATAAAGACTTTGCCGCCTTTCTTCTTCGCCGTCTTCTCGTGCGCCCAGGATTGGAATGCCTCGCCAGTTTCCAATAAGACAACATCGGTCCAACCGGCTTCAAGGTAAGCATCACGACGGGCGGCGATTTCCTGATTCTGCCGTTCCCAAAAGGCGTCGGGGCTTTTGAAAAAGCTGTCTTCACCAAAAAGGTCGGCAGTAATTTCAGACTCAAGCCCATCCAAGGAAAACAAGGCAACGCCCGTGGAAATCGGCGCTTCCCCGAATAACCATTTTTTCAACTGGTGGCCGGTCGGCGCGTGTTCGGACTCAGATTGGTAGAGGTCAAGCCAAGCCTTCTGCTGGCTCTTAGTCGCCATGGTCAGAAGCTGAATCGATTCCGGCTCGAGGTCTTCGGCGCGGTACGCCTCGCGGATTTTGGGGAGAAGGTTGCCGAGCGCAAGTCGCTGATGGACTTGGCGCTCGGTCAACCCGAAGGTCGCAACAATGTTTTCAACGCTGCGGCCTTCCTTCACGATAAGGCGTGTAAATTGTTCGTACTGCGTCATTTCGTCGGGGTTCTCGCGGGCGAAATTCTCAAGGATCGACGCTTCCAAGGCATCGGCGTCGTCGCCTTCCACCATGATGTGACAGGGCACGGGCGGGAAGTTGCCCGCTTCTTCTTTCACCGTGCGCGCGGCGAACCAGCGCCGCCGTCCCGCCACGACTTCAAACGTGGTGGGCGAACCGTTGGGGCGCACGAGCAAGGGCATGAGGATGCCGCGCTTGCGGACGCTCGGTAAAATGTCCGAGGTATCCGGAGCTTTCTTGGAATGGCGCATGTTGAGCGCGGAAATCGAAAGGTTGTCGAGTTCGATATGAGCAAGGTTCATGGTCGTCATGGTCGTATCTCCTTGTGTGTGGGAATGGTCCTGGGCCGTCATGGCGTGGACCGGGGCTTGCGCGCCGGAGGTTTGGCGCGATTCCGCTTCGGCGCGGAATTGGGGAGTGGCCCAACCGGGCGAATGCCCAGATTGGTCGCCACGAGATAGAGGGTTTCAATATCCTCGCTGACGCGCCCGATGATGCGCGCGGCAACTTTGTAAACGGACACGGGATAGCGCGGCGCGAATTGCGCATCGCGTTCAAGCGGCTCGCCCATCGTGCCTTTCTTGGCTTGAAGCACGCTCAAGCGGTCGTATCCGAGGCACGGCCCGCGTTCTTCGGAAGGATCGAAGATCAACCCATAGAAAACGTCCGGGTCGTCGGGGCGTAGTTCGGTGATGAGCCACGCTCCCGGCCCGAGCGGGTCCATGATCTTGACCACGGGCACATGATCCAACTCGTGCCCCTGTTCGCCGTTGGCGATCAGGCGGGCGCGCAACTCCTTTGGGAGAAAGACCGGCGGTTTCATGCGGCCTCCGCTGTGCGGGCCGCTGTCTCAGGCTTGCGGACTTTGAAAATGCGCGTGTTGCAGTTGGTCCCGACGCTTGAGAAGGAACCGGCGGGAAGATCGCGACAGTCTGCGCGCATATCTTCCATGAGTTTGCGGAAGGCTTGGGACTTCCGCGTATTCCTAAACTCCGTGCCCGCCGACATGACGGCCACGAGATAGCCGCCCGGTTTCAGGAACTTGAGGGCGTGCATGACGTGATCTATGTCCCGCTCGCGATCAAACGGCGGGTTCATCACCACACGGTCATAGAGGCCGGTGGTATCGGGCGAGAGGCTTAGAAAGTTGGCGGTATAGACCTTGTGATAGAGGCCGGATGCGCGGAGCGCTGCGGCCAAGGCCGGTTGGATTTCGACGCAATCAACGGCGGGGTCAAAGCGGTAGTCCTTCCACGCGCCCCGCGCCAAGCCTTCCTTGTCGATCTTCGCGCAACGCCGCGCGAGGTTGCCGGTCCCGGCGCTCGGCTCAAGGACGCGCAAGCGGGGCGCGGTCTTTTCTTGCCAGAGCGAGACTTCGCCCATGACGTGTTCCGCCGCATCGTCGGGCGTCGGGAAAAAACCGTACCGCTTCGCGGGCGTCGTCTTGGGATCGTTGAGGGCAGTATCTTCGTCGGGCTCGCGGTCCTCGGGGATCGGTGCGCCGTAGTATTCCCCGAGTAGCTGGTTGACCTTCTCTAAGAGGTCGTCGCGCTTGAACCACACATGGGCGTTGCCGTTCTTATAGGCGCGAATTGTGAAATACTGAGTCTCGATGTGTGATTGACGCGGCCCGAAGGTGCCGCGCCGCGCTTCGTCCAGGCGGTAGGTGATTTCGCAATATTGCGCGGGGTTTTCGTCAATGGTGCGAAAGACGCGCTCAATGTCCGCGAACGTGTCTTGGTGGTTGCGGTGATAATTCCACCAACCGTTACTATCGAATGCATAAGACAGGATGATGCGCGAACCGATTTCCCATCCGTCATGGGAACGAAAACGCCGGTCGAGATTAGAGAAGCATTCTGCGATGCCGCGCTTAAAGATCGTATCGGCGTCGAGAATGAAGGTTTCCAAGGTCGCAAAAACATTGTCCTCGGTGACTTCGGGCGGATCGTCCACGAGTTGTTGGCGGAATTGATCCTTGGCCTTCTTGTCCATCAACCGTCCAAGATCGGTGATGGCGATGATGTGCGACCAAACATCGGTGTCGATGATGCGCCGCGCGGTCGCCATGTAATCGTCACGGCTCGGGAGTTTCGCGGCCTGATGAAACTCCGCTTTCTCGGATCGTAAATGCTGGTTGTAGCTGTTGAGTCCCGGTGTCGCGGTGGCGAGTTTCTTATTGGCCTCTGTCACCGCTTCGGCGGCAACGATGAGTGCCCCATGCGCCACGCCAAAGGCGTCAAGCGCGGCGTTGCGCTGTGCGACCAGCGTTTGCACGGTCGCGCGCGGCATGAGGGCGGTTGAAGTCGCGGCGCTCATGCGGCCTCGCTTTCGCCCATCGCGGGCAGCAAGGACATTTGTGCGGCAACGGATTCCCACGAGAACCGCCGCCCCAGGCCCGCGATGCGCCGCAAGCCTTTGGCGCGCGCCGTGCGTTCCATCTGGATCGCCTTGGCGTATAGGTGCGGCGTGGTGTCCCGGAGCGCGATGATTTCAGCGGGTTTGGACGCGGGGCAGTGAAAGCACGCGGACTTGACCGGCAGCGGCAACCCGGCGCGGGTGATCTGGCGCTTACATTCCGCGCGATCCCATCCCCATGCGATCAAAGGAAAGGCGTTGACGCATCCCGCCATCGCCTTGTCTTCTGCCCGGTAACGGCGGCAGGTGTCGCGCGGGCCGTTGTCGTAACCGATAAGCACGGTGACAAGCTGGCTCGTCGCGCGGGCTTCTTGCGCGCGGGGCCACGCCTTGAGGAAGGCGACTTGCGGCGCGATTTTCCAGACGAGCGAGCATTGATGCTTGCCGTAAGCGAGCGCCGGGAGCGTTCCCAGGCGCAAGCAAGAGTCCGACAAGGATTGATCGCCGGATTTCGGGCGCGGGTTCTTCACGACCGTAACCGGCGGAAAGCCCACGCGCGCGAGCCACGCCGAAATGACCGGCAAATAAGCGTAGGTCGCGGGTTTCTCGTCGCCGGTGTCGGCAAACAAGATCAGGTCGGGCATGATCCCTTCTTGAGAGAGGCCAATTAGGAGGGCGGTACTGTCAACGCCCATCCCGTAGGCCACGACAACGGGGCCGGTCATGCGGCCTCGCTTTCGGGCATCGCGCCGGCTTCAAAGGTAAGGATGAAATCCGCGGCCTTGCTGGCTTGTGAGGCGGCGCGGAAAATCGCGTGATTGTCTTCTTTCAGAACCTCAAGCCAGGACGCGAGATAATCCGTGTGCCGCACGGTTGGCGTAATGCCGAGCGCCGCGCACACGAAAGCCGATGACATTTCGGCCACCAATTCCTCGCGGGCGTAAGGATGGGAGCCAAACCGCCCGGAGTGGTCGCGGGCCAAGCGATGCTTTGCGCCCGTCCAGTGGCCTAACTCGTGAAAACACGTCCGGTAGTAGTCAATCTGTTGGAAGAAAGACGCTTGCGGCGGAGCCTGGATGAAATCCCCGGCGGGCTGATAGAAGGCGCGCGGGCCTCCTACGCGGAAATCCGCGCTCGTGCGCTGAATTAAGTCTTCCGCGTGCGGGATAATCTCGCGCGCGGGCAGCGGCGCAATTCCGGCGAATGCCGTTTCCGGTAAGCCGTCGCATTGATCGACGTTAAAAACGGTGAAGCGTTTGAGAAAAGGAATCGCATTTGGGTCGTCGCCGGTCTTGGCGGCGCGTTCCTGTTCGCTCTTGGGGATGAAACGATCTGCATAAAAGACCGTCGTTCCCTTTTCGCCCTTGCGAACGCATCCGCCGAGCGTGAGGGCTTGGCGAAACGTGAGCCAGTTTTGCCCCCGAAAACTCTTGTCGTGGACGGCTCCCCACAACACCAAAATGTTTATTCCTGAGTAACGGCGGGCCGTGGCGGCGTTCTTGGGGAGTCCTAAGCTGGCGTTGGCTGCGCCCCAGGGCTGCACCCAAGGGCACCGGCCTTGCTCCAACTCCGAAATGATTTTGTCCGTGACTTCCTGATAAAGATTCCCGCGCTCTCCCCGGACTCGCTGTGTGTTGGTGAAACCCATCTGCTGACCTCCTTCGCCTCTTAAAAACCGCACCTGCCCCCGAATGAGGGGTGGCGGCGATGAGCGACCGCAGAGTCCCGCCATTGAGGGAGGGATGACACCCGAAGGGGCGGAACGAAGTGGAGCACCCGCGCGCAGCGCGGGTTGTCGCCCGACCGGGCGGGACTAGAAGGGAGCGCCGCCACCCCGCATTCGCGGGGCAGGCCAACAAATGTTCAGCCGCGCCGGCCAGGCGCGGATGGCTATGGATCTGATGAGACGACTTGGAGGAAATATCCCTGAAAGCCACGCGCGTCAGCGCGTGCCCATATTGCTTTCTTGCGCCAGTTGGGGCGAAGCCCGAAGGGCGGAGACCGCATCTTTGCGGGCTCCGTTCACGAGCACCCGGCGCCCGGCAAAGCCGGGCGGGCGCGCGCCTAATTCTCGTTTGAAAGCAGCTTCAGAGTCTTGCGGTGGAAGAGTTCCGTGTTTTCCAAATTGCGCAGCAACTCGTGGGCCAATCTGTATCGCGACGTTGGCGAACCAGCTCCGCTATGCGTTTCTTTTGTTTGACCAAGGCTTCCGTTTCCGCGACGCGGCGTTTCATCTATCTCGGTGGCGTGCGTGGGCAGGATATAGGCCATGGCTGGTCCAGGAACATCGGCACCGCCAATATCTTCGGGCGCAGCGCCGGAGTGGAACTATTTTTCCTAAGAAGGATGAGAATCTCGGAGCGAACCACATCCGAGAATTAGGTCGAAGAGAACGTAACTGAGCGCTCGACCGTGTCCGATATTGGGGAGAGATACGCCAAGCGTGACGCTCAGGTTACGGCACTTGTAGATGTCGAGTTCTATGTTCGACGTGGTGAAACCGCTTACTCCGGTACGCCCGCGCCAATATCAATCCACGTCAGTTTCGGCGGCCACGGAAATCCAACTTTTCGGTCGCGGTTGCCCAGCTCAGCGACATTGTCCCTGAACGCTACGCGGTTGGCCGAGGCTATCGGCCGGACGCGCGATGCCGTGTCCAACATGGAGCGGGGCGTTAACGGCACACACATCAAGATCGCCTATGCCATCGCCGAAGCCCTTGGTGTGCCGCTGGCCGATCTTTTCGACTTCGGCCCGGCCCAGGGCGTGGATCGCGAGCGCCGCGCGCAGATCAACAAGTTGATCGCGCTCTTGGCGTCTCGCGATGCCGCCACACTGCAAAAGATTCATGAGCTTGTCGCCATCGCGCTCGATATGAACGGGCCGCGTCCTCAAGGACGGCGAAAAACCTTCTAGTCGCGGCGCTCGATGCAGAGGCTCTCGTCACGCAGTAGCGCGATGTTCTTCGCGAGCCGCTGTCCAAACTTCACGCGCCGCGTCAGCATTCATGAGGGCAATGCAGAGCCCGACGACGAGATCGGGCCACACGGAGGACCAAACGAACGCAGTTACCAAGCCGGCAGCGACAATGGCGACATTGGCGAGTGCATCGTTGCGTGCGGATAAGAAGGCTGCCCGCGTCAAACTTCCGCTGTGATGGCGATAGCGCGCGAGAAGGAAAGCACAGGACAGGTTGATGACAAGCGCGCCTAAGCCGGTGAGGGAGAGAGCGAAGGGCTCCGGCGTCATAGGGGCCGCAAATTTATGCCACGCGGTCCACAGCGTCGCCGCTGCCGGCACGAGAAGGATTCCCGCCAGAAGCATGCCTACTCGCGCCCGCTTGCGTGCAGACCAGCCCAACGCGAAAAGGATCAGAAGGTTGACTGACGCATCTTCGAGGAAATCCACCGAATCCGCAAAGAGGGATACGGAGCCTATGGCCGTGGCGACGGTGAACTCGATGCCGAAGTAGGCGAGATTGAGCGCCCCAACGATCATGACGGCGCGCCGAAGACCGCTGTCGCTTTTTTCGACGGGGCCCATATCAGATCTTCACCAGCGAACGCACCACTGCCAAAGCACCGAACAAGGCAGCCACCGACAGAACCACAGAGGCGCCCACGTAGAGAGCGGCCAACCCGAGCCTGCCGCGTTCATAAAGAAGCGCGACCTCCAACGAGAAGGCGGAAAACGTCGTAAATCCCCCGAGAATACCCGTAGTCAAAAAGAGACGGCCCTGCTGCGGAAGATGCGCCTTCAGTGCAAAGCACTCAGCGATTAGACCCATCAAAAACGATCCGAGCACGTTCACAGCCAGAGTGCTGACTGGAAACGCCGTCCATCCGAGCCGAAGTGCCGCGAGGTTGACGCCGTGCCGCATAGCGCCACCTAACCCGGCGCCGACGAAAACGATCAAATAACCCATATTCCCATCTCCGTCGGTTCACAGGGCAAAGAAAAACCCTCCAATCTGGCGGGATCATACGCCCCGCCTGGCAGTGCATCCGCGCCCATGCTCACCCAAAATCGGCCCGGGCGGCCGATTAATCGGGATTATGACCGGTTTTCCGAAGTTTCGCATCGCTTCCGAGGGGCGCTATCGCACGCGCACGGTTGCGTTGGCAGACGTGTCTTCTTTATAGTGGGCACCATGCGTAGGCTCACAGTCCTCGTTTTGACGCTGACTCTCATGCTCGCCCCTATGACGAGTATGATTGCCACGGCCGTGGGATTCGGCGGTGAGCACGTCCACTACGACAATACTTGGCACAGCGCCGCAGAGTTGGCTTTTGCAAAAGTCGCCGCCCTCAAAGCCGATCAACACCGTGACCATCACGACCACCAGGTCGATCACACCGATCATGCCGACAGCTCTAACCACGACCAGGACAGTGACGCGGGCGCCCCGATCAAACATTCCCACGCCGATCAAGTGCACGCGGCGGCTTTTGTGATCGTCCACGCGCCACAACTGATTCAACCTGACACGAACCTTGTGACAGCTACCGCGCCTGCAGCGATTCCGCTGCAGCGCCACCCATATCCTCCGTTCAGACCTCCGCAAGCCGCCTAATCTGCCCGTGATTTAGGGAACGGTCCCGCCTCCCGCGCAGTCTTCGCGCTGGGCGCGCTTCCGTCCGTTTTTCGGCCTGCTTTCTGTTCCGCAGAGGATTCCATGCGCGCGACTTATACCGTCCGTCGCACTTCGGTGCCGACGGTGCTTCGCTTTCTTTTCATACTCGCAGTCCTTCCCGCGCCCACGTGGAGCGCGGAGGCGCCTGCCGACATCACCCTTGCGCAAGCGGTCAGCGAGGCCCTGCGCAACAACCCCGCGCTTGCCGGGCAAGGTGCTCTAATCACCGAAGCAACCGCGCGCCGCGACCAAGCCGGCTTGAAACCACCCCTCACAGTCGGGGGCGATCTCGAAAACGTCCTCGGTACGGGCCGCGTCGGAGCGGTTCGCAATCTAGAAGCGACGTTGCGCCTCAGCACTGTTATCGAAATGGGGGACAAGCGTTCCCTGCGAATCGGTGCGGCAGACCAAGCTCTTTCGGTGTCATCGATCCAGCGCGACATCCAGGCACTCGATCTTATCGCGAATGTGGCGCGCCGGTTTATTGGCAATCTGGCGGACCAGGAAAAGGTCGTCATTGCCGAAGAGCATTTGTCACGCGCCAAAGAAGTCCTCGATGCGGTGCGCCAACGGGCCCGCGCGGGGGTCGGATCGCCCGTCGAGGAAGGCAACGCCCTCGTTCATCTCCAGGAACTTGAAATCGCGGTCGGGACGGCGCGTTCCGAGTTGCGCCGCTCCTGGGGACTGCTGGCTGCGACCTGGGCTGCACCGCCGGACGGGACGGGACGCGCGAGTGGCGACCTTTACGCCCTCCCAGAACTGAGCTCATTTGCGGCGTTCACGGAGAAACTGGACCGCAATCCGCAGATCGCGCGCTTTGCCGCCGAACGCGCCACCGCGGAGGCGCGCGCGAGACTCGCCCGGGCGGGCCGCACACCAGATGTCACAGTGAGTGCAGGGGTCCGGCGCCTCGAAGCGTTTAACGATCAAGCGCTAGTACTCGGCTTCTCGGTGCCGCTGGGTACGGGCGGACGAAACGCGGCGGTGGAACGCGGGGCCGACGCGCGTGCGACGCGGGCGACCTATGCCGAAGCG
>JAIEMI010000012.1 GCA_019752235.1 Rhodospirillaceae bacterium
CATCGCTGAGATCGATGATCGCGTTGTCGATCACCGCACCGAAGCGCGGACCGTGGGTATACTCGTAACTGACAAACTTCATTTGCATGAACAACGAACTCGCGAGTGCGGGAAACGACGTTATTTGGGAATCAGCACGGTATCAATCACATGAATGAAGCCGTTGTCGGCGGCGATGTCGGCTTTGATCATTTTTGCGTTATCTACCGTCACGCCCTTGGTCGCGTCGATGAGCAGCGATTGCCCCTGCATGGTGGCGGCTTCGAGGCGCTTGCCCAGGAAATCGCGTGACGTGGCCTTACCGTCCACCAGATGATGCAGGAGGATCGCTTTCAGCTTTTCCTTATTCTCGGGCTTCATCAAATTTTGTAGGGCCTCGCGCGGAATTTTCGCAAATGCGTCATCGGTGGGCGCGAAGATCGTCACGGGTCCGGGGCTTGAAAGAATTTCGGTGAGGCCCGCGGCTTTGGCCGTGGCCAGGAGAATCGTGAAGGTGCCGGCGTCCTGGGCGGTGCCGATGATGTCCTTGGCGCGGGCAAGGCCCGGCGTGACGAGCAACAGGGCGGCGGCAACAAGGGAAACGATCGGGCGAAGCATGAAAAAAACTCATCGATAGGGAATGACGTCTGCGAGTATAGCAGACCGCGAGATCGCGAATCGCCCGCATAGGGATCGTGCCCCTTTTGAAGACAAAGAGAACCCACTGATGGCCCAGCCCCCCGCACCCGAGCCTCGGGAGATGTATGCCGAGATTGCAGCCCTGGTGGGATCCTTGGCTAAAACCTTCGCCATGAAAGACGCCGATGTGGCGGCGGCCCTGGAGTCGGCCGCCATGACGCTGGATTTCGCGACCGACGCCAACGGCAACCGCTATGTGGCGGCCACGTACGGCGGCAAGACCGCCCGGGTCTATCACGGGGCCATCAAACGCGACGGGGAAGCCTAAACACCGCCTTTCTCATGGCGTCGCGGCCCATAATAGTGTATATACATCATTATGGCTGTTGTTCGTGACCCCACCCCGCCTGTGATCGCACCCCAAGCGCTGGTCGAGGTCTGCTTTTGCCATCACGCCCGGCGTACCGCCCGGGCCATTACCCGCATTTTTGACGAAGCCTTGCAACCTGTCGGCCTGAAGGCCAGCCAGTTCAATATTCTGGCGATGATCGCGGCCCATAACGGCGCGTCGACAGCCGAGATCTCGCGCCTTTTGAGCCTGGATCGCACGACCCTCAGCCGCAATCTGAAACCCTTGCAAAGCGCGGGATATCTCACGGCCCAGGGCGGCGCCGGCCGGCGGCCGGACGCGCTCGCATTGACCGCCGCCGGGAGGAGTATGTTCGATCAGGCCGCGGTGCGCTGGCAAACGGCGCAAAGCGGCCTTACCGAGCGCCTGGGTGCCGGTCAGGCTGGCGTGCTGCTGCAAACCTTGGAGAACGCGGCACTGACGATCGGCTGAGTATTGACGTATATGCATCAATTCTCAACCTCAACCGGCCCTGCGCGGACTTAACATTTATTAAACCGTTTCGGCCGAAATTATCCCCTCAGCGCCGCAGAAGCGTTCGCACAGATGGGATCCGCCCTTTGAGAACGGTCACCAAAACCTACAAAGAGAATGAAACCATCTATCGCCAAGGCGATGAGAGCCAATGGGCCTTTGAGGTCTTGGAAGGCTCCGTTGAACTGGTGAAAGACGGCCCTGAGGGCCCGACCGTCATGGCTCGCCTGAAGGCCGGCGAGCTGTTCGGCGAACTGGGCATTCTGGACAATACGCCACGCTCCACCACCGCCCGCGCCCGCGGCGCGGTCACGGTGAAAGCCATCCCGCGTGACGAGTTCCTGCGCCAAGTCGAGGCCGATCCCGACACGGCGTTGAAGGTCATGACCAAACTGGCGCGCCGCATGCGCTCGCCCTCTGGATCTCAGGATGGCGGCGACCCGGTCCGCGCGGCGGCTTACAAAGCCGCGGCCTCCAACCTGCCGGTCCCGGTCAGCGACTCCTTGATCGCAACGCCGGTGCCGGTGCGCCTGGGCCGCCCGCTGCCCGCCAACCTGATCGGCGAGCGCAAACCGAACTTCATGGAAAAAATCTTCGACGCGGTGGTCAAGGATCCGACCCGCCGTCCCGGTAAGAAAGCCAAGAACCCCGCGCCCGCCGATATCCTGATTCTGGTCGGCAAGTTGCGCGACGATTACGAAGACCTGCAGCGCAAGGCGCTGGTACAGGCCATCGATGGCATTCCCGGCGTGCGCGCCGCGGTCATCGACCGCGATCTCACGAAAACGATGCCGGGCCTGACCGAGCCGGGCGCGACCGCCAACGAAGATCTGATGAAACGCGCGACCCGCGAAGCGCGCGGCTGGATGCTTGAGCAGAATGCCGACCTTTTGGTTTGGGGCAACATCGACGGCACCGGCCGGAACCTGGAACTGCATTTTACCGCCACGGCGTCCAGCCCCGGCGAGCGGCCGGGCCGCTTCACCGCGCTGAACACAATGAGCGTGCCGGTGGACTTCTATACCGACTGGGTGCCGCTGATCCGCGCCGTGACCCTGGCCGCGATTGATCCGCGCAGCTTCCCGCAGGGACGCATTCTGCGGTCGGCACTCCCGGCGATCGCGCAGTCCGCGCGCACGATGGGTCTCGATCCGTCGGCCGCCATGGAACCAGCGGAACGCGCCTCAATTCTGTTCTGCTACGGCAACGTCTGCGCGGTGTGCGCGCAGCTGGAAGGCGACCGCAGCTGGTATCACACCGCCGTGGAAGCCTGGCGCATGGCCATCGAGCTGGCGGGCCAGGAGCAGGGCCCGCTGACCGGCCAGCTTTACCAGCAACTGGGCCTGGTGCTGCAAATCATCGCCGAGCGCTCCAACGATATCGATTGCCTGGAGCAAGCCGCCGACGCCTATCGCCGTGCGCTGATGCATATCTCGCGCCGCAAGCAGGGCCTGGATTGGGGTCTGGTGAAGTACCGCCTGGGCTGCGTGCTTTACAAAATCGACATGGCGGTCGGCGACGACAACGCGCTGCGTGAAGCCATTCACGCGTGCCAGGCCTCGCGCCAGGTGTTCAACCGCTATACCCACCCGATCCGCTGGTCGGAAGTCTCCAACACGCTGGCGCAGATTCTGCAGGTCTACGGCGACAACGTCCGCAGCATGCCGGTGCTGGAATATGCCGTGAAATGCTGCATCGGTGCGCTGCAGGTGCGCACACCCGATACCGCGCCGCTGCAATGGGCGTCGATCCAGAACACGTTGGGTTCGGCCTTGTTCCTTTTGGCCAAGCACACGGGCGAATGGGAATACATGCGCCAGTCGGGCGATGCTTTCCGCATGGCGCTGACGGTCTACAAGGATCACGGTGCCGCGCGCATGGCGGTCATCACCGAGCGCAACCTGCAACGCGCCGAGAAGCAGATCCATAACAGTCACCAAAAGCACTCCAGCGATCCGGTGTGGGCGCAGAGCTTCAATATCACCGAAGATACCGACAGCTACGACTGGCAAGCTTTCCTGGACGGCGAAGCCGCCACGGGCAACGATTCCGGCGGCCACGTCAGCGAAGTCGCTTAAAGCGGCCCGCGTATATGGGCTAGACTAGCTCCCATGGGGAGCCAGCGCATTCTTGCCATCGATCAGGGCACGACCTCGACCCGGGCCGTCATGTTCGACGCCGCCGGGAAGCCGCTCGCGACGTCGCAAAAACCGTTGCCGCAAATTTATCCGGCGGACGGATGGGTCGAACACGATCCCGAGGAAATCTGGCGCGCGACGCTGGACGTTTGCCGCGCGGTCATCGCCGACACCGGCGGACCCGAGAACATTGCCGCCGTCGGCATCACCAACCAGCGCGAAACCAGTGTCGTCTGGAATAGGCGGACCGGCAAACCGGTCATGAACGCCATCGTCTGGCAAGACCGGCGCGGCGCACCCCTGTGCGACAGTTTGCGCGCCGCCGGCCATGAGAACCGTATCCGCGACAAAACCGGCCTGCTGGTCGATTCCTATTTTTCAGCGACCAAGGTGCGCTGGATTTTGGACAACGTGCCCGATGCGCGCGCCGCGGCCGTGCGCGGTGATCTGGCCTTCGGCACCATTGATTGTTTTCTGCTGTGGCGCCTGACGGGCGGACGTGTGCACGCGACCGACGCCACCAATGCCGCACGCACCATGCTGTACGATATTCACGCCGGACAATGGGACGATGACCTGCTGGCGCTGTTCGACGTGCCGCGGGCCCTTCTGCCGGATGTCCGCGACACCGCGGCGGATTTCGGCACGACGGACCCCGCGCTCTTCGGCCGCGCGCTTCCGGTGGCGGCGCTCGTGGGCGATCAGCACGGCGCACTGGTGGGCCAAGCCTGCTTTGCGCCGGGCATGGTGAAGAGCACCTACGGCACCGGATGTTTTGTGCTGGTGAATACGGGCACCAAAGCACTGCCGTCGCACAACCGTCTGCTGACAACGATTGCCTATCGCCTGAACGGCGAAACGACTTACGCGCTGGAAGGCAGTATCTTTAACGCCGGCACGGTGATTCAGTGGCTGCGCGACAGCGTGAAGATGATCGCCCACGCCGCTGACTCCGAGCGCATGGCAATGGCGTTGGATAACAGCGAGAGCGCGGGCCGCGTTTATTTTGTGCCCGCCTTCACGGGGCTCGGCGCGCCGCATTGGGATCCAGATGCCCGCGGTGCGATCCTGGGCCTGACGCGCGACTCGGGCATCGGCCACATCGTGCGGGCAGGACTTGAATCGGTCTGTTATCAAACCAACGATCTCCTGACGGCGTTGCGCCAAGACGGCATCACCTCACTGCCCGCATTACGCGTTGATGGCGGAATGATCGCCAATAACTGGCTCCTTCAGTTCCTGGCGGATATCACGCAAATCCCCGTCGAACGACCGGTCTACACCGAGACCACGGTGTTGGGCGCGGCACTGCTGGCGGGCCTCGGTTGCGGCTTATTCGCGTCAGTGACCGACATCCAAGCCGCGTGGCGCCTCGACTTCCGCGCCATGCCGCGGATGGATGAAAAACGCCGCGCGGGGCTGTTGTCGGGTTGGCAGGATGCCGTGTCGCGCGTCATGCGCTAACATCACGCGCGGCGTTGTTCGCGGTGCGCACCACGCCCAGCGCGCGACATAAATCTCCCCGCCAAACGTCAAAACTTCTTCGTGTGCACTGCAAAATGAAACGCCCGCGGTCCGTCGCAAATCGTTACGCATAGGTACGGACTTTGTCTGGACGCGTAGTTCAGATCGTGTAGGATTTGTTACTCTAGGGGTGGGGTTTTCAAAGGTCTTTATAATCCGATGCAGTCGTCTTCTTCGGCGGGTTCCGCCAAGACGGGCGTGACCGCTAAGGTGAAGTGGTTCAACCCGGCGAAAGGTTTCGGGTTTGTGGCGCCGATGGATGGGTCGGCGGACGCATTCCTGCATATCTCGGTCGTGCAGCGTGCCGGCCTGCGTACGTTACGTCAGGGCGCGACGCTCACATGTGACTTAACCGATGGACCGCGCGGACCGCAGGTCGCGCTGATCGGCCGTGTCGATGATTCGACCGTGTCCGATGACATTCCGCAAAGTGACGACGACGAGGTGGTCCTCGACGGCGAGATCAAATTTTTCGCCGTCGACAAGGGCTACGGTTTCGGGATGCCGATCGACGGCGGCGCCGATGTGTTCATCGGCATTGGCGCTTTGCAACGCTCGAACCTCGACAGATTAGAGTCCGGACAGCGCGTGCGCATGCATGTGCGGCCGGGAAAAAAGGGGCCGATGGCCGTGCGCGTCGAGATCTTGAGTCCGGCGCCCCAGTCACACCCGCAGCCACAGCCGCAATACGAACCGCATTAAATACGCAGCCGCATTAATCCGATCCGGGCACCACGCGATGCGCGCACATGTGCCTGGTTTCACGCCCTTTGTTGCGCTCTTCTGGCGCGAGACGGCGGCGCGTCCAACGCACAACCCTGACAAGATTGTAAGAACACCGCCCCACTTGAAACACAATTGGGCGCGACATTGCTTACATATCACGGTGACGTTTCGAGAAGGCGTTACTTGCTCTTTCGGAGTTTGGTCCCCCGGGACCACCGGTGGATCGACCGGGCCACTTCCCCTCCCCCCTCATCCCCCTGGCCTTGTCGATCCACCGCTTTTCCCCATTCTTTGCGGGGCTTCACGGGGGTAACCCTTACGGGGGGCTTCAAAAGTTACCGAAACAAGCCTATGTATGGGACATCAGCGGCAGCGAGCTGGAAGCATCAGGCTCATTTCATGCGTCAGAAGAAGACATCGGCAGGTCACGTGACGGTCCTTGAGCGCTTGCGCGCCGCGGGCCTTCGGCCGACCCGTCAGCGCATGGCGCTGGCCAAACTGCTGTTTGCGCGCGGCCACCGCCATGTCAGCGCCGAACAGCTGTTCAATGAAGCCAAGGCCCAGCGGGTCGACGTTTCTTTGGCCACGGTCTACAACGCCCTGCACGATTTCACCGCCAAGGATTTGCTGCGCGAAATCTCGATCGATTCCAGCAGCTCTTACTTCGACACCAATATCGGTAATCACCATCATTTCTACTTCGAGCGCTCCGGCCGTCTCGAAGATATCGCCGACGATCAGGTGCAGATTGCCGCGCTCCCGGAACCGCCGGGCGGCGCCGAAGTCAGCCGCGTGGATGTGATTATCCGCGTGAAGGCCTGAAAAACGGCTCTCGGCGTCGCCATCTGCGAACCGTTCTCAATTTAGAATAATTCTAGACTACCTTGACATACCCGTCTCACGGGCATAAATGTGAGGACATGGACGCGGGCAGCAACAGGCGTGGCAAACGTCGCCGCTTACGTCCTTCCAATCTTCAACCGCTCATAGGAGGGACCCCATGGCAAACCTCAAAGGCTCCAAGACCGAAGGTAATTTGAAAGCCGCCTTCGCCGGCGAAAGCCAAGCTAACCGCCGCTATCTGTATTTCGCGCAGAAGGCCGACGTTGAAGGCCAGAACGAAGTATCGGCGCTGTTCCGCTCCACCGCGGAAGGTGAAACCGGCCACGCTTTCGGCCATCTCGAATACCTCGAAGCCGTCGGCGATCCGGCCACCGGTTATCCGATCGGCGAAACCAAGGACAACCTGAAGGCCTCGGTCGCCGGTGAAACCCACGAGTACACCGACATGTACCCGGGCATGGCCAAGTCCGCCCGCGAAGAAGGCTTCGATGAAATCGCCGACTGGTTTGAGACTCTGGCGAAAGCCGAAAAGTCGCACGCCGGCCGCTTCCAGAAAGCGCTCGACACCCTGTCCTAATGGGTCGGTCGAGAGATCAGCTTCGCAAACCGGCCGATACAAATATGCATCGGCCGGTTTGTTATTTCTGCAATCACATCAGCACACATTGAGCAGGCAGGATGAGCAGAGAAGGCAGCCTTGAAGCGCCGACCCGGCACGTTATAGATTGGACCAATCCGGATTACATCGACAGTGATAAACTGGATGCGGAGATGCGCCGCCAGTTCGACATCTGTCATGGATGCCGGCGCTGCTTCAATCTGTGTGATTCATTTCCGCGCCTGTTCGACCTGGTGGATGCCGCGGGCGACGAAGAAATTCACGGCGTCAAAAGCGCGGATTTCAAAAAGGTCGTCGACGCCTGCACGCTGTGCGACATGTGCTTCCTGACCAAATGCCCGTATGTGCCGCCCCACGCCTTCAACATCGATTTCCCGCACCTGATGCTGCGTTACCGCGCGGCGGAGCGCGCCAAGATCGGGACGCCGTTCTTCGACAAACAGCTCACCGAAACCGACCGCAACGGCAAACTGGCGGCGGTTGCGCCCGCGCTGGCCAACTGGGGCTCGAAGCGCGGCAACGTGCTGACGCGCCCGATCCTGGAAAAGGTTGCGGGCCTCGACCGCAACGTCGAACTGCCGAAGTATCACGGCAAGACCTTCGTCTCCCGCGCCAAGGAAGCGCCGCCGGCCATTAATACGGACGCCCCGGCCTTTGGCCGCAAGGCGGCGATTTTCGCGACATGCTTTGCCAACTACAACAATCCCGACATCGGCGAAGCGGCCCTGAAAGTGCTGGCCAAGAACGGCGTCGACGCCGAAGTGGTGTATCCCGGCTGCTGCGGTATGCCGCAGCTCGAACAGGGCGACCTCGCGCGCGTGGCGGAAAAGGCCAAGGCGACGGCGGCGGCCCTGAAGCCCTATATCGACGCGGGCAAGGACATCATCGCCCTGGTGCCGAGCTGCGCGCTGATGATGAAATTCGAATGGCCGCTGATTGTGCCCGACGACGAGAACGTGAAGGCGTTGTCGCAAGCGACCTACGACATCACCGAATACATTGTCGACATCGCCGACAAGGAAGGCGTCGCGCCGGGTTTGAATGCGGTGCCGGACGGCATCGCGCTGCACATGGCCTGTCATGCACGCGCCCAGAACATGGGCAACATGGGCGCGGAAATGCTGCGCCTGATTCCCGAGACCGATGTCTCCGTGATCGAGCGCTGCTCCGGCCATGGCGGATCCTGGGGGGTGAAGAAAGGCAACTTCGAGATCGCCACCAAGTTCGCCCGCCAGACCGTGCGCCGCGCGGTGGACGCGAACAAGGGCTTTCTTGCATCGGAATGTCCGCTCGCCGGAAAGCATCTGGCACAGGGCATGGAAAGCGCCGACGGCGCCCCGCGCGAAGGCCAACGCGCTTATCACCCGATTGAGATTCTGGCCAAGGCCTACGGCTTGACCTGAGCCCCCTACGACACAAGATAACAGCCATGAACCAAGCATCGTTACGCCGCGAAATCACGCCGACCGACATCATGCCGATGACCGAGTACGGCAAGATTCGCCGCGAGCACCGCCGCAAGCTGGTGGACGCGAAACGCAAGCGCCGTGTCCACATTGGCCCGCATGTCAGCCTCTATTTCGAGAACTACGCGACCATGTGGGCGCAAGTGCACGAAATGCTCTACATCGAGCGCGGCGGCGACGAACAGTTGGAAGGTGAGCTAGCGGCTTACAATCCACTGATTCCGCAAGGCCAGGAATTGGTCGCCACCATGATGATCGAGATCGAGGACGAAGGCGTGCGCCGCCGCACGCTGGCGGGTCTCGGTCATGTGGAGACGATGGTGAATTTGTCCTTCGCCGGCCATACGGTGACCGGCGTGCCCGAGAACGACATGGAACGCACGACGGAAGACGGCAAAACCTCGTCGGTGCACTTCCTGCACTTCACGTTCACGCCGGAACAGATCGCGGCGTTCCGCACCCCGGGCACGCAAGTGGTGGCGGGCATCACCCATGCGCGGTATGGCCATATGGCCATGCTATCGGACGAGAGCCGCGCGGCGCTGGCGGAAGACTTCGCCTAAGGTTTTTTGGCCGCATTTTCCGACCGAGAACCGGAACGCCGCTTTTCCGGAAAATGCTCTACTGAAGAGTCTCGTTGGGATAGACGCCCCAGAACTGGTCGCGCTTCAGCCAGCCCTGCAGGCCGTCCACTTCCACGCGGCAGTAGGGCGTTTCCGCCGGACACCGCTGCACATTC
>JAIEMI010000058.1 GCA_019752235.1 Rhodospirillaceae bacterium
CGGCTTCAGCGTCACGAACTTGCGCAAGGCGGCGCGGCGGAAGGCGTAGATGCCGATGTGGTGATAGTGATCGCCGGGGCCCGAGGGAATCAGGCGGCGGCTGAAATAGAGCGCCGGGCCGACTTTCGCGCCGGGCTCCAGCGACAGCGCGGCTTTCACCACGGCTTCGTCGTTCAATTCTTCTTCAAGGGTGATGCGCGCGACAACCGTGGCGATGTCGATCTCGGGACGCGCCAGCGGGGTGACGGAGGCCGCCACCAGCACCGGGTCCAGCGTCGGCAGGTCGCCCTGGACGTTGACGACGATGTCGAACTTGCCGGCCGGGTCGTAGGCTTCGGCGGCGGCGTGGACGCGGTCGGAACCCGAGGGCAGCGCGGGGTCGGTCAGGATGGCGGTGCCGCCGGCGGCGGTAATGGCATCAGCGATGGGGGCATCGCCCGCCGCGACGATGACCGGGCCGGCATTGGCCCGAACCGCCCGGCGCCAGACATGGACGATCATCGGCTCGGTCCCGATAAGGGCCAGGGGCTTATGGGGCAGGCGGGTGGCCGCCAGACGGGCGGGAATCACGATCAACGCGGGCATGATGGGCCTTAGAGTTACAAAATCCCCGGAATGGGGGCAGCCGGTCAGCAAGTCGCGACACATACAGGACTCGCGGACGCCTTCCAAGACCCCTTGGGGGGCCCGCGAGAACCCGCCGGGAGCCTGGGGAGGGCTTTCCCGCCAAGGCCTTAGGGGAAACACGCCGCGGCCCCAAGACCCTGTCAGGGGCCTTGATTCATATTGAGATTTAGGTTCAAACCACGTATTCAAAACGCGCGGATGCGCGCGGGGACAAACGGTTAAGGACTTGGGGCAATGCCTAGCAAAATGACGTGGTACACCATCATCGCCGCCTTCTGGGTGGCGTTTCTCGCCATTCTCGGCGTCAACCTGATCGGCAACACCGTCATGTTCGGCAACCCGCTGCACGCCAATGTCCATCCGCCGGAGAAGCCCGGCTTCCCGATTGAAGTTGTTGAAGAAGCCCCGGCGGAAGCCGGCGCCGCCGCCGCCGAGCGCGTCAGCAGCGTGCCGCTGATCGCCGCCGCGACCCTCGACGAAGGTGTCGCGGTCTTCAAGAAATGCGGCGCGTGCCACACGGCGGAAGCCGGCGGCGCCAACAAGACCGGCCCGAACCTGCACAACATCGTCGGTGCCGAGATCGGCAACCACGCAGGCTTCAAGACCACCGAATCCCTGAAGGCCATCGGCGGCACCTGGACCTATGAACGTCTCGACGACTACCTGGAAAACCCCAAGCGCCTGGCGCCGAAAGGCTCCATGTCCTTCGCCGGCTTGAAGAAGCCGCAGGAACGCGCCGCGGTGATCAAGTTCCTGATGTCCGTGACCGAAAACCCGCCGGCGGTGCCCACCGCCGCGGCTGAAGCGCCTGCCGCGCCCGCTGCCAACTAAGCCCGCGATGCAATGGCAGACGCCGGTTTTTCGCAAGCCTGCGTCGCCCTGATTCACCGTTTGGCGGACGTGAGCGGCGAGATCGCCCTCTCGCATTTCCGCACGCCCTTGGACATCGTCTCCAAGTCCGACGCCTCGCCGGTCACCATCGCCGATCGTGACGCCGAAACCGCCATGCGCGAGGCCATCCGCAAGGCCTTTCCCGGCCACGGCATCATCGGCGAGGAACACGGCCGCGAGCAGACCGACGCCGAGTGGCTGTGGATCCTCGACCCCATCGACGGCACCAAATCGTTCATCAACGGCGTACCGTTATTCGGCACGCTGATTGGTCTTTGGCGGCGCACGCCCAACAGTGATGCCAAGGATGGCGCGAAACCTTGGCTGGGCTGCATCAACCACCCGGCCCTGAAGGACCGCTGGCTGGGCGGCGTTGATGTGCCCGCCACGCTGAACGGCACGCCTGCCAAAGCCCGCGCCTGCGCCAAGATCGCCGAGGCTGCGCTGTACCTGACGGCGCCGGACTATTTCACCGCCGGCGAACGGACATCCTTCACCCGCCTGGAACGCGCCGTGGGCCAGAGGCGTTATGGCGGCACGGATTGTTACCATTACGGCATGGTGGCCTCCGGCTGGACGGATATAGCCTGCGAAGCCGGCCTGAAATTACACGATTACGCCGCCATTGTGCCGGTGCTGCTGGCGTCCGGCGCACATGTCACCGATTGGAAAGGCGATGCGCTGGACCTAGATTCGGAAAAGACCGTCAACGGCTGCGTCATCGCCTGCGGCGACGCGGGCGTGCACGCGGCGGCGGTACGGCTGCTGAGCGGTAAAGCCCAAAGATCATAAGACCCTGCAAAAGGGCCGTCAGCGACAACAAGGGACCATGAAGCCATGAGCACGAGAACGTGGGCGGCAATCTTTGCGGCGGCGGGATTACTCGCGGCCGTGATCTCGGCATCCCCCAGCCAAGCCATGGTTAAAGGCAAGCCGGTGCACGCACTGGCGCTTCATGGCGAACCCAAACACGGTCCCGACTTCACGCACTTTGACTTCGTCAATCCCGACGCCCCCAAGGGCGGAACGCTGATCACCACCAACGGCAACGACGCCACCTTCGACACTTTCAACGGCTTTACGCTGAAGGGTGCGCCGGTACGGCTCGTGGGGATCATGCATGATACTTTGATGGCCTCCGGACAGGACGAGCCTTTCACAATGTATTGCTTGGTGTGCGAGACGGCTGAAGTGGCCGACGACAACACCTGGGTGGAATTCAAGATTCGCGACGGCGCTAAATTCTCCGACGACAGCCCGATCACGGGTGAAGATGTCGCCTTCACCTTTGCGGCACTGGTGGAGAAGGGCGCGCCGATCTACCGGCTCTATTACGCCGACGTCTCCAAGGTGGAAGCTAAAGACCCCAAGACCGTGCGCTTCCTGTTCAAGAACGCCAAGAACCGCGAACTGCCCGCGATTCTGGGACAGTTGCCTGTGCTGTCGAAAGCCTATTGGGAGAAGCGCGATTTCACAGCCACCACCCTGGACATCCCGGTGGGCAGCGGAGCTTACACCATCGACACCTATGAGATCGGCCGTCACGTCGAATACAAACGCGTGGCGAATTACTGGGGGGCGAATCTGGCCGTCAACCGCGGCATGAATAACTTCGACCGCATCCGCGTCGAATACTTCCGCGACAACACCGTGCGCTTCGAATCCTTCAAGACCGGCGCCTTCGATTTCTATCAAGAATACACCGCGCGCCAATGGGCGACGGGCTATGAGTTTCCCGCCGTCCGGGACGGACGCGTGAAGAAGATGGAAGTGATCGATGGGTCGCCCATGACCGCCCAGTCCATCACGGTCAATCTGCGCCGCCCCATGTTTCAAGACCGGCGCGTCCGCGAGGCACTGGGCTACGCCTTCGACTTTGAGTCCTTGAACAACACGATTTTTTATAAGCAGTACACGCGTCTGCGCAGCTATTGGCAGAAGTCGGACCTGGAAGCAAAAGGCTTGCCGAGCGCCGCCGAGATGGCACTCCTGGAACCGTTGCGTGACAAAATTCCGCCGGAGGTTTTCACCGCCGAATTCACGCGGCCCACCACCGACGGTCAGGGCGATGTACGCGCCAATCTGGAGAAAGCGCGCGATCTGTTGACGGCGGCGGGCTGGGTCGTCAAAAACGGCCAGCTGGTCAACGAAAAAACCAATCAGCCTTTTATCTTCGAGATCACCGAAGTGCAGCAGGGCCTGGAGACCGTGCTCAATCCCTGGATCAAGAACCTGGAGCGTCTGGGCATCAAAGCCACCATACGCATCATCGACAGCACGCAGTTCATCAATCGCCTGAATGAATTTGACTATGAGGTGATGACGCTGCCGGCTGGCAACACCTTAAGCCCTGGAAACGAACAGGCCGAGTTCTGGTCGAGCGAGGCCGCCGACCGCAAAGGCAGCCGCAATTACAGCGGCGTGAAAGATCCGGCTGTGGACGCGCTGGTGCAGAAAGTGATCGATGCCGAAGACCGCGACAGGCTGATCGCCGCGACGCGCGCCTTGGACCGCGTGTTGACGTGGAATCACTATCGCCTTTTGACTTATTCCACCTCAGCCGACCGCTACGCCGTCTGGAACAAGCTGAAGCATCCGGAAAAGACGCCGCTGCTGGGCCTGGGCAATGGTGCTGGCATTATCAGTTGGTGGTGGATGGACCCGGCTGCCGCGCAGACACCTGCCGCATCCGGTACGCCCGCCACGGAAACGGCGGCGGAACCCAAATCCCCCGGCAGCAACCGTCTCGGCATCATCCTGCTGGCGATCGCCGCCGTGGCCGTGGTCGGCTTCGTGTTCTTGCGCCGCCGGGGCAAATGATGCGTGGCCTTTTTAACGCCGTCGTCCTTGCTTGCGGGCTTGGCCTCGCCTTCGCACCGGACGCACATGCGATTGTACGCGGCAAACCCGTGCACGGCCTAGCGCTCTACGGTGAACCCAAATATCCAGCGGACTTTAAACATTTCGAGTACGTGAATCCCGATGCGCCGAAGGGCGGGACGTTTGTAAAAACCAATGAAGCCTACCTCACCTTCGACACCTTCAATCCCTACACGGTGAAGGGCGCGTCGGTGCATGGGCTTGAAATGCTGCTGTTCGACACCTTGATGGTGCCAAGCCTGGACGAACCTGCCAGCGTTTACGGCCTGATCGCCCAGACCGCCGAAGTGGCGGACGACAATTCCTGGGTGGAGTTCGTTCTACGCCCCGAGGCGCGTTTCGCTGACGGCAGCGCGATCACCGCCGAAGACGTGGCGTTCAGTTATGAAGTGTTGATCGGAAAGGCCACGCCGCGGTATCGCGGTATGTACGCCGACGTCGCCAAGGCCGAAGCGTTAAATCCCAACACGGTGCGCTTCACCTTCAAGACCAAGGAGAACCGCAAGCTGCCGTTCCTGCTGGCGAAGTATCTGCCGGTGCTGTCGAAGGCGTATTGGAAGGACCGCGATTTCACAGCGACGACGCTGGATGTCCCTGTGACCAATGGCCCCTACGGCATTGAATCCTTCGAAGCAGGCAAATATATCCTCTACAAGCGGCGCGGCGATTATTGGGCGAAGGATCTGCCGGTCAATCGCGGCTTCAATAACTTCGATCACATCCGCTTCGAATATTTCCGCGACGACGATGTGGAGTTCGAGGCCTTCAAAACCGGTGTCTATGATTTCCGGCGCGAAACCAGCGCCGGCAAGTGGGCGACGGGGTATGAATTTCCCGCCGCCCAGGACGGCCGCGTCAAAAAGATGGAGATGAAAAGCATCGAGCCGCTGACCGTGCAGCCGGTATTCCTCAACCTGCGCCGCCCGTTATTCCAGGATCGCCGCGTACGTATGGCGCTGAGCTATGCGTTCGATTTCGAATCCTTGAACCTCAACCTGTTCCACAAACAATACGTCCGGTCGCGCAGCTATTGGCAGGGCTCGTCGCTCGAAGCCACCGGGCTGCCCAGCGCCGAAGAGCTAAAGCTCCTGGAGCCGTTCCGCGAGAAGGTGCCGCCCGAAGTCTTCACAGCCGCGTTCACGCACCTCATCACCGCGGGCAACGGCGATATCCGTGAAAACCTGCTGAAGGCGCGCGAACTGCTGAAGGAAGCAGGCTGGGAATTGCGTGGCGATAAACTGGTGAACATGAAAACCGGCCAACCGTTCGCCTTCGAGTTCCTGCTGCGCCAGCAAGGGTCCGAGCGCGTCTATGTTCCCTTTGCGCAGAACCTGAAGCGGCTAGGCATTGAGATGACTCTGCGTCAGATCGACACGTCGCAGTTCATCAACCGCCTGAACGATTTCGATTACGACGCGACCGTTGTCGTGTTTCCCCACAACGATTTGACGCCCGGCACCGAGCAGCTTGAAAACTGGGGTTCCCAGGCTGCGGATGTGGTTGGCAGCAACAACGCCAGCGGCGTGAAGGATCCCGTTGTCGATGCGTTGATCAAGAAGATCATCGGCGCGGAAACCTATGAAGAGGTCACCGCCGCGACACGCGCGCTGGATCGCGTGCTGACGTGGAACTACTATCAAATTCTGACCTACACCTCGCCGGGAGAGCGTTACGCCTTTTGGAGCAAGCTGAAGATGCCCGAACCACCGCCGCCCTTGGGATTGGGCGGTCTGGGCGAGTTTTCGACGGGTCTCGGCGAAACCTCCATGGTGCTGTGGTGGATGGACCCCGCGAGCGCGGCCCCGACGCAACCTGCAACTTCCACTGAGACGGCGGAGAAACCTCCCGCCTCTGCGCCGTGGGGTCTTATAGCCCTTGTCATTGTGGGCGCGGGTATGGTGCTGTTTGTCATCCTTCGCCAGCGGCGGACTTCACCTTAGGCCTGTACCTCCCGTGCTCTCATACATCATCCGCCGCATCGCGCTTATTCCCTTGACGCTCTTCGGCATCATCGCGCTGAACTTCATTATCGTGCAGATGGCGCCCGGAGGGCCAGTGGAACGCGTACTGGCGCAGGTCAAGGGACTGGCTACCAACTCCGGTGGGCTTTCTGGCGGCAGTGAAATCT
The DNA here is from genome assembly GCA_019752235.1 of Rhodospirillaceae bacterium. Taxonomy (GTDB): domain Bacteria; phylum Pseudomonadota; class Alphaproteobacteria; order Rhodospirillales; family Rhodospirillaceae; genus SHVO01. The sequence goes on from JAIEMI010000058.1 coordinate 6,527, forward strand.
CCAGCGGCGGCGGAAGCCATGGCATGTATCGCGGCGCGCAGGGGTTGGACCCGGCTTTCGTCAAGGAAATCGAGAAACAATTCGGCTTCGACAAACCGCCGCATGAGCGCTTCATCCTGATGGTGAAGAACTACCTGTCTTTTGATTTAGGGCAGAGTTTCTACCGCACCATAGATGTCGGCGACCTGATCCTGGAAAAACTGCCGGTATCGATCTCCATCGGCCTATGGTCAACGCTGATCATCTACCTGATATCCATCCCGCTCGGCATCGCCAAGGCCGTGCGCGACGGCTCGCGCTTCGATGTCGGCACATCCTATGTCGTGGTGGTGGGCTACGCCGTGCCGTCCTTCATGTTCGCCATTGTGCTCATCGTGGTCTTTGCGGGCGGGAGCTACCTCAACTGGTTCCCCTTGCGCGGTCTCACCTCGGACAACTGGGCGAGCTTCAGCACCTGGGGAAAGATCACCGACTATCTCTGGCACTTGATCCTTCCGGTCACCGCCATGACCATCGGCGGCTTTGCCTCGCTGACCATGCTGACCAAGAACTGCTTTCTGGATGAGATCAACAAACAGTATGTGTTGACCGCCAAGGCCAAGGGGCTGACGCGCAATCGCGTGCTGTATGGGCATATCTTCCGCAACGCCATGCTGGTGGTAATCGCGGGGTTCCCCGCGACACTGGTGGCGACGCTGTTCACCGGCTCGCTGCTGATCGAGGTGATCTTCTCACTCGATGGCTTAGGACTACTTGGTTATCAGGCCATCCTGGACCGCGATTACCCGGTGGTGTTCGGCACGCTGTATCTGTTCAGCCTGCTCGGGCTGGTGCTCAACCTGATCAGCGATCTGACCTATCACATGGTCGATCCGCGCATCGACTTCGAGGCGCGCGCTGCATGAGCAGTTTGTCCGACAAGCTTACGCTTTCGCCGATCAACAAGCGCCGCTGGGCCAACTTCCGCGCCAACGGGCGCGGCTACTGGTCCTTGTGGATCATCACCGCGCTCTTCGTGCTGTCGCTGTTCGCTGAGTTCATCGCCAACGACCGTCCGCTGCTGGTGAGTTTCAAGGGCGAACTGCATGCACCGGTGCTGTTCGATTATCCCGAAACTAAGTTCGGCGGCGTGTTCGAGACACCCGCCGATTACACCGACCCTTTCCTCCTCAACGCCATCAAAGAACACGGCTGGATGCTGCAACCGCTGATTCCTTTCGGCGCCAATACCATCGACTTCAATTTGGGGCGCCCGGCCCCCGCCCCGCCGTCGGCCAAACATTGGCTGGGCTCCGACAATCAAGGCCGCGACGTGCTGTCGCGCCTGATCTATGGTTTCCGCATTTCCATGCTGTTCGCGCTGGCGCTGACGGTGGTCTCCAGCGTCATCGGCGTTGCCGCCGGGGCCGTACAGGGCTATTTCGGCGGCCTGACGGACCTGTTGTTTCAGCGTTTCATTGAAATCTGGGGCGGGCTGCCGCAGCTTTTCATCCTGATCATCGTCGCGTCCATTGTCGCGCCCAGTTTCTGGACTCTGCTGCTGGTGCTGCTGCTGTTCAGCTGGACGGCGCTGGTGTCGGTGGTGCGCGCCGAATTCCTGCGCGCGCGTAATTTCGACTACGTGCGCGCGGCCAAGGCGCTGGGCATGAGCGACGTCGGCGTCATGGCCAAACACATCCTGCCCAACGCCATGGTGGCGACCGTGACCTTCCTGCCCTTCATTCTGTCGGGTGCGGTCGTGGCGCTGACGTCGCTGGATTTCCTGGGCCTCGGCATGCCGCCGGGCTCGGCCTCTCTTGGGGAACTCCTGCGCCAAGGCAAGGAAAACCTGCAAGCGCCGTGGCTGGGTTTCACCGGCTTCTTCGCCATCGCCGGAATGCTGACTTTGTTGGTGTTCGTCGGCGAAGCCGTGCGCGACGCGCTCGATCCACGCAAGACTTTCGCATGACCGATACTCCGTTACTTGCCGTCACCGACCTCGGCGTCGTCTTCGGACGCGAACCCAACGCGGTCGTCGCCGCCAAGAATGTTTCCTTCACACTGAACAAAGGCGAGACACTGGCCATCGTCGGTGAAAGCGGCAGCGGCAAGACCGTGACGGCGCTGTCGATTCTGGGCCTGCTGCCCTATCCGCTGGCGCGCCACCCGGCCGGCAGCATCACGTATGCGGGCCAAGAGCTGCTAAACGCGCCCGAGCCCACCCTGCGCCGCGTGCGCGGCAACCGCATCGGCATGGTGTTCCAGGAACCCATGACCTCGCTGAACCCGCTGCACAACATCGAGAAGCAGGTGGGCGAAGTCTTGGAGATTCATGCCGGGATCACCGGGGAAGCCAAGCGCGCCCGCGTGCTGGAGCTGTTGCGGCTGGTGGGTTTGCCCGATGTGGAAAAACGCCTGGGCGCGCTGCCTCATGAATTGTCCGGCGGCCAGCGGCAGCGCGTGATGATCGCCATGGCGCTGGCGCTGAACCCGGACATCCTGATCGCCGACGAGCCGACGACGGCGCTGGACGTGACCATTCAGGCGCAAATTCTGGAACTGCTGCGCGACCTGAAAGAGCGCCTGGGCATGGCGCTGCTGTTCATCACCCACGACCTCGCCGTGGTACGCAAGATCGCCGACCGGGTCTGCGTCATGAAAGACGGCCTGCTGGTGGAACAGGGGCCGGTGGCGGAGATCTTCGCGAAACCGCGGCACGATTACACCAAGCGCCTGCTGGCGGCCGAGCCGAAGCCCAAGGGCACGCAAGCGCCGGCGGGCAAGGAGATCATGGCGGTCGAAGACCTGAAAGTCTGGTTTCCGATCCGCCGCGGCGTCATTCGCCGCACCGTGGGCCATATCAAAGCCGTGGACGGCGTGACCTTCACCGTCGCCGCCGGGCGGACCATCGGCGTCGTCGGCGAAAGCGGCAGCGGCAAGACGACGCTGGGGTTGGCCCTGCTCCGTCTGATCGGCAGCGAGGGTGCGATCCGGTTTGAAGGGCAACGCATCGACGGGCTTTCACCCAAAGCCT
>JAIEMI010000162.1 GCA_019752235.1 Rhodospirillaceae bacterium
ATCCGAGCTTGCTGGAATGGCGGTCGAGGTGATCGATCCCGTAAGCGATTACGCGGAGTTGATGCATTCGCTCTTCGACTTTGCGCGCATTTCAGGCCTTCTCGCTTCCCAGCGCCTTAGGATGCGCTTTGACGCCATGCATGCGGTCACCGGCCCGTACGCACGCTCTATCTTCGAGCAGCAGCTGGGCGCGCCACCCGGAACCGTGGTCAATGGCGAGCCGCTGCCGGACTTCGGCGGCCATCGGCCCGATCCGAACCTCGTCCATGCCCACGAGCTTGTCAGTGCAATGAACGGGCCCAGCGCGCCAGATCTCGGTGCGGCGTCCGATGGAGACGGGGATCGCAACATGATTCTTGGCCCCGGCTTTTTCGTCACGCCAAGCGACAGTCTGGCTGTTCTGGCGGCGAACGCCCGGCTCGTCCCGGGCTACGCAAGCGGCCTCGCCGGTGTTGCCCGCTCAATGCCGACGAGCCGCGCCGTCGACCGCGTCGCTGCCGATCTGGGAATTGCTAGTTACGAAACGCCCACAGGATGGAAGTATTTCGGCACTCTACTCGACGATGGACGCGTGACCCTCTGCGGAGAAGAGAGTTTTGGCACCGGCTCCAATCATCTGCGGGAGAAAGACGGTATGTGGGCTGTTCTGTTCTGGTTGAATGTCGTTGCGGCGCGGGGCCAATCCATACCGGACGTGGTCAGGGCACATTGGCGCCAATACGGCAGACATTATTTCGCACGCTCTGATTATGAGAATTTGGAGACCGCCGTTGCCGATACGGTAATGACCAAGCTTCGGCAGAATATTGGAAATATCAGGGGCCGCCGATTTGGCGCCTTGGAGGTGAGCCTATGCGATGACTTCGCTTATACCGATCCTGTTGATCATAGTATTATCGAGCATCAAGGTATTCGGGTCGTCTTCTCCGATGATGCGCGCATCGTCTTTCGTCTCTCGGGAACCGGCACGGAAGGAGCTACTTTGCGTGTGTATCTCGAACGTTTCGAACGTAACCCCTTGCGGCAGAACATGTCCACGCACAACGCGCTTACGGAATTGACTGTAATCGCGCAATCGATCGCGGGGATTGAGGCGATAACGGGCCGCCCGTCCCCATCTGTCGTGACATAATGCGGATCACACGGGATTCGGAAAGTACGGATGGGCATCCACCATGGGAGTGGGGTGCCGCGACGTAGATCGTGAGCAGTTACCCTTCTCTCGGCTGCTGGCGGTGCGCCGGTCGCCAGCGGTAAATTTACGTGGCGGCCTCCGCGGCCGACCCCGCCTGTGGTGTCGTTTAAAAGGGAACCGGCGCCGCAGGGGCCTTTTGGGGGGAGGGGGGCGGCGCCGGTCACGAATCAAGCACTTCTGCTTGACTTGAATAAACATACTTATCGCGGTGCGGGGGACATTGATGCAGATCAATCTAAGGCTCCTGGGGGTAGAACCTCCTTATATAAGCAATGGATTCGCCATTTGCGGTGCTACATTTCGGTATGGCGCCATTGATGTGGTTCACACCGGCGCTCGTTTGTAGCGGATCGTTGATCGATCCGCGCATTACAGCCATCGGCGCAGCGCCCACCCGAGGCTCTCCAGCAGCCTTTGCGCCCAGGAACGGCGTTCCCATACCTGCGCCGCAATCGGTACCGACTGGGCTAGATCTGCAAGGAAATGTTGTTCAAGGACCGCGCACAAGCGCGGCTCACGCAGTGCGAGGACGAGCTCATAGTTCAGGAAGAAGCTGCGATAATCGAGATTAGCAGTACCGAGAGCTGCCCACGAACCATCCACGACGGCGGTCTTGGTGTGCAGCATGCGCGGCACATACCTGAAGATACTGACCCCCGCCGCAAGCAAAACTGCATAGACGGCCTGCGCGGCCCAGCTCGCGATCGGTACGTCGCTTGATGCGGGCACCAACAATCGCACATCGACGCCGCGCCTCGCTGCCTCAATGAGACTGCGCTGCGTGCGCAGGTCGGGCACAAAATATGGCGTGCTAAGGTAGATTCGCTCGCGTGCCGAAGCAAAGGCGTCCGAATACAGGCAGTGGATGCGCCGTTGGCAAGCACGCGAGGAACTCGGTATGAGGGCCGCGGCTCCCGTATCTGAGCGTGTCGGCAGCCACCGCCGGTGGCCGCGCCAAAACGCATCGAATACCTTCGCCGCCTCGGCCGCGAGGGTGCCGGTGAAGGCTGCGTGAGTGTCCCGCCAACGTCGCGCGCCGTAAAATTCGCGGGAGCTTTGCCGGTGAATGTTAAATCCACCAACGTAGGCGAGGTCCTCGTCGATCACCAGGAGCTTGCGGTGGTTGCGGCGGTTGTAGCGCAGCGGCCTGCGCCTGACCCAGCGGTGAAAATACTTCACGTGCACGCCGCGCTCCATCATAGAGCGCTGCAACGCGGTTGACGCGGCCCCCCGGACGCCGGCCGCATCGAGATGCAGCCGCACATCGATGCCCGCCCTGGCGCGCTCGCCAAGCGCCTCCGCGAAGCGCCAGCCGACTTCGTCGGCGGCGAAGATGTAGCTTTCCATGCGCACCGAACGCGAGGCAGCCGCGATCGAGTCAAGCATCGCCGCGTACAGCACGTCTCCCTCGATGAAAAGATCGATATCGCCGACTCTTTGCGGTACCGGCTCTCGTATCTCGCTTTGTACCACGCGCATTTCTCCTAAAGACCGCTCGCCGCTGACGCCTTGGTCGGGCTCAACGCCATCGCAAGCCGTCGCCGTCGCCCGGAAACCTTGGCTCGTCCAGGGGCGCTAGAGTGCGGCTATCTCCAGCCATCAGTTGACGCATGTCAAGGACATGAAGTCTCACTTCCCTATGATGATGGCGGCGTCCGGACCGAGTTTCGAACGTGAACCCGGAGAACGAAGAGATGGCCATCGAACCATTGAGCGACGTAGCTCTGTACGATCGATACGTACGCTCTCCGTTACTCTTCAATTCACTACCCTTCGTTGGATTTGACCAAGCAGGTCCAATGCACGAATTGGAGCGCCGAGCGTTATTGACGCTCACAGCAGCCAACCAGGTAGAGCTTCGGCTAAAGCAGCCCGCACTCGCGCAGAGTCGTAGTAGCACCGAGATTGAACTGACCAACGACGAGCCAGACTTTCGCCCGCGTACCGTGTCATTTCCTATAATGGGCCAAAGTATCCCATCTTCCAACAGCGTCACGATTATCGCTTCGCTAACCCATCGGCACATCGCACCGGCTGCGGCGATTGGCTTATACGATCGCACGGCACGATTGGTGCAGAATACGCGGACTGCTGTCTTTGCATGACTTCAATCAGCGTGACAAAGCGAGTTAGGTTAGATCGCGCGGCAAGATGGATTCGTAATTTATTATCTCACTGTTGATGGACCGCTCGCCTTGCACCTAACGTATTTCGTCGAATTGAGGCTGCCAGACATATTCATCGAATGCCTCGTTAAGTGCATCCCATCAACGTGACGCACGGCGAAACCGGCCCGCACCGCGATTTCCGACGTCGATAAGTCGCCGCCCAGGAGGAGTTCTTTGGCCCGATGGACACGCCTTTGTGTGACATAGCGATGAGTCTATATTCCTACGCCGCGTTTAAATGTCTCCGCAAAGTGCTGTACGCTCAAGCCGACCTCCCGCGCCAAGGCGACGAGTCAGAGGTCGGTGTCCAAGTGTGTGTCCATCTATTCGATGATCCGCTGCAATCTTGCCGGGGTCCCGTTGCCGTCCATGCCACGGCGGGAGGCCATGCCGCTTGGCGAGATATCCGGCGACTTCATTGAGGCCAACCGCTAGCCCACGCGACACATCTTGACGAATCCAAAAGGAGCCGAGTAAGGACGATGGACATGGATCGAATGATGAGCGGCATGGGACTTATCGATATTCTCGTTATTTTCGTGCTAGTCCTTGTCACGGTCGCGCTTGTGAAACCCCTCAAAAAAATAGCGGCTGTTTGTGATTAAAGAGAACAGCAAGTTTTGTTTGCCTGCATTGGCGGGCATGATGCAGACGCGCGCGTTGCTCTCGACTGATGAGAAACCGGTTCACTGAGCGACCCGACGGCGCGGTTCACGCTCTATGTCTTGTCGGGCCTACGTTCGGGCCGCGCAGGACTATTGATGCAAATCAAGGATTTCGCGCCACTTCCGGATCACTCTGAGATTAGAAACGGTAAAAAAATTTGATGGTGTTTATGCGTTTCGTCGTTCGCGACGGTTATCGAAAAACTTAGAAGCCTTCCCTAGACGAACTTTCATGATCAATTGAGCGCGAAGAAGTGGGGAGGGAGTTCGACTAGTATGCACGTTTGGAATGGCGATCACGACGTAACGGAGAGCCCAGGCTTTGACGGTCCCCTATTGGAGTCAAGAAGCAACGAAGTTAGCTGCAGATCTGGAGACGGACTTGGCTGGATTGACGTCTGCTCGGGCTGATATAAAGCTCGGTATTGTCGGGCCTAATACCGTTGACGATGCGCAGCGTCAGACCGCCTTTCGGCTCCTTCTGTTCCAGTTCAAGAATCCACTACTGTTAATTTTGGCTCTTGCAGCGACAATCTCGCTGGTTCTGCAACAGTGGATCGATGCCGCAATCATTCTGGCCATTGTACTCGGCAGTTCTCTCCTCAGTTTCTTTCAGGAATACCGTGCATCCACGGCGGTCGACCAACTGAAGAAACGTCTCGCACTCAGGTGCCGTGTGTTGCGCGACGGAGTGGAACAGACGGTGCCCGTTAAGACGGTTGTGCCAGGGGACATAATTCTCCTGTCTGCCGGCAACCTGATTCCGGCTGATGGTCTCGTCATCGAGGCTCAGGACTTTCTTGTCAGCGAAGCCAGCATGACAGGGGAGTCGTTCCCGGTGGAAAAACGGCCCGGGATCGTTTCCAAAGACGCAGCTATCACGGAACGCAGCAATTCGGTCTTCCTCGGCGCCTCGGTGCGCAGCGGCGCGGCGAAGGTCCTCGCAGTGAATACCGGCCGCCGAACTGAGTTCGGCGCTATCGCGGCCAAGCTGAGAGCGCGTCAACCTGAAACCGACTTTGCCCGTGGCGTCCGGCATTTCGGTAATCTGCTCATACGCATAATGGTGATTATCGTCCTATCTATATTAACGGTGAACCTTCTGCTTGATCGCCCGGTGATCGAGTCATTGCTGTTTGCCGCGGCGCTGGCGGTCGGGCTGTCGCCGGAGCTTCTGCCGGCAATCATCAGCGTGACACTTTCCGCCGGCGCGCGGGCTATGAGTAAGCGCGGCGTTATCGTCCGCCGGTTGGATGCGATCGAGAATCTTGGCAGCATGGACATCTTATGCACCGATAAGACTGGAACCCTTACATCTGGCACAATCACCCTAAATGGCGCCCTGGACGCTGAAAACAAACCTTCGGTGGAGGTGGATCATCTGGGTTTTCTTAACTCAGCATTCGAGACCGGTATAGAGAACCCGCTCGATGCCGCTGTTATTGTTGCCGGTAATAGTACCGGACTGACGACTGGCGGATTCATCAAGGTCGACGAGATCCCATACGACTTCGTGCGCCGGCGGCTTACTATCGTCGTTGCAGAGGATGCCACGCCGACCGAACATCTGTTCGTCACCAAGGGCGCGTTTGCGAATGTGCTGGACATCTGCTCGTCCCTCAATCGTGCTGGCGCCGAGGTTCCGCTGGACGCCAAGCAGCGTTCAGAACTCGATGCCGTCTTCGAGGCTAAGGGTCGCGAAGGCTTTCGCGTACTCGCCCTGGCGACAAAGAAAGTTGCCGCAAAAGCGGACTATGGCCGCGATGATGAACGCGATATGACCTTTCGCGGCTTCTTGGTGTTTTATGATCCGCCTAAAGTAGATGCCCAACGTGCTATCGCCGACCTCAGTCGCCTTGGTATCCGAATCAAGGTGATCAGCGGCGACAATCGCCATGTGACCGCGCACCTCGCGAAGGCGATAGGGCTAGATCCCAAATCGATGCTCACGGGCGGACAACTTGCGGAACTCAGGGACGAGGCATTGTGGCACCTGGCACCGCGCACCGACCTTTTTGTCGAAATCGACCCGCAGCAAAAGGAACGTATTGTTCGGGCACTTCAGCGGACTGGGCACTCAGTTGGATATCTTGGCGACGGGATCAATGACGCTCCGGCTCTGCATGCTGCTGACGTCGGCATCTCCGTCTCGGAGGCCGTGGATGTCGCACGCGAGAGTGCTGATATCATCCTTTTGAGCCGCGACCTCGACGTGCTGCGTTCGGGTGTAGAGGATGGCCGGCGGACGTTTGCCAATACCCTGAAGTATATTTCGATTACGACCAGCGCAAATTTCGGAAACATGGTAAGCATGGCGCTTGTCACGCCATTTCTGTTGTTCCTGCCGCTCGCTGCGAAACAGATCCTCTTGAACAACTTTATCTCTGACCTCCCTTCGATCGCCATTTCCAGTGACAATATCGACCCGGACCGGCTCTTAATGCCGCAGCGCTGGAACATCAAAGAAATTCAAAAATTCATGATCGTCTTCGGGCTGATCAGTTCGGTCTTCGATCTTCTGACCTTCGCCGTCCTGTTGCTCTGGTTCCATGCGAACGAGGAGATATTCCAGACCTCATGGTTCATGATTTCGCTATTGACAGAGTTGGCGGTCCTCCTCGTTCTGCGGACACACAAACCCGCCTTTAAAAGCAGCCCAAGCCGGCTGCTGTTGTGGTCCACGCTCATACTCGCCGCTGCGACCTTCACTATCCCCTTCCTCGGGCCGCTGAGTTCTGTATTTGCGTTCGTGCCACTCTCGATGCTTCAGATGGGAGCTGTCGTTGCCATCGTCTGTGGCTATGTCTTCGCGACGGAAGCGGCCAAGGTGTGGTTTTTTCGGTTCGCCAACAAGTCAGCTTTGCCGTGAGCCCTGTGTTCAACGATCAGCCCAGCCCGACCTCATACTTACCGAGCATACAATCACGAAATCCTGAGGGTGATCGTTATGGTGAGACTCCTCTGCAAAGCGGCGTGACTTACGGTCGGCGCCGGATCATCGGCCCCTGGTTACCCCGCTCCGCTAAGGCATTCGCACTTGCCAGCCCTTTCAACCACCTCGCGCGATGGCGAGTCAACCGCAGGAAAGTGGTCGCCGAGTAGCCTCGCACAGAAGATAATGCCAAGAGCTGACGTCAATCGTGGGGCTAGTTCGCTATTTGCGTCTTGCGCCAGCCATAGCGCGTAAGGCCGCGCGGCTTGTAGATCGACAAAACGGTTGCGATGAGACAAATGCCGAGCGCGCCGGCGGAGGCGACGACGAGCTGCACGCGCTGGCCGACGTAATCCGTGGGCGCTAGCGGGGCCGACACGGCCCGTTCAGCCATGGCGCGAATGGGCTGGGTATGCAGTAGAAGGACGGCAGCCGACAAAAGCGTGAGAAGTAACTTGACGATGACCCAATAGTGCCGGAACAGGCCCCAGGGCGTACTCAAGGATTGGATGGCCCCCGTGACCAATGCTGCGAAGCACAGCGGTACGATTATGGAGGTCGTAGCGACCTCCATCGCGATGTAAGCAGCTCGAACGAATTGTGGTTCAGAATGCGAAGCGCCAACGATTGCCAGAGCAAGGAAGGTGGCAACCGTTCCTAAGAAACCCACAGAGGTCGTGACATGGACCGTCAGCAGTAAATTCCGGAGGTTTCGGCTCATGGAGAGGTGGTCATATGGCCCACCGAACTGTGATCGATGAGGTGGGCGAGGCCACCACCTCCAATAAGATGGACCACAATAAGGGCGATCAGAGCGACGATGGCGATAGCGCCGAGGATCTTTGCCCAGCGGGGTGCACCCGGATAAGGAGGGGTCTCTGTCATCACTGCCTTCCTATTACCTATGGACTAGTTGCCTATGGACTAGCGGTTCGTGCGGCTCAAGACTTCGACCAGCTCGGCGATCTTGCGCTTTTGTTCGGTGGCATTGCCGGAAGCCATGGCATGCTGAACGCAATGGCCAACGTGATCGCGCAGGACCTCCTCCTCGACCCGTCGTAATGCGGCGCGGACCGCCGAAATTTGGGTCACGATATCGATGCAATAGCGATCCTCCTCGACCATCCGGGCAAGGCCGCGCACCTGGCCTTCGATACGGTTGAGACGTTTAAGACAGGAGGTCTGCGTGATTTTCTGCATGCTTGACATATACCCTATGGGGGTATATGTGGCAAGGACCAAATACCCTGCGGGGGTATATGAAGGGCGCTGACAATGACACAGCCACATTCACACACCGGCCAAGAGCATCGTCACCAGGAGACCGCGAGCGCGCCGTCAGCTGGCGCATGCTGTGCGCATCACGGCAAGCCCAGCGATGTCTCTAACACGGTGAAAGATCCGGTATGCGGGATGGACGTGGATCCGGCCACAACGAAGCACCACGCCGATTACGCGGGAAAGACGCATTACTTTTGCTCCGCCGGTTGCCGAATAAAATTTATCGGCGAGCCCTCCAAGTATCTCAACAAGGCAGGACGACCTCCGCCACCGGCGGATGAAGGTGCAATCTATACCTGCCCCATGCACCCCGAAATCCGGCAGGTAGGACCAGGATCGTGCCCGATCTGCGGTATGGCATTGGAGCCCGTGGCGGTCAGCGCCGAAAGCGGCCCGAATCCCGAACTCCGGGATATGACGCGGCGTTTCTGGATCGGCCTTGCGCTTGCGTTGCCGGTTGTCGCTCTTGAGATGGGCGCACACCTCGTGGACCTGCATCATATCATTTCCGCGCGGCTATCGATGTGGTTGCAATTTGTCCTGGCAACTCCGGTCGTTCTTTGGGCTGGCTGGCCTTTTTTTGTGCGCGGGTGGCAATCCATTATCACGCGCAAGCTCAATATGTTCACGTTGATCGCCCTGGGCACCGGCGTTGCCTGGCTCTACAGCGTGGTCGCCACGTTGCTGCCTGATGCCTTTCCCGCAGAATTTCATTCCACCGAGGGAGCTGTCGCTATCTACTACGAGGCAGCGGCGGTCATTACCGTTCTCGTTCTTTTGGGCCAGGTGTTGGAGTTGCGGGCCCGTGAAGAGACTTCCGGTGCGATCAAGGCACTTCTGAATCTCGCGCCGAAGGTCGCGCGCCGAATCAAATCGGAAGGCGCGGAAGAGGAAGTCGCACTCGACGATGTTCAGATTGGCGACCGGCTCCGCGTGCGCCCGGGCGATAAGATCCCGGTGGATGGGAAAGTGGTGGAAGGCCGTTCCGCCGTTGATGAAAGCATGGTGACGGGCGAGTCTATGCCCGTGACCAAGGAAATCGATGGCGCGGTAATCGGCGGGACGCTCAACCAATCGGGCGCACTCATCATTATCGCCGAAAAGGTCGGACACGAGACGATGCTCGCGCGGATTGTGCAAATGGTGGCGGACGCCCAACGAAGCCGCGCGCCCATTCAGCGTTTGGCCGATCAGGTTTCATCTTGGTTCGT
>JAIEMI010000165.1 GCA_019752235.1 Rhodospirillaceae bacterium
TTTAAAGGACGCGGTTCTTTGGTGACGATGGCGGCGCGTTTGCCCGAAAGCATTTGTTGGTGAACCCAGCCTTCGGTGCCGTCGGGGTCGCGGATCTGACGCCAGGTATCGAATTCGCCGATAACTTCCACCGGCAAATGCCGTCTCACATAGACCCAGTCGACGGGATAGCGCACGCCGGGGCCGGTCCTGAGGTTGATGGGGTTGGTGCGCAGCGACACAAAACGTGGGATCGGCAATCCGGCGGCGGCGCCCTTCGGGTCGCTCTTGCCGTTTTCGGTACCGGCCTCATCCTCCGCGCCGATATCTTCCGGCGCGGGTTTGGTTTCGGCTTGAGGGCTTTCTTTTGGCGTGGGTATGGCAGCCGGTTCGGGCTTGGGTGCGGCTTTTTGGGGGGCAGGTTTTTGCGGCGCGGTTTTTTCAGTCTTCGCGGCAGGGTTCTCAGCCGCCAGGGCACCGACCGCGCCCGACAGCGTCGCCGCCGCCAACCACACCATCGCCACCGTCGCCACGTAGCGGATCACGCGCCTCGTCCTCAACGCTATCAAAACCTTAATGTTGCCGCAGAATGCCGCGCGGGTGTCTTGTGCCCCGGATTTAGCGGTTTGGCAACGGCGGCGGCGTCCGCGCCCGGTGAAATCCGCCGGCCGGAATCGGGCGGCTTACCTGGACAATATGGGGTGCGGCTGGTACCCCTAACGTGTCCGGCCGCTCCGCTGCCGGGAGGCGGGTGCGCGGCTTGGCCAATAGGCGCCACCCGGGTTTTAGAGGCGCGTTAGTCAGAGATTCGATCGCGAGCATTATGGCGCGGACCAAGCCCACAGTTGTCGTCACCCGTAAATTACCCGACGTCGTTGAGACGCGGATGATGGAGCTGTTCGACGTTCACTTGAATGTCGACGACAAGCCCTTCACCGCCGACGAGCTGGCCGCCGCCATGCAGAAATGCGACGTTCTGGTGCCCACGCTGACCGACACCATCGACAAGGACGTCATCAACCGTGCCGGACCGCGGCTGAAGCTGATCGCCAACTTCGGCAACGGCGTCGATCACATCGACGTGGCCGCCGCGCGCACCAAGGGCATCAGCGTCACCAATACACCCGACGTGCTGACCGAAGACACCGCCGACATGGCCATGGCGCTGATGGTCGCCGTGCCGCGCCGCCTGCTGGAAGGCGCGGCGATGATCCGCGACGGGCAATTCAAAGGCTGGAGCCCGACCCACATGCTGGGCCACCGCCTGTACGGCAAACGCCTGGGCATCATCGGCATGGGCCGCATCGGCACCGCCGTGGCGCGACGCGCACGCGGCTTCGGCATGGCGATCCACTATCACAATCGTCGTCGTTTACGTCCCGAGCTGGAAGCCGAGGTTGAGGCGACCTATTGGGAAAGCCTGGACCAGATGATGGCGCGCATGGACATCATCTCCGTGCATTGCCCGCACACCCCGGCGACGTTTCACCTGCTGTCGGAACGGCGGCTGAAGCTGTTGAAACCCACCAGCTACATCGTCAACCTGGCGCGCGGCGAGATCGTCGATGAAGACGCACTGGTCAGCATGCTGCAGGACGGCAAACTGGCGGGCGCCGCGCTGGACGTGTTCGAGCATGAGCCCGCGGTGAACCAGAAGCTGCTCGCCATGAAGAATGTGATTCTTCTGCCGCATATGGGTTCGGCCACCATCGAAGGCCGCATCAACATGGGCGAAAAGGTCATCATCAATATCCGGGCCTTCTGCGACGGCCATACCCCGCCCGACCGTGTGCTGCCGCCGCCAGCCTAAAGCGGCATCTTGTGAACACCGCGCCCGTCGTCCTCTCCATTCCGTTCCGTGATCCGGCAGCGGCGTTCGCGCCGTTAACCCAGGACGACATGGCGGTGCTGCTGGACAGCGCGCTGCCGGGACCGCAAGGCAAGTTCTCCTATATCGCCGTCGATCCCGTCCGCACGATCCGCTGCACGCCCGCGCCCTGGCGCGTGACCGTGGACGGTCAGGCGCGCGACGGCGATCCTTTCAGCGTGGTCGCGGCGGAACTGGCCAAGTTTCCGCGCACAAAGACCGGTCCCGCGCCGTTCAGCGGCGGAGCCGTGGGTTTCTTTTCTTACGAGTTGGGCGGCGTGCTCGAAAAGCTGCCCGCGCCCAAGACCACGCCGTGGCCCATGGATATGGTGGTCGGTATCTACGACACCGTGGTCGCCTTCGACATGGCGCAACATCAAGCCCGGGTCATCGCGCCCACGGCGACGCGCGCGGAGGCCCTGGCGCAACGGCTGGGCACCGCACGGCCTGTCGATGGTTCACCCATCAAGGCCACCTGGCGCGCGGAGACAGCGCGCACCGTTTATGAAAGCACCGTCGCGCGCGCCCTTGAGGCTATCCACGCCGGTGACATTTACCAAGCCAATATCACTCAGCGTTTTCTCGCCGAGATTTCCGAGAACACCGCGTCTTATGACCTCTATCTGCGCCTGCGTGCCGCGACGCCCGCGCCCTTCGCGGCTTTCATGAATGCGGGTGAAGGCCTGCATATCCTGTCGGCGTCGCCGGAGCGCTTTTTAAAAGCGGATGCGGCGGGCGGAGTTGAAACACGCCCCATCAAAGGCACACGCCCGCGCGGGCATTCCGAAGCCGAAGACCGCGCCCTGGCCGCCGAACTTCTCGCCAGCGCCAAGGACCGCGCCGAGAACCTGATGATCGTCGATCTTCTGCGCAACGATCTGGCGCGGGTGTGCGTGCCGGGTTCGGTGAACGTGCCGGAGCTTTGCGGACTCGAAACTTTCCCCGCCGTGCATCATCTGGTCTCGGTCGTCACGGGCCAACTGCGCCCCACGGCGACCGCCGTCGATCTCTTGCGCGCGGCTTTTCCTGGCGGATCGGTGACGGGTGCACCTAAGATCAAGGCCATGGAAGTGATTCACGATCTGGAGGCCGGCGCGCGCGGGCCCTATTGCGGCGCCGTGGCCTGGCTGGGCTTTGACGGGGCCATGGACTCTTCTATCGTGATCCGCACTTTGGTGCGCCAGGGCCGCCGCCTGGTGGCGCAAGCCGGCGGCGGCATCGTAGCGGAATCCAATCCGGCGCGGGAATACGAGGAAAGCGTGACCAAGGTGAAACCGCTGTTGAGCGTTCTCGACTCATGAAGATGAGCGTCAACGGCGTATTGATGGACGCGGACGCGGCGCGCATCGATCCCGCCGACCGCGGCTTCACATTGGGCGACGGCATATTCGAGACCATCGTCGTGCGCCGGAACGCGGTGAGGCACCTGGCCGCGCATCTCGCGCGTTTTCGCACCGGAGCTGATCTTCTCGGCATTCCGCTGCCCGGCGACGATCGGCACATCGCCAACATGATCGGCGCGGTAATCACCGGCAACGACGTCAAGGAATGCGTGGTGCGGATGACGCTGACGCGTGGGCCCGGCGTGCGCGGCCTCGCGACACCGCCGCAACCGACGCCGACGCTGCTGGTCACCGTCGCGCCCCTGCCGCCGCCCGCTGAACCCGCGAAGGTGATCATTGCCAAAGGCACGCGCCGCAACGAGCACTCGCCCCTATCGCGCATCAAGCACACCAACTATCTCGACAACATCCTGGCGCGCCGCGAAGCCGAAGCGGCGGGCGCCGACGATGCGCTGCTTTTGAATACGGCGGGGCGCGTCGCGGAAAGCACGGTTGCTAATATCTTTGTGCTGGTGGACGGCTTCATGCTGACGCCGCCGGTGGCTGACGGCGCCTTGCCGGGAATCATGCGTGCTGAAGCCATGAAGCTCGCCAAGGGCGAGGAAGGCAGCATTACGCCGGAGATGCTGATGCGCGCGAGCGAGGTGTTCCTCACCAATGCCTTGGGTGTGCGGCCCGTGACGCATATCGAGGGCAAACCGGTGGGCGACGGCGAACCCGGTTTGATCACCCAGCTTTTGGGCACGCGGCTTTAAAGCTTCTTGCAGCCGTCACTGATGGATTTATGGGCGGCGGCGAAACCGTTCAGCGAGAATGTGTCGGTCGTGATATTGCCGCGGCTGGACGTGCCCTTGACCGTCATGGTTTTGCTTTTGGTGAGCAGCTGCACGATGGCTTTATCCGTCTGCGCATCGCGCGCCCAGGCGCGCTCGCCGTTGGTGAATAGGCTGAAACGCTTACCTGTCGAGGTGATGACCGCGTCGGAATCCGGCTGGTACTGATATCCCGCCGCGACACTGATCACATCGAACGCACGCTCGGCCGGACGGTGCGTCACCATGAACAGCACATCGCCGCGCGCTTTATAGTTGCCTTCCGACTTGTCGGGCTTGACCGACATAAAGCAGACGGGCTGGCCATTTTCCCGATAGGTCTGCGCGATCCATTTGCCGAAGGTGCCCAGCACCTTCACTTCCTGGGCGGACGCGGCGGTGGCAAGAAACGCGAAGACTGTAACAGCGAGGCGAAGCGGCAAAGACATCAGGGGTGCGATCCTCTTGCGGCGGAGATCAACATATCGCCGAAGCTGACTCACCGTGCGGCCCCCGTCAATCCGTGAGCTCCTCGCCGTCGCGTTCCGCCAGCGCCACTTCGGCGAGCGGCGGCGGTGTGCGGTGGCGCGCAAAGGCCTGGCCGAGCTCTTTCGGCCCGCCGGGCATGATCGGGCGCGGCGGAAAGTTGCCCATGGACAAGAGCCGGTCGTACATCACCAGCACCCCGGCGATGCCGACGTTGAGGCAGAACTTGGTGGGGATTTTGAGCAAATGGTCACAGCGGGCGGTGAGCTCCGGCGACAACGAGCTTTTTTCGGGCCCCAGCACGTAGGCCGCGCAGCGCGGATGGGTGAAGCGGGGCAGATCGGATGCGTCTTCGTGTAACTCGACGCCCACCAGTGCGCAGCCCTTCGGTAACAGGAGGTCTTCTCGCGTGGGAAAGCTGTAAAATGGCAAGTTGGCCAGGGCGTCGGAAGTGTCGGTCTGGCCGCCTTCGGAGCGCCGGTAGGTCGCGGCGATGGTGAAGACAAAACTGGCGTCGAACGCGTGCGCCGAGCGAAATAAATTGCCCACGTTAAAGGGCTTATTGATGCCCTCGACCCCGATGCCGAAATAGCCCCGCATGATCTTCATCCGTATGAATATTTGCGCCTCAATAACATGTTGTGGCGCGGTATTAAATCTTATCGACTCAAGGCGAGGCGGGCGTTATCAACGGCCCCAGTTAGGGTAGATTTGGGAGACAACGCACCATGCGTAAAGCCAGCAAAGTCATCATTTCCTGCGCCGTGACGGGCTCGATCCACACGCCCACCATGTCGCCCTATCTGCCCATCACCCCCAACGAAATCGCCGAACAGGCCATCGCCGCCGCCGAAGCGGGCGCTGCCATCCTGCACCTGCACGCGCGCGACCCCGAGACCGGCAAGCCGACCCCCAGCGCCAAGGTATTCATGGACTTCCTGCCGCGCATCAAGCAAAGCACCGATGCCGTTGTAAACATCACGACCGGCGGCGGCCTGGGCATGACCATGGAACAGCGCCTGGAAGGCGCGGTGCGCGCGAAACCCGAAGTCGCCTCCCTCAACATGGGCTCGCTGAACTTCAACATCTCGGGCGCCGCCGAGAAGATCAAAGACTTCAAGTTCCCCTGGGAAAAGCCCTATCTGGAGAGCACCAAGGACTTCATCCTCTCCAACACCTTCGCGCAGATCGAACGCGTGATGTTGGAACTGGGCGAAGGCGCCGGCTCCAAGTTCGAATTCGAGTGCTACGACATCGGCCATCTGTACAACCTGGCCCACTTCGCCGACCGCGGCCTGGTGAAACCGCCGTTCCTGGTCCAGGGCATCTTCGGCATCCTGGGCGGCCTCGGTGCCGACCTTGAGAACCTGCACCACATGCGCCTCATCGCCGACAAGCTGTTCGGCGAAGACTATTACCTGTCCGTGCTCGCCGCCGGCCGTCACCAGATGAACTTCGTCACGCAAAGCGCCCTCATGGGCGGCAGCGTGCGCGTGGGCCTGGAAGACAGCCTCTATCTCGGCAAGGGCCAGATGGCGAAATCCAACGCCGAACAGGTCACCAAGATCCGCCGCATTCTGACGGATCTGTCCATCGACATCGCGACGCCGGATGAAGCCCGCCAGATGCTGGGCCTCAAGGGCGCCGACAAGGTCGCTTTCTAGTCAAAACACAACAACACTTCCGGGAGGGAATGCAACGTGGCTGGTCTGTATTACGAAGAATTCAAAGTCGGCATGACGTTTCAACACGACATCCGCCGCACCATCACGGAAGCCGACAACGTCTTCTTCACCTCCATGACCCACAACCCCGCGGCGCTGCACCTGGACGAGGAATACGCCAAGAAGACCGAGTTCGGCACGCGTATCGTCAACAGCTGCCTGACGCTGTCGTTCATGGTCGGCATCTCCGTCGGTCAGACCACGCTGGGCACCACCGTCGCCAACCTCGGCTGGGATGAAGTGCGGTTCCCCAAGCCTCTGTTCCACGGCGACACCATCCGGGTGGAAACCGAAGTGTTGGAGCTGCGTGACAGCAAGTCGCGCCCCAACCAGGGCATCATTGTGTTCGCGCATCGCGCCTATAACCAGCACAACGACCTGGTGGGCTCGTGCAAACGTTCGGCGCTGATGCTGCGCAAACCGAAATAAATAATCAAAATAAGGACGCGCCCCATGATTCTCCGTTCCATGCTTTTCATCCCCGGCGACAGCGACAAAAAGCTGGCCAAGGCCGACGGCTCGCCCGCCGACGCCATCATCGTCGACCTGGAAGACGCCGTCGCCGCGGCGCGCAAGGAAGCCGGACGTCAGATCACGCAGGAATTCCTGAAGGCGCGTCCACTGGCGGGCCGCAAGACCAAGCTGTACGTGCGCATTAACCCGCTGGAATCCGATATGCCCTTGCGCGATCTGGCGGCCATCAGCCCCGGCGCGCCGGACGGCATCATGCTGCCCAAGGCTTCGGGCCCCGAGGACGTGGAACTGATCTCGCGTTATCTCGACATCCTGGAGATGCGCGACGGCGTGCCCGCAGGCCACACAAAGATCGTCGCCATCACCGGTGAAAGCGCCGAAGGCGTGCTGTCCTTACGTGACTACGCCAAGTGGAAAGGCAAGCTGCCGCGCCTAGTCGGCATGTGCTGGGGCCCGTGGGATTTGGCGGCGGATATCGGCGCCGGCGGCAACAAAGACCCGCAGGGTAACTACGAACTGACGTACCACATGGCTATGTCCATGAGCCTGTTGGGCGCGAAGGCCGCGGGCTTGCAGGCCATCGATACCGCCTATACCGAGTTCAAAGACGAAGCGGGTCTACTGGCCTGGTGCAAACGCATCCGCCGTGAAGGCTGGACGGGGAAAGTCGCCATTCATCCGGCGCAGGTGCCGATCATCAACGCTGGCTTCCGCCCGAGTGACGAAGAAATCGCCCATGCCCAGCGCGTGCTGGATGCCTTTGCTCAGGCGGATACAGGCGTTGCATCGCTGGATGGCGTGATGCTCGACCTGCCGCACCTGAAGCAGGCGCGTAACATCATGGAACTGGTGAAAGCCAGCTAAACGCAAAAGCAGCACAATAAAAAAGGCGCCGCTTACGCGGTGCCTTTTTCTTGGTCTTGCGTGAGCGCTATTTCAGCGCGTTCTTGAAGTCCGGTTCGGTCTTGGCCTTGATCTCGTCGAGCGTGACGCCGGGCGCGATATCGACCAGGGTCAAGCCAGGACGGGCCACTTCAAATACGCAGAGATCAGTGACGATCAGGTGCACGACGCCTTTGCCTGTCAGCGGCAAGGCGCATTGCTTCAGGATCTTCTTCTCGTCGCCTTTGGCGACGTGTTCCATCAGCACGACCACGCGCGGCACGCCGGCGACCAGATCCATCGCACCGCCCATGCCTTTGACCATCTTGCCGGGAATCATCCAGTTGGCGAGGTCGCCGTTCTCGGAGACCTGCATGCCGCCCAGGATGGACAAATTGATGTGCCCGCCACGGATCATACCGAAAGAGAACGCGCTGTCGAAGAAGCTGGAGGTCGGCAGCGTGGTGATGGTCTGCTTGCCGGCGTTGATCAAGTCCGGGTCTTCCTCGCCTTCGAAGGGAAACGGACCCATGCCCAGCATGCCGTTTTCGCTTTGCAGCTGGATCGACATACCGGCGGGAACATGGTTCGCGACCAGCGTCGGGATACCGATGCCGAGGTTCACGTAGTAGCCATCCTTGAGTTCTTTCGCCGCTCTCGCGGCCATTTGGTCTCTATCCCAAGCCATGTGCGTGTCCCCTATTCCGCCGCCGCGCGCTTGCGCACGGTGCGTTGTTCGATGTGTTTGTTGACCTTCTCGAGCTTCACCATGCGCTTGGTGAAGATGCCCGGCGTGATGATGTGGTCGGGGTTCAGCTCACCCTGCTTCACGATCTCCTCGACTTCGACGACCGTGGTTTTGGCGGCAGTGGCCATCATCGGGTTAAAGTTACGCGCGGTCTTGTTGTAGATCAGGTTGCCTTCCGGATCGGCCTTCCAGGCGTGCACCAGGGCGAGATCGGCGAAGAGGCCGGTTTCCATGACGTAATGGTCGCCGTTGAATTCACGCGTTTCCTTACCTTCCGCCACCAGCGTGCCGTAACCGGTCTTGGTGTAGAAGGCGGGAATGCCCGCACCCCCGGCACGAATACGCTCGGCCAGGGTGCCTTGCGGATTGAATTCGATTTCCAGCTCGCCCGCCAGGAACTGCTTGGCGAAGGTCGCGTTCTCGCCGACGTAGGAGCTGATCATCTTTTTGATCTGGCGGGTCTTGAGCAACTTGCCCAGGCCGACATCGTCGATGCCGCAGTTATTGGAAATGATCGTGAGGCCTTTCACGCCGGATTCCAGCACCGCGTCGATGAGCGCTTCCGGAATGCCGCAGAGGCCGAAGCCGCCGGACATAATGCTCATGTTGTCATGCAGAAGACCGGCCAGGGCCGCCTTTGCATTGGGGTAAATCTTATTCACTGCCACGTCCCTGCTCCTTTAAGATTCCTGAGGAATCCTCCCCTTTTGGGGAGTTTAGTCTATTTAATAGCCGCGCTTGAAGATGGGCTGAGCTTCCTGCTCCAGGCTTTCGCGGAAATTCGGGTGCGCGATGGCGATGAGGCGCCGCGCGCGTTCCGGCAAGGGCTGGGCGCGCAGCTCGGCGGCGCCGTATTCCGTAATCACCACATCGACGTCGATACGCGGCGAAGTGACCACCGGGGTCGTCAGGCGGGTGGTGATCTTGTTGACCGTGCCATCCTTGGCCGACGACTGGAGCGCCATGATGGAATAGCCGCCCGGCGAGCGGTGGCCGGCGCGCACGTATTCCGGCTGGCCGCCGACGCCCCCTAGATATTGATCACCCGCCTGCTCGGCGTTGACCTG
>JAIEMI010000077.1 GCA_019752235.1 Rhodospirillaceae bacterium
GACGGTCACGCGGGCAGGGATCGAGGACGCCCGCACGTTCGAGCTGCAGGACGGCGCGGCGGTGACCGTCATGGGCCGCTGCAAGGATGCCCTGGAAGACTCGCGCAAAGCGTTGCTCGCCGATGTTCCTAAAGGGGTTGTCGAGATTTATGCCGGTGACGCGCAAAGCGCCGAAGATGTTCAGGCGGCGCTGAAGATTGCTTACGGTATCCAGAAACGCCTCGACATCATCGTCTCGACTGTCGGCGCGGCGGCTTTCCGCCCCATCTTGATGCATACGGCGGAAACTTTCCGCGAAGCGCTCGATATCAACATTATCACCGCGTTCTTGGCGGTGCGCTACGGCGCGCCGCTGATGGACCATGGCGGTTCCATCGTTTGCGTCTCATCGACGGCGGCGAAACTCACATTTGCCTGGCTCGCGGCCTATCACACCGCCAAGGGCGGGTTGGAAAATTTCGTCAAAGCGGCGGCGGAGGAGTTGGGGCCGGCGGGTATTCGCGTCAACTCTGTGCGCCCGGGCCTCGTCCGTAATGCGCCTGATAAGCCGCTCTTCACCAATCCGGCGCTGCTGACGCCGTGGGTGGAGCAGACGCCCTTACGCCAACGCGTGCCGGGCCAGCTGTGTGAAAACGAAGACGTCGGCGCGGCGGTCCGTTTCCTCGCGGGACCGGAAGCGTCCTGGGTCACGGGCCAAAGTTTCGCCGTGGACGGCGGTCTGGAGCTGCGCAAGAACCCTGATATGACGTCCTCCGCCACGCACCTTTTCGGCGAAGCCGCTATGCGGGCGATTTTGAAGGGCAAGTCCCCCACGTAAAGTTGACCTGTAACGCCTTGCCTGGGCACGGATAGCTGTCAGTATCGCGCATGACCTTATTTTCCATTCTCGATGTCGCGCAAGTCCCGCAAGGTTCCACACCTTCGGATGCCTTGCGCAACACACTCGACCTCGCGCAGCATGCCGAGGGATGGGGCTACACACGCTACTGGCTTGCTGAACACCACAACATGGTGGGCATCGCCAGCGCGGCGACGTCGCTGGTGATCGGCCACGTGGCGGCGGGCACGAAGAAAATCCGCGTGGGATCGGGCGGCATCATGTTGCCGAACCATTCCCCGCTGGTGATCGCCGAGCAGTTCGGCACGCTGGAAGCGCTGTTTCCGGGGCGCATCGACCTTGGTCTGGGCCGTGCGCCGGGTACCGACCAGCGTACATTGCGCGCGCTACGGCGTGCGCCTGAGAACGCCGAGAATTTTCCGCAGGATGTGTTGGAACTGCAGGCCTTGTTGGGGCCCTTGCAGCCGGGCCAGTCGGTCCAGGCGGTGCCGGGCACAAACACCAATATTCCGCTGTGGATTTTGGGCTCCAGCCTGTTCGGTGCGCAGTTGGCGGGTGTGTTGGGGCTGCCCTATGGATTCGCATCTCACTTCGCACCGGACGCGTTAATGGAAGCCCTGAAGATTTACCGCGGCACCTTCCAGCCGTCGCAACAATTGCAAAAGCCCTACGCCATGATCGGCGTCAACATCGTGGTCGCCGAAACCGACGCCGAAGCACGACGTTTGTTCACGTCGGTCCAACAGAGCTTCGCCAATCTGGTACGCGGGACACGCGGCCAAATGCCGCCGCCCATCGATGATATCGACAGCTATTGGACCGCGGCGGAAAAAGCCCACGCACAAGGCATGTTGTCTTTCGCCGTGGTCGGTGCGCCGGATACCGTGCAAGCGCGGCTGGCGGAAATCATCCGGCAGACCGGTGCGGACGAACTGATGGTCGTTACGTCAATCTATGAGCATGCGGCGCGGTTGCGTTCCTATGAATTTCTTGCGGAGATCCGGGATAAACTAAACGCGGCGTAAAGGGGGAAGATAATGAACGAGACGGGGACGGTGCCGCGCGAGGCGCTTATATCGAAGGTCATGTGGCGGATCATTCCGTTCATGATGGTGCTGTACTTCGTGGCCTTCCTCGACCGGGTCAACATCGGCTTCGCGGCATTGACCATGAACGCCGATCTCGGCTTTTCAGCCACGGTGTTCGGTACCGGCGCGGGCATCTTCTTCCTGGGCTACATGCTGCTGGAAGTGCCCAGCAATATAGCGCTGGAGAAGTACGGCGCGCGGCGCTGGATCGCGCGCATTATGTTTACCTGGGGCATCATCTCCTGCGGTATGGCGTTCGTTGAGGGCCCCACCAGCTTTTATATCCTGCGCTTCCTGTTGGGTGCGGCCGAGGCGGGGTTTTTCCCCGGCATGATCCTTTATTTCACCTACTGGTTTCCGGCCCGGGAGCGCGGACGCATCGTGGGCGCGTTCATGATCGCCGTGCCGTTGTCCAACGTCATCGGCGCGCCGCTGTCCACCGCGATTATGAACATCGAGGGGCTGGGTTTCGCCGGCTGGCAGTGGCTGTTCCTGCTGGAAGGCATTCCGCCGATCCTGTTGGCTTTTGTCGTACTGCGGTTCTTGACGGACAAGCCTGAAGTCGCGACGTGGCTGACCGCCGAGGAGAAAGCCACACTCATACGGTTGGTAGAAGAAGACGCGCCGTCGCGTGATGCCGGACACAGCCACACCTTGAAACAGGCGCTGCTGAATCCGCGCGTCTGGCTCTATGGCCTGATCTACTTCGGTATGACAGTGGGCATTTACGGCCTCGGCTTCTGGCTGCCGCAGATCGTGAACGGTCTCGGCGACCTGACAAAAATGCAGGTCGGCCTCATCACCGCCATACCTTATATCGGCGCGGCGGCGGCCATGTACCTGTGCGGGCGTCATTCCGACAAAGTCAACGAACGTGTCTGGCACGTGGTGGCGCCGGCATTTCTCAGTGCGCTGGGTTTCCTGGCGGCGGCCTATCTGGACGGATCGCCTCTCTGGGCGTTCGCCGGGATGATCGTCGGCGCGGCGGGTGTCTATGCCGGCATTCCCGCTTTCTGGACGTTGCCGACCGCCATGCTGACGGGCACTGCGGCGGCGGCCGGTATCGCGCTGGTGAATGCGCTGGGGAATACGGGGGGCTATTTCGGCCCGGCGATCATCGGCTACTTCAAAGATGCAGACCAGAGTTACCGTTTGGGCATGGTGACTATGGCTGGATTTATCGCTATGACCGGCATTCTCGTTCTTCTTAGTCACCGGCGGCGATGAAATCTCAGCCCTTTCCTTGGCAGCACGCTCTCTTAGCTTTCGCGGTTGCCACGGTCTGGGGCAGCAATTTTGTTGTCATCAAGGTTGCGCTGGACCAATTGCCGCCGCTGTTGTTTGCGGCGTTGCGATTTGCCCTCGCGCTATTGCCTGCGGTGTTTTTCCTGAAACGCCCGCAGGTGCCGTGGCTGCATCTGGCGGCCTACGGCCTCCTCATCGGTGTCGGCCAGTTCGGCGTGATCTACTACGCCATGAACGGCCATATCTCTCCCGGCCTGACCTCGGTGGTGATCCAAACCCAGGTGGTCTTCACCATCCTGTTGTCCATGTGGTTGGAGCGCGAGCGCGTGCAGCCGTTTCAGTGGGCGGCGTTGATTCTCGCGGTGGCGGGGATCGGCGTTATCGCTGTGTATGTGGATCAGACCACGACGTCGGCGGGCCTGGCCATGGTGCTGTTTGCCGCGCTGTGCTGGGCAGGCGGCAATCTGGTGTCCAAGCGCAGCGGAAGGGTCAATGCACTCGCTTACGTCGTCTGGGCCAGCTTGTTTTCCGCGCCGCCACTGTTTGTGCTGTCCCTGGTCGTCGAAGGCTGGCCCGCGATCACAGACGGCTTGATGCACGCCGACGTCTACGCCTGGGCGAGTGTAGCGTGGCAATCCTTCGGCAATACGTTGTTTGGCTACGTGATGTGGGGGTGGCTTCTGGCGCGGCATCCGACTGCGACTGTCGCGCCATGGGCATTGCTGGTGCCCGTGGTCGGTCTGGCCACGGCGGTTGCATTTCTAGACGAGCCGCTGCCGCTGTGGAAAATCGCCGCCGCGGCGCTGATCGTCGGCGGGCTGGCCATCAACCTGCTGTGGCCTCAAGTCGCGCGTAGATATCGCCCGACCTGACGCCAGCCGGCAGGCTTTCCAAGTGGCGCAATAGGTCGTCGCCGTCACGCCATTCCTCCCAAGCGAACCGCAGGCGCTCGTCGTACGAAATATTGAAGCGATAGTTTCCGAGTCGCGTGATCTCGGCCAGGCACTTGCGCGCCAGATCGCGCTGCGTTGTCAGGAACTCGAAAGACAGCAGCGGAATGGCCTGGGTGAGTCCGCGCAGCACTTCGGTCTCAAACCCTTCCACGTCTATTTTGCAGAACCGGGGCAGCCCGTGGCGCGCGATCAAATCGTCCAGGGTTATAACTTTCACCGGCTCGCGATGATTCCAGACGACGTTGCGGAAATTAAACTCTAGGCTCGTGGTTTTTACCCAGTCCGGTGACAAGCTTGAAACGGTCGGATGCCGTTGGCTGATGAGTATGTCCGCTGTGCCGGGCGCCGCGCCCAGGGCGCAGGCTTCCAGAGCCACATCGCGGTGTCCGCCATAAAAGAAATGCAGGATACGTTGCAGCAGCGGTTGTGGCTCCACGCCAACAACGCGGCAGCCCAGGTCCGTGAAAACATTGATGCGGTCGCCGACATGCGCCCCCACGTCGAACACCAAGTCCCCCGCTGTGGTGATGGACCGGTAAAAGCGGCGCAGGCGCCATTTGTGCAGAGGATCAACCCGGTAGACGATTATCGACCGGAGCAGCCCCAACCCGGCTTGTAGATTCATGACGGCCTAAGACTCATGATGGCTTAAGCGATGCGCCCCGCCCACATCATGGATAGCGCCGCGGCGATCACAGCCATGATCGCCGCTGCGGCGGCGAAGAGCGCGGTGATTTCCGTCTGCTGCGTCTCCATAATCAGCTTGGTCGTTAAGGTCTTGTAAATCTCGTTGAGCTCGGCCTGCGAGCCGGCGCGGAAATATGCGCCGCGCGTGATGTCGGCGATTTTCTTCAGGGTTTCTTCGTCGAGCTGGACGTAAACCGAGCGCCCCTCGAAGTCCACCACGCCACCTTGATCCGAGCCAAAACCGACCGTGAAGACACGCACGCCGCGATCGGCCGCGGCATGGGCGGCTTTGACGGGATCGGCGCCGACGTTGGTCTGTCCGTCCGACAGCAAAATGATGACAGCCGAAGTATAAGACCCGGGGGGAACGGGCATGAAGGGCTGCTGTTCGACTTGCGTGTCGCCGCCGAGGGGCGCGCCTTGTGTACTTGGAAGACTGCGCGGCGATTCTTCATCAAAGCTCGCGCCCGGGAAAATATTCTGCAGCGCTACCAGGATGCCGCTGCCGACGGCGGTGAAGCGCTGCGGCTGCAAGCGTTCGACGGCGGCGATCACATCCTCGCGGTTCAGGGTCGGCTGCTGCACGGTCATGGCCGTGGACGAAAACGCGACAACGCCGATGCGCGCGGTGCGCGGCTGGTCCTTGACGAAATCGCGGGCGGCGGCCTGGGCGGCGCTGATGCGGCGCGGGTCCACGTCCGTGGCGCGCATGCTGCCGGAGACATCCATGGCCAGGACGATGGTCTCGCGCTGCGAGGGCAGGGTGATCACCGCCGCCGGGCGCGCGATGGAGAACACGGCAAGGCCCATGGCCACGAGAAAGACCGCAGGGGGTAAATGGCGCCGGAATTTCTGTCCCGGCCCCAGGGCTTCTTTGACCAGACCAAGGCTGGCGAAGCGCAGCGCCGAGCGTTTTTGCCGTCGCAGCAAGAAGATATAGGCCAGTACCGCCAGCGGCAGAACCAGAAGCAGCCATAACATGCCGGGCGTTTGAAACGTCATTCCGTCATGAACCTCAAAGGCTCTGTTACATAGCGCAAGCATACGCCATGTCGGCTGTGAGGCCTACGGATTAGGCGGCCATCGGAGAGGGAAACCATACTTGGACACGTAGACCCCGGCCGGCGGGGGGATCGCCCAGATCGATGCGGATGTTCAGGCGATCCGCGATTTGTTTCGCGATGGCGAGTCCTAGGCCGCTGCCGGGCGTTACGGCTTCGGCTACCCGGTAAAAGCGGTCGAAAACCTTCTGCCGCTTGTCGGCGGGAATGCCCGGACCCGTGTCGTCGATGATGATGCCGGGCGTGCCGTCATCGACGATGCGCACGGTTACATTCCCCGCGGCGGGGGTATATTTGAAGGCGTTATCCAACAAGACACCGACCAGAATGCCCGCGAGTTTGCTGTTAGTGGCGGCCGTTAGGCTTTCGTCACCTTCCAAAGACAGCGCAATATTCTTGTCCACCGGCAGGGCGCTGTTTACGGCGATGGCCGTTTGCGCGAGCGAGAACAGGTTGACACTTTCCATCGGCGCATCCTGCGTCCCAAAGCGCGCCAGCAGCAGCAGTTGATCGACCACCGCTGACGCGCGCGCGATCCCGGCTTCCAATGCAACCACCGATTCCCGCCGCTCGGCATCCGAGATGGCGCGCGCCGCCAGCTGAGTCTGCAGTTTCAGCACGGTCAACGGCGTACGCAGCTCGTGGGCAGCGTTATCGACAAAGTCACGCTCCAGTGCGATCGCGCGCCGGAGTTTTTCGAACAGTCCATTAAGCGCTTCGAAGACCGGCAGCAACTCTCGCGGCACGGTGGTGATGTCGATGGGCGCAAGATCATCTTCCGTCCGTTCGTCGATGGCATCGACTACGCGGGTCATTTCGCTCAAACCCACGTCGATACTGAGGAAAAGGGTTGCAAGCAGGACGGTGATGAGGCCGATCATGGGCCCGGCGGCGCCCAGCAGGATTTCGCGGCGCAGACGATTACGCCCGGACAGATCCTCACGCACCTCGAAGCGGATATCGTGGGCCGGGCTTTCCAGACTGTAGACGCGCCAGGAGGAGTCGCCGAGTGTGGTGTCGCTAAAACCCACCGGAGCCATGGGGACCGACTCCGACGGCGCGTTGCCGGAGCGTTTTACCAGAATGCCGTTCTGCCAGATTCGGAAAGCGCGGGTGTCGGCGTAGTCGAGAATCTTCGCCTGGTCCTCGGTCGGCAGTTCCGCCGCGAGGGCGTGCAGATCGACTTCGGCTTGCGCCAATGCCTCGCCGCGCGCGACTTCGTCGCGAATGCTGTTCCACATCACCTCGGCGTCGGCGATGAGCTTGGCATTGTATTCCTCGGCGATTTCCTTTTCGGCGCCCTTGACTACGATCAGCTGGACGCCAAGAACCGCGAAGATGGTGACGGCGGCGATGAGAAAGAACAGCCGCCGCCGTACCGAGAAGCGCGTCACTGCTTGACCAAGTAGCCGATGCCGCGCACGGTTTGGATGAAGTCCTTGCCGAGCTTCTTACGCAGGGAATAGATCGTTACCTCGACGGTGTTGCTTTCGACATCGTCATTATAGCCATAAAGCTGGGTCTCGATCTGCGCCTTGCCGACGATCTTGTTCTTGCGTTCCAGCAACAGCGTCAGAACCTTGAGTTCCTTGGCGGTGAGAACCTGCACTTCGCCGGCTTTGCGCACGACCTTGGCGTCCGGGTCCAGCTCGATGTCGCCGCATTGCAGGACGCTGCTGGGCTGGCCGTTGCCGCGGCGCGTCAGCGAGCGCAAGCGCGCCAGCAGTTCGTCGAAGTCGAACGGCTTGGTCATGTAGTCGTCGGCGCCGGAGTCCAGCGTTTTCACTTTCTGCGCCGAGCCGTCCATGGCCGTCAGTACGATCACCGGCAGGGTCTTGGTCGCCGGCGCTTCGCGCAACGTTTTCAGCACCTCGGCGCCGGTCATCTTCGGAAGGTTCATGTCGAGGATCATGACGTCGAAGGAATTGTCGCGCACCATATCCAGGCCGCTTTCGCCGTTGGTGGCGAGGGCGGGGATATACCCGGCCTGACCGATGCCGCGGTTGAGAGCCATGCCGAGCATGGGATCATCTTCGACGATTAGGACACGCATGAGACACCAAATATAAAAGCTGAGGGAATAGTCGCCGCCGATTTAGGGTATAGGGCCATTTGATTGTTTTTGAGCCCCGGGAAGCCGTCCCACTGCCGTTCGTCCGCGGATGGGCTATGATGGAATCTCGGTTCCCGGCCCGCAAGGGCCGGAAGCGACCTTCAGCCGATTTTCACCATTACAAAGAGGCCAGACATGACTGCTCCCAGCATTCGCCTTGATGGCAAAGTTGCATTGGTTACGGGCGGGGGCGCGGGGATAGGCCGCGCAATTGCAGAGGCTTATGCGGCCCTGGGCGCCAAAGCCGTGGTGGTGGAGATCGATCCGAAGCGTGCGGACGATGTGCGCGCCGCTCTTGGAACGGAAGGGCTGGTTATCACCGGCGATGCACGCAAAACCGCCGATATGACAGCCGCCGTTCATCAGATTGGCGAAAGATTTGGCCGCCTGGACATTCTCGTCAATAACGTCGGCGACTACTTGGGTATGGGTAAAAAGTTCGAACGCTTTACCGAAGAGGAATGGGACGCGCTCTATCACATCAATCTGCGGCACATGTTCGTCACCACCAAGGCGGCGCTGCCGCTCATGAGAAAGAGCGGCCAAGGCGGCAGCATCATTAATTTCTCCACCATTGAGGCGTTTCGTGGAATCCCGACCTGCCCCATATACGCGGCGTTCAAAGCGGGCGTGACAGGCTTTACGAAAAGCCTGGCGCTTGAAATGGCGCCCGAGGGCATCCGTGTGAATGCCATTGCGCCCGAAACCACCGACACGCCGCAGGTGCCGGTCGCGGCGGCCATCGCGCCGCAGTACAAGGATCACATCAAGCGCTGGATTCCGCTGGGACGTTTCGGCACGCCCGCCGATGCCGCCGGTTGCGCGGTGTTCCTGGCGACGGAACTCTCAGGCTGGGTGACGGGCACGACCGTGCATCTCGATGGCGGCGCGCTGGCGGCAGGCGGTTTCATGCGGACGCCCGAAGGCCGGTGGACCAATGTTCCTGTGGTCACCGATCACGGTTTCAAGCGGCCGGGTTAGGAAGGCGTGCTGGCCGGCGCCGCTGGAATCTGCACTTCCGACAACTGCGTCCATTCGAGATGCAAATAGCGCCGGCTGAAGCGCCACGCGCCGTTCACACGCCGGAAGCTGTCCTTGTACTTGATGCCGTAATCAAAGCGCATGTTCTTGCCGTCTTTCGGGTGCTTCACATGATAGGCGACGCAGTACGTTTCTCCCTCCGCCGTATCGCCCGTGATGGTGACGCTTTGGTTGTGCACGGCATGCAAAGTGGACGCATACATTTTCGTCAGCAGATCCGGGATGCCGAGGATGTCCACGATGCCGCGCTGCGCACGGAAGACCGACTCAATCAC
>JAIEMI010000304.1 GCA_019752235.1 Rhodospirillaceae bacterium
GCGGGTGGACTGTTCAGTGCCATTTGAACGTCGTTGATATGATGCCAGAGCAGAATGCCTCGTGCGTCACGGAACAGCGAACTACGAGCGCTGTCTGGTAGCTCTGCCAGGATCGGCGCTAGGGCACCTTTCAATAGCCTCTCAAACTCCCGGACTTCGACACTGCTAAGTTGCTCCGCCCAGCAAGCTCGGTATTCGACCACCTCTCCTACCGTCATTGGTAGCCACCCTCCACCCGCAATATCAGCCTAGGGCAACGAGCCAGCAATCCGACTTAGTTAGTTCAGCGTCACCACCAGCGAGCTTCATCTCACCACAGGCCCCGCATTCGGTGGTAGGTGGGTTCTCGGTGGACAGCAGTATCCCTGTCTGTACGTGAGCGTCCGGGAACGTACAAAGAACAAACCTTCACTTACATTTCACTTACGCCCAAAATTAACTTTTGCCACTTCACTCTAACCCATTGAAAGAATTGGTGGGCCCGGCAGGACTTGAACCTGCAACCAGACCGTTATGAGCGGCCTGCTCTAACCAGTTGAGCTACGGGCCCACCGTTGCGGTGGGGACTCTTTCCCCCAAAACAAAAAGGCCGGCGTTTGCACACCGGCCTTTTGAACTTCTCGCTGACGTGCCGTCAGTTGTCGAGGCAGCTGCGCAGCTTTCGCGACCGGCTTGGGTGCTTCAGCTTGCGCAAGGCCTTGGCTTCGATCTGACGTATTCGCTCGCGGGTGACCGAGAACTGCTGGCCGACTTCTTCCAGCGTATGGTCGGTGTTCATGCCGATGCCGAAGCGCATGCGCAGCACGCGCTCTTCGCGGGCCGTCAGGCTGGCCAGCACGCGGGTGGTGGTTTCGCGCAGGTTGCCGTGGATGGCGGCGTCCAGCGGCTGCACCGCGTTTTTGTCTTCGATGAAGTCGCCGAGATGGCTGTCTTCCTCGTCGCCGATCGGCGTCTCCAAGGAGATCGGCTCTTTGGCGATCTTCAGAACCTTGCGCACCTTCTCCAGCGGCATCTGCAGCTTTTCCGCCAGTTCTTCCGGCGTCGGCTCGCGGCCGATTTCGTGCAGCATCTGGCGGCTGGTGCGCACCAGTTTGTTGATGGTCTCGATCATGTGCACGGGAATACGGATGGTGCGCGCCTGGTCGGCGATCGAACGCGTGATCGCCTGACGGATCCACCACGTGGCATAGGTCGAGAACTTGTAGCCGCGGCGGTACTCGAACTTATCGACCGCTTTCATGAGGCCGATGTTGCCTTCCTGAATCAGGTCGAGGAATTGCAGGCCGCGGTTGGTGTACTTTTTGGCGATGGAAATCACGAGGCGCAGGTTGGCTTCGATCATTTCCTTCTTGGCGCGGCTGGCTTCGCGTTCGCCCTTCTGCACCGTATTCACGATGCGGCGGAACTCGGCGATGGACACGCCGGCCTCGTCGGAGATCGCCGACACCTGCGCCCGCAGGGCTTCGATTTCCTTGACGTAGCGGGTCGTGAAGTCTTTCCAGCCTTTGGTGGTCAGCTTCTGGACGCGCTTCAGCCAGTTGGGGTCCAACTCGCTGCCGTAATAGTTTTCCAGGAACTCTTCGCGCTTCACGCGGCATTTCAGCGCATAACGCAGGATCTGGCCTTCAAGGCCGAGCAGTTTTCGGTTGAGGTCGTTGAGCTGCTCAACCAGCGCTTCGATACGCGCGTTGTTGAGATGCACGGCGTCCATCAGCTCGACCAGTTCGGCCTTCAGCTTCTGGAAGCGGCGCTCGACGCCCTTCTCGATCTCTTCGCCCTGCTGCAGCGTGGTAAGGCGCGATTCCTGTGACTTCTTCAGGCGGCCATAGGTGGAGGCGATCTTCTCGAACGCTTCCAGCACCTGCGGCATCAGCGAGGATTCCATGGCGGCGAGCGAAACCGCGGCCTCGTCGTTTTCGTCCAGGCTGCCCGGCTGTCCGCCCGGGGCGCCCGGAACGCCGCCGGGAAGTCCCGGTACGCCCGGCACCGCGCCGGCCGCCGGCGCGCTCGGCGCCTTGGCTTCCAGGACACGGCCGTTGGCGGGTTTAGGCGCGCCGCCGTCTTCGTCACCGCCGTCGGCGGGTTCGGAGACGACGTCGATTTCCAGCTCCTGATCCGACGCCGTATCGCTGGCGCCCGCGCCGTAGGTGGCGTCGAGATCGATGATGTCGCGCAGGAGCATCTTGCCGTCCTGCAGGGCGTCGTGCCACGACAGCAGCGAACGGATGGTGATGGGGCTTTCGCAAATCCCGCCGATCATCATCTCGCGGCCGGCTTCGATCCGCTTGGCGATGGCGATTTCGCCTTCGCGCGACAGCAGCTCCACCGAGCCCATTTCGCGCAGGTACATGCGCACCGGGTCGTCGGTACGGCCGACGTCGTCTTCGTCGATATTGCCGCCGGCATAAGCTTCGGGCTTGGCCGTCTCTTCGCCTTCGGCGGCCGCTTCCGGCTCTTCGGCCTCTTCACCTTCGACAACGTTGATGCCCATTTCCGAGAGCATCGACATGGTGTCTTCGATCTGCTCCGAGGTCATTTCCTCGGACGGCAGCGCGGCGTTCAGTTCGTCATAGGTGATGTAACCGCGTTCTTTGGCTTTCGCGATCAGCTTCTTGACGGAGGCGTTGGTGGAATCCAAGAGCGGGCTGTCGCCCGGCGTAGCTGGGGTTTGGGCGGCGTCTTCACGCGGTTCTTCTTTTGCGGCCGTCGCAGCTTTCGCCATCGGTGTTTTGAGTCCCTGCTCGATACGTTTTGTTGTTGTCTTCGAGACCGCCGGAGCTTTGATCGGCGGTGTTTTGGGCGCTGTTGCTTTCAAGGCCGGGGTTTTCGGGGCGGTGGCCTTGGGGGCGGCGGCAGCCTTGGCCGCCGGTTTGCCGGCGGCAGGTTTAGGCACGGGTTTCGCGCTGGATTTCGCGGCGGGTTTGGCGGTTGCGGACTTTGCGGTTGCGGGCTTTGCGGACGCGCCTTTGGCAGCGGAAGCTTTCGCGGCTTGCGCTTTGGCCGGAGGCGTCTTGCCCGCCGATTTATGAGCCGCTTTCATCGCCATCCTCTTCCCCGCCTCAAACTCTTACTCTTACTCACACACACATATAACGCCGGTGCGGACCATATCCCCCTATGGGCCGCGCCGTTTTACGTTTTAGCGCCGATGGTGACCTGCATCATCGAAATCAGGTCCGTTGCCGTCCTCGTCTTCATCCGGCTGAACCTGTTCCTTTAACGCCATGAATGTCGCCCACGTCTGATCCGACGGGTTAGCTTCCAACTCGGCTTTGGCGCGCTCGAAATCCGCCTCCAGGTCCGTCCTCTGGCACAACGCAAACGTATGATCCCAGCCGGCCGTTGCCTGATCCATGGATGCCGTCGGGCGTGCGAAGCCCGCATGGACGTAGACGTCTGAATTTAAAAGATTTCCGAGGTCTTCGGCAAACCCTAGATTCGCTAAGTGGGCTCGGAGCGCTTCAAAATCAAGTTCGGGATTTTGAGCGAGGTGCATTAAGGCCGTTTGTCTTAATGAGTCAAGGCGCGAATCGGCAAAACTCATGCCCCCCAACCGCTCTTCCACATGATCCCTGAGGCCAGGATGATTGATCAAAGCGGCCAATAAAATGCCCTCGCGGGTTCGCTGGACACCGCCGGCGTCGCGCCCGGTGCGGCGAAGCGGGGCCGGGGGCAGCGGCGAAGGCGGTTTTTGCCCCCCGCGGCCCTGGTTTTTGCCGCCGCGCCACGCCGCGTAACCCGATCCCTTGGTGCTTTGGGGCCGGAACAGCTCAAAAAGCCGGTCTTTAAACAGGCGGCGGTACTGCGCTTGGACCGTGCCGTCGGCGATCTGGCTCGCCTTGGCCATGGCGGCCTTCTCAAGACCCGCCCGCCGTTCGGGGGTGTCGGTCTGGTGTTCAAGCAGCAGTTGCCGCCACAGCACGTCCGACAGCGGCGCGGCCTCGGCCAGAACCTGAGCCATGGCCCCGGCCCCGTCGCGGCGGCAGATGTCGTCGGGATCCTTGCCCGCCGGCATCAGCGCGAAACGCAAGGACAAGCCCGGTTTCAGCAGCGGCAAAGCCCGCTCGGCCGCCCGCAACGCCGCGCCACGACCGGCTTTATCGCCGTCGAAGCACAGGATCGGTTCCGGAGACATACGCCACAGCAGTTCGATCTGGCTTTCGGTCATGGCCGTGCCCAAAGGCGCGACCGCGTTGGTAAACCCTGCTTGGGCCAGGGCGATCACATCCATGTAGCCTTCGGCGACGATGATCTCGCGTTTGGACGCGGCCGCTTCACGGGCCAGCGCCATGCCGTACAGAAGCTGGCCTTTATGGAACAGCGGCGTGTCGGGAGAATTCAAATATTTGGGCTCACCTTCGCCCATGACGCGCCCGCCGAAAGCCACGGGCCGGCCGCGCAAATCGAAGATCGGAAACATCACGCGGTCGCGGAAGAAGTCGAAAGACTCGCGTCCGTCCTTGCCGGGCGACAGCAGCCGCGTCTCCAGCAGCACGTCTTCCTTCACGCCGCGCGCCAGGAACTTGGTCTTGATGACGTTGCCGCCCGGCGCGTAGCCCAGCCGGAAGCGTTTGATGGTTTCGTCGGTAAGGCCGCGGTTTTGCAGGTATTCCAGACCGCGCCGGCCTTCGGGCGCGTGCAAGACCTCCTCGTAAAGCTTGCACGCCGCCTCGACGGCTTCCCGTCCGCGCGCGCCCTGCTCGGCCTGCTGGATTTCATCGGCGCTCTGCTTGGGCACCTCCAGCCCCGCCTCTTCCGCCAGGCGCTCGACCGCCTCGGGGAAAGACAGGTTCTGCATCTTCATGACGAACTTGAAGATGTCGCCGTGCTCGCCGGAGGAGAAGCAGTGATAGAAGCCCTTGTCGTCATTGATGGTGAACGACGGCGTCTTCTCGTTGGTGAAGGGACTGAGACAGACATATTCCCGCCCGCGCTTGATCAGCCGCGCGCGCCGCCCCACGACCGAGGACACCGAGACGCGGGTGCGGATTTCATCCAGGAATTGCGGAGGGAAAGCCATGAGAAATGATCGCTCCGCCCGTGCGACGGGGCAATGGCTTTAGGCCGGTTTATAAGGGTTATCCCCAGGTTCCTCAGTTAACCTAGGGCTTGTTTCACCACGCCCGAGACGCGGCTGAAGTCCATGCGGCCGGCGTACTTTTCCTTCAGCACGGCCATGACCTTGCCCATGTCCTTCACGGACGTGGCGCCGGCCTGTGCGACGGCCTCCTTCACGGCGGCGGCGACCGCGGCGTCGTCCATCTGCGCGGGCATGAAGGACTGGATGACCTCAATCTCTTCCTGTTCCTGCTTGGCCAGTTCGGGGCGGTTGCCCTTGGTGAACATTTCGATGCTTTCGCGCCGCTGCTTGATCATCGAGTTGAACATCTGCAGGATTTCGTCGTCGGGAATAGCCGTGATGCCCTTGGGGCGCGCCGCGATATCGCGATCCTTCAGCGCCGCCAGCATCAGCCGCACGGTCTGCAGAACGCGCTCGTTCTTGGCGCGCATGGCATCTTTCATCGCATCGCTGAGACGGGTGCGCAGCATGGCGGGGCGTCTCTCAATCCATATGGCGGAAAGGAATCAAACTATCCGATTCACCCGGCGTTGGCAAAAGCTTCCGCGCCTTCAATAAATGCTTGAATTATTGAGTTTAAATGACAGTCCCCAATGCTTGACTCTGTGATGTCGATTGCTTAAACACCGCCGAGTTTTGCGGCTGGCGAAACACAACAGATAGTGTCTCCAGCGGCATCACAGGCCGGGCCCACGTACCTACGACGTCACGACAAAAGAACGCGTTTCAGGCTGTCGAATCCAGGGCTTAGACCTTGGAAGGACGGCGCGGCCCGATGCGAGCCAAAATCTGGAAGAGGTCAGACTCGACGATGACGCAGTCCTCCACCGCCGCGACGAAAAAACCCTCCGGCGCCACCGCCGTTTTGGTTTTGGGCGATGGAACGGTGTTTTGGGGACGCGGAATCGGCGCCATCGGCAGCAATGTCGGCGAAGTTTGCTTCAACACCAGCATGACCGGCTATCAGGAAGTCCTGACCGACCCCTCCTATGCCGGACAGATCATCACCTTTACCTTCCCGCACGTCGGCAACGTCGGCACGACGCCCGAGGATCTCGAAAGCATGATCCCGGCGGCCCGCGGCCTGATTATCCGCGACGACATCACCGAGCCCTCCAACTACCGCTCGACCCAGCACCTCGATACCTGGCTGAAGGCCAACAATATGGTCGGCCTCGCCGGGCTCGACACCCGCCGTCTGACGCGGCTGATCCGCGACAAGGGCGCGCCCAACGGCGTGATCTGTCACGATCCTTCGGGCAACTTCGATCTCGACGCGCTCCATGGACGCGCCAAGGACTGGCCCGGCCTCGACGGCATGGACCTGGCCAAGGACGTCACCTGCACGCAGACCTACACCTGGACCGGCACGCGCTGGACCAAGGAAAAGGGGCACGGCGATCTGGAGAAGGACGGCCGCACGCCCGATTTCCATGTCGTCGCCATGGACTTCGGCGCCAAGCGCAACATCCTGCGCTGCCTGGCCGACGCCGGCTGCAAGGTCACCGTGGTGCCCGCCACCGCCACCGCCGAAGACATCCTGCGCCACAAGCCCGACGGCGTGTTCCTGTCCAACGGCCCCGGCGATCCGGCGGCCACGGGCAAATACGCCGTGCCGGTGATCAAGGACATCATCGCCACCGGTAAACCTGTCTTCGGCATTTGCCTGGGCCACCAGCTGCTGTCGCTGGCCTTCGGCGCCAAGACCTACAAGCTGCCGCTGGGACACCGCGGCGCCAACCAGCCCGTGCAGGATCTGGAAACCGGCAAGGTCGAGATCACTTCGCAGAACCACGGCTTCTGCGTGGACCGCGAGTCACTTCCCAAGAACGTCATCGAGACTCATAAGTCGCTGTTCGACGGCATCGTCGAAGGCATGCGCGCG
This sequence comes from Rhodospirillaceae bacterium, assembly GCA_019752235.1. GTDB lineage: Bacteria > Pseudomonadota > Alphaproteobacteria > Rhodospirillales > Rhodospirillaceae > SHVO01. Next base: position 6,966 of record JAIEMI010000304.1, read on the forward strand.
ACGGATAAGCCGGTGTTCTCGGTGCAGTACCACCCCGAGGCCTCGCCCGGCCCGCAGGATAGCCACTATCTCTTCCATCGCTTCACCAAGCTGATGGCGGATCAGAAGGCCCAAGGGAAGGCTAAGTAGCGCCATGCCGAAACGTACAGACATCAAAAGCATTCTGATCATCGGCGCCGGCCCTATCGTCATCGGCCAGGCCTGCGAATTCGACTATTCCGGCGCGCAAGCCTGTAAGGCCCTGCGCGAGGAAGGCTATCGCGTGATCCTGGTGAACTCGAACCCCGCCACGATCATGACCGACCCCGACACGGCGGACGCCACGTATATCGAGCCCATTACGCCCGCCATCGTCGAAAAAATCATCGCGAAAGAACGCCCCGACGCGCTGCTGCCCACCATGGGCGGCCAGACCGCGCTCAACACCGCCATGACCTTGGCGGACACGGGCGTGCTCGAAAAATACGGCGTGGAAATGATCGCCGCCAAACGCGACGTCATCGTCAAGGCCGAAGACCGCGAACTGTTCCGCGACGCCATGTCGAAGATCGGCCTGGAAAGCCCGCGCAGCCGGATGGTCAAAACCCTGGACGAAGCGCGCGAAGCCATCAAGGACATCGGCCTGCCCGCCATCATCCGCCCGTCCTTCACCCTCGGCGGCGAAGGCGGCGGCATCGCCTACAACACCGAGGAATTCGAGCACATCGTCGGCACCGGCATCGCCGCCTCGCCGGTCGGCACCGTCCTCGTCGAAGAGTCGATTGTGGGCTGGAAAGAGTACGAGATGGAAGTTGTCCGCGACAAAAAGGACAACTGCATCATCATCTGCTCCATCGAGAACGTGGACCCTATGGGCATCCACACCGGCGACTCCATCACCGTCGCGCCGGCGCTGACGCTGACCGACAAAGAATATCAGGTGATGCGCAATGCCTCGATTGCCTGCTTGCGCGAGATCGGCGTCGATACCGGCGGGTCGAACGTGCAGTTCGCCATTAATCCGACGGATGGCCGCATGGTCATCATCGAAATGAACCCGCGCGTGTCGCGCTCGTCCGCGCTGGCGTCCAAGGCCACCGGCTTTCCCATCGCGAAGATCGCCGCCAAGCTGGCCGTGGGCTACACGCTCGATGAACTGATCAACGACATCACCAAGGCCACGCCCGCGTCCTTCGAACCCACCATCGACTACGTGGTCACGAAAATCCCGCGCTTCACCTTCGAAAAATTCCCCGCCGCCAACCCGACGCTGGGCACGGCGATGAAATCGGTCGGCGAAGCCATGTCCGTGGGCCGCACCTTCGCCGAAAGCCTGCAGAAGGGTTTGCGGTCCATGGAAACCGGTCTGACCGGCATGAACGAAGTCTCGCTGGACGACAGCGGCACGCCGACCATGGATCACGACGAGCTGCGCATCGCGCTGGCCAAGCCGATGCCCGAACGCATCCTGGTGGCCGCGCAAGCCTTGCGCGCCGGCATGACCATCGCCGAGATCCACGCCATCACCAAATTCGATCCGTGGTTCCTGAATCAATTCAAGGCCATCGTCGATGCCGAAAACGGCGTGCGCGCCAAAGGCATTCCGACGGACCGCCAGGAAATGCTGCGCCTCAAGAAAATGGGCTTCTCGGACAAGCGCCTCGGTCAGCTCACCGATAAGAAGACCGCGGACGTTTCCGCCGCGCGCCGCAAGCTCGACGTGCGCCCGGTCTACAAACGCATCGACACCTGCGCCGGCGAATTCCGCTCGCCGACGCCGTACATGTATTCCTGCTACGAAGGCGACGGCGTCAATCCGGCCGAATGCGAATCCGAACCGACCGGCAAGACCAAGGTCATCATCCTCGGCGGCGGCCCCAACCGCATCGGCCAAGGCATCGAGTTCGATTACTGCTGCGTGCACGCGGCCTTTGCGCTGCGCGACGCCGGGTTCGAGACCATCATGGTCAACTGCAATCCCGAAACCGTCTCGACCGATTACGACACGTCGAGCCGCCTCTATTTCGAGCCGCTGACCGCCGAAGACGTCATCGAGCTCATCACCACCGAACAGCGGAACGGCAAAGTGCTGGGCGTGATCGTGCAGTTGGGCGGCCAGACGCCGCTGAAACTCGCGCACGATTTGGAAAGCGCCGGCATTCCCATCCTCGGCACCTCGCCCGACGCCATCGACCTCGCCGAAGACCGCGAGCGTTTCCAGCGTCTGCTGGCCGACCTCAAGCTGCGCCAGCCCGCCAACGGTACCGCGCGCACGACCGAAGAGGCGCTCGCCGCCGCCAACCGT
>JAIEMI010000092.1 GCA_019752235.1 Rhodospirillaceae bacterium
TGCAGCCACCGCGCTACGGTTTGGTCCCGATGGCTGTAACTGATGAAAGCTCTATAACGAAAGTCCGGCACGGTCATTGCGACCTGTGGCCCCTGTCCCCTGCGCTCAGCCCCATGGCCACAGATTAGCTAGGGCCATCAGGCGTCGGCAAACGCTAATCCGGGAACAAGGCTGCAGCAGAGATGCACTTCTTCAATCGGCGCGTGCAGCTACAGCAAAACGCCCCGGTCTTTCGACCGGGGCGTTTGTACCTAGAAGCGTCGCGGGTTGCTTAGTGCGCGGCCAGAACGGCCAGCAAAAGCAGCGCCACGATGTTGGTGATCTTGATCATCGGGTTCACGGCGGGGCCCGCCGTGTCCTTGTACGGATCGCCAACGGTGTCGCCGGTCACCGCCGCCTTGTGGGCGTCGGAACCTTTGCCGCCGTGGTGGCCGTCTTCGATGTACTTCTTGGCGTTGTCCCACGCGCCGCCGCCCGAGGTCATCGAGATGGCGACGAACAGCCCGGTCACGATGGTGCCCAGCAGCATGGCGCCCAGCGCGGTGAAAGCTTCAGCCTGACCGGCAACCATGTTGACGACGAAGTACAGCACGATCGGCGACAGCACCGGCAGCAGCGAAGGAACAATCATTTCCTTGATCGCGGCTTTGGTGAGCATGTCGACGGCGCGGCCGTAGTCGGGCTTGCCCGTGCCTTCCATGATGCCCGGGATTTCCTTGAACTGACGGCGGACTTCATTCACCACCGCGCCCGCCGCGCGACCCACGGCTTGCATGCCCATGGCGCCGAACAGGTACGGCAGCAGACCGCCGATGAACAAGCCGACCACCACGTAGGGATTCTCAAGGCGGAACTCGATGTTCAGATCACCGAAGTAATGCTTGAGGTCTTCCGTGTAGGCCGCGAACAGCACCAGGGCGGCCAGACCCGCGGAGCCGATGGCGTAGCCTTTGGTGACGGCTTTGGTGGTGTTGCCGACCGCGTCCAGCGCGTCGGTCGACTTACGCACTTCCGGCGGCAGGTGCGACATTTCGGCGATACCGCCGGCGTTGTCGGTCACTGGGCCGTAAGCGTCGAGGGCCACGACGATACCGGCGAGCGCCAGCATGGTCGTCGCCGCCACCGCCAGACCAAACAGGCCGGCGGCAATGTAAGCCACGATAATGCCGCCCGAAATCACCAGCACCGGCAGAGCGGTCGCTTCCATCGAGATCGCGAGACCCTGGATGATGTTGGTGCCGTGGCCGGTGGTCGAAGCCGCCGCCACGCTCTTCACCGGACGGAAGTTCGTGCCGGTGTAGTATTCGGTGATCCAGATGATCAAGCCGGTCACGACCAGGCCGACGAAGGCGCAGGTGATGAGATTGTTGGCGGTGATCAGTCGGCCATCCGTGGTGGTCAGCCCCTCACCGAACATCTCAAGCGTGATGTAGACGATCAGGGCCGCCGAGAGGATGGCGGTCACGATGAAGCCGCGGTAGAGGGCGGCCATGATCTTGCCGCTCGCACCGATGCCGGAGAAGAACGTGCCGATCACCGAGGCGATGATGCAGACGCCGCCGACGACGAGCGGATAGAGCATCGCGGCGGACTGTTCGGCGCCCGTGAAGTAGATCGAGCCCAGAAGCATGGTCGCGACGATCGTCACGGCATAGGTTTCGAACAAGTCAGCGGCCATACCGGCGCAGTCGCCGACGTTATCGCCGACGTTATCGGCGATGACGGCGGGGTTGCGGGGGTCATCTTCGGGGATGCCGGCTTCAACCTTACCCACCAGGTCGGCGCCGACGTCGGCGCCCTTGGTGAAGATGCCGCCGCCGAGACGGGCGAAGATCGAGATCAGCGAAGCGCCGAAGCTGAGCGCCACGAGACCTTCGAGGATTTCGCGGGGCGGAACAGCTTCCTGACCCTTCAGAACAAAGTAGTAACCGGCGACGCCCAGAAGACCGAGGCCGACAACCAACATGCCGGTGATCGCGCCGGCCTGGAAAGCCACCGCATGCGCGGGCTTGAGTCCGCCGTTCATGGCGGCGGCGGCCGTGCGCACGTTGGCGCGGACCGAAACATTCATGCCGACATAGCCGGCTAAGCCGGACAACACCGCGCCCAGAACGAAGCCGATGGCGACCGTGAGGCCCAGCGTCGCCGCCAGGATGATCGCCACGACGACACCGACAATGCCGATGGTGGTGTATTGGCGGTTAAGATACGCGTTGGCGCCTTCCTGAATAGCGCCCGCGATTTCCTGCATGCGCTCGTTGCCGGCCGGCATACCGACGATACGGCGAATGCCGTAGATGCCGTAAAGGACCGCCAGCACGCCGCAGGCGATGACGATAGTTTCCAAGGTCATAGGTTTACCCCGTTGTGATTCGTTGGCCTGTCGCCGCCCCCGTCACAGAGGCGAAACAAGATGTGATTTCAAAGGGTTATATTAAGGCTTTTCAGCGTTCCCCCGAAAACGGCGGGAGAGTGCCAGAACGGTCGCCGGGGTGCAACATACGAGTGCGCCCCCGTTTGGGGGCCATTACTTAATCCGGTTGTTGTTTTGCTCGAAAGCGTTCACCAGCAGCACGTCTTTGACGCGCTCGCCGAAAACCGTTTTCGCGTGTTTCATCAGCCGGGCCTTGATATCCAGGATGTCGATCATGTCGTGCTTCAAAAAGTAGGTTTGGAAGTGCGGCACCAAGTCCTTCAGCATCTCATCCTGGAAGCGGGGCATCCCGGCTTCGACGATTTTTTTATCTTCATTGCTTGCGGCCACGAGACGGGCAATCAGCATGACCCGGCGTTCGGCTTTGCCGTCGATAATCACCGGCACAACCATGTCCGCCATTTTGACCAATTTGAACTCCGCCTGCGGCGGCACGAACTTGTTCTTCTTCTCCATCTCCGCGGCAGCTTTCTCCGCGGCGGTCAACACACGCTCGGGGACTTTGGGATTAAACGGGTTCGGGACGATGCCCAGCATGATCAGGCCGCCGCCGGTGCCGCCGGCGACAAGCATCAACACCAGAACGATGACGATTATACGTTTCATAGATAGGCGCCTCTTCCCCGGAAGGTAGCCGAGTAAAACATAATTTTGGCGCCGCCGTTACAGCGTTTTACTGTCAGCGATGGCGAAAACCGCCGTCCGTGACCGGGAAAACCGCGCCGTCCGCCAGCACCGTAACGTCGCCGGCCTTGCCCGCGACAATACGCCCAATAGGCGTGACCGGGAACTTTAGCCCCGCCGTCAGCGTTGAGAGTTCCAGAAGTGCCTCCGCAGAAAGTGTAAAGGCGAGTTCATAGTCGTCTCCACCACCAAGGATGCGTTTCCAGATCGTCGCGTTTTGTTTAACAGCGTGTTGAGTACCGGGTGAAAGAGGGACTGCATCCCTCTCAATCGTGGCTGCAACACCGGAGGCTTTGCACAAGTGACCTATATCAGCCACCAGACCATCCGAGATATCCATGCAAGCACTCACACATGGAGCCAATTTGCTGTCGGCTATAAAGCGCGGCTGCGGCAGACGATATCGCTCTATGACACTCGTCGCGAGGGTCTCAGGAAGCTGGACAGCGGCATTCAAAACGTCCAGTCCGACGGCGCCGTCCCCAATGGTGCCAGTTACGCATACGACGTCGCCCAACCGGCCACCGCGTCGTAACAGCGCTCTTCCCTTCTTCACTTCGCCGAAAGCCGTGACGGAGATCGTCAACGGCCCAGGCCCGCTCGTCGTGTCGCCGCCCAGCAGGGGTATGTTGAAGTGCGCGACGTCCGCCTTTAGTCCGGCGGCGTAGCGTTCCAAAAAATCATCATCGATAGCGTCGTTCAGCACCAGGGCATGCAGGAAGCCGATAGGCTTAGCGCCCTTCGCGGCGATGTCCGAAAGATTTACGCGCAGCGCTTTGCGCGCAATGAGGTCCGGCGGATCATCGTGCCGGAAGTGGACGCCGGCGATCAGCGTATCGACGGTGGCGACAAGTTCGCATCCCGGCGTAACGCCGATCAGCGCGGCGTCGTCCGCAAGCCCCAGCGCGCCGGGCGCGCCTTTTGTCAGCGGCGAGAACAGCTCTGCGATCAGTTCGAACTCACCGCGGCGTGTTCTCTTTTCCGTCATGGGGTGCTGGCCCGGCCTCGGCCGAGGATCTTGGCGACACGGTCCAGCACGGCATTGACCATGCGCGGCTCCGGCCCGGCGTAAAAGGCGTGCGCCACTTCAATGAATTCGGACACCGTCGCGCCGCCGGGAATGTCGGTACGCACCAGCAGTTCGGCGACACCGCACCGTAAGATCGCCCGCACGGTCATCTCCAAGCGCTCCCAAGGCCATTCCGGCGACAACGCACCTTTGATGATCTCATCGATCTCGGGACCGCGCGTCTGCACCCCGCGCACAAGGTTGATGAACAACTCGCTGTCGAGCGTCGCCAGCGCGACGATCGATTCCTGCGCCGTGTCCGCGTCCTCGGTCACCGCGAGGCCGCCGACCTTGCCGATCAGGAAGTCCTTGATGATCTGTTCGGGCGGATTCTGGCTAGCCTCGATCTGGTATAACGCCTGCACCGCCGCCAGCCGCGCCGCGCTGCGTTCGTGAAGGTCGGCCTTACTGAGATCGGACGGTGCGGTCATTAGGTAACGTTTCCAGACTCTGACGCATATGGGACGTGCGGAAGTGGCGCGTGAAACCGCCGTGGGTGCAGACCTTCGACTGATCAAAGAGCGATCTAATTAAGTCGGGGGCGTTATAGCCCGAAGCCGTGCTTGACCTCAATCATGCGCAAGCAGGCCTTGGCGGCCCGGCCGCCGACATCGCCTTCCGCGGGATTGGCGCGGTTCTGCGCCAGTTCCCACGTCGGGCAGGTCAGGATGCCGTTGCCGGAGGGCGCTTTCAGATCCAGGGAGACCCGGGTGGTGCCGCTCATGGATTCCGCGCAGACATACTCATAGTGGTCGGTTTCGCCTTTTACCGCGCATCCGAGCACGATGAAGCCGTCGTAACGCTGGCCCGATTTTCGCTCCGGCGTCATGCCCATCAGCGCCGTCGCGGGCAGTTCAAGGATGCCGGGCACCGTCACCACATCATATTTGGCCTTGGCTGCATCGAGCACAGCCTTCGCGCCCTTCAACAGGTCGTCGGCGATCTCATCATAAAAACGCGCTTCGACAATCAGGATGTGAGGGGCAGCGGCCATGAAGAATATCTCTCAATTATTTTTTGACTCTATTTCTTAAGGGGCGCGGCCTCGGCCCGCCCCCTCAGGAACTTCATAAAGCCCAGGATTTCGACGGCTGCAACCACAAACACCACGGTCCGCCCGCGCGTGTCATCACCCAGCCACCATTGCACGAGCTCGACTGAACCGCCCAGCAGCACCAGAAAAGCCGCCAGGCTCGCCCAGCCCTGCCAGGTTTGCGGGCGATACCCTATCCCTGCCCGTCCCCGCCTAAACCAGAATTTATCGCTCACGCGCACCATCTTTCAGCCCGGGCTTCTGCTTGGCCGGCATTGAAACACAGCACCCAAGGCGCGGACAATCTGCTATAGGCGTCCGCCATGAAAGTCCCCGCGAAAACCCGACATGCCTCCGCGCATGGCGCGATCCGGCTGCTCTATAAAAAGGACACCGGCACGCTCACCTATCTGCAGAAGGGCGGCTTCCAGAGCGCCGTGGACCGCGATGGCGTGAGTCTGGACGCCTATATCCACACGATCTACGGCCTCTTGCTGCAAAAACCCGCCAAAACCGTGCTGATGATCGGCTGCGGCGGCGGAACCCTGGGCCGGATGCTGCACGACCAAGACAAGCGCGTCACGATCGTCGATATCGACAAAACATCCTTCAAGCTCGCGCGCGCCCATTTCGGCCTTCCCTCCGCGATCAAGTGCCGCGCCGGTGACGGCCTCGCGTTTATGCGCAAAACCCGCGCCCGTTACGATGCGGTGATCGTCGATGCTTTCGTCGGCGAAAAAATTCCCAAACAGTTCACCGGCGAGATTTTTTGCCGGGCCGCCCGGCGTTGTCTGCGTTCCAATGGAACGCTTTACATAAACGTGTGCCTGGAAAACAAAGCTGACCTGACGGCGGATACACTGGCGCAACGCCTGAAAGACAATGGCTGGCCGGTAAAACTGCACGATCAGCGCGGCACGGCGCGCAATGCCGTCATCGCGGCGGGACATGTGAAGGGCCTGCGCAAACCGCGCCTTCTGCTGACGCCCAAAAGCGAAGCCGCACGCATCCGCCGCGAATTGAAGCACGCCAAATTCCGTCCGCTGAAAAAAGTCTAGGCGGTCGCGCGCTGTTTTTCTGTTCCGCGCTGTTTTTCTGTTCTATGTGCCGGCCCATACAGCCTCAAAGCGGCTGTCGGGCCCCTCGCCATAAAAACGTAATGACGCGCGCGGACCGAACCGACTTTGGCCTTCTGGAATACTTTTGGCCTAATTAATGGTTTCGACATAAACTCAATAGTCTCAACAACTTAGCTATTGGCATGTCGAAATCAATCACGTACAACCTGTTACAGAGTGACAGGACAGTGACAGCCGAGAGCCATGCAAACCGCCACCGCCCCTAAAGAAGACGCCTATCGTTATTGCGACCGCGCTTCCGGTGAGCATGTCTACGCCCAGCGTTACCGCACCGAAGAGTCACCCAAGACGATCGGCTTTATCGATTTTGTCGTCGATGCCGGCGGCATCGGCCAATACGTCGTACGTGTGCAGCAGGGTACAAAACCTTTCGCCTCGCTGGCCGAAGCGGAAGCCTGGATGCAGACCCGCGCTTCCGGCGGCGCGCCCCTGATGAAGGGCTGAAGCCGTGCATCGCGATCCGGAGATCCTGCCGAAAATCGCCGAACTCAGCGGCCAGCATGGCGTCGAACCCGCGACAGTGATTGCCCTGCTGGCGATGAACGCCCTGGCCTCGGTGGATTTCTCCGGCCTTACGTTCTGGGCCAATGCGCTTGAAACACGCGCGATCAATCGTCCCAACTAAACCGACGCGGCCCTAGCCCCGGTTTCAGGCGTTGCGTACAGTGCGCGCGCCCATGAATACCCCCGCCCCGCCCATCACACGCGACCACGATGTCGCTTTCAACGGACACCGCTTATTCGCGCGGGAGTGGCTGCCACAGCCCGCAAACACCCAGCCTCCCATCATTCTGCTCCATGACTCACTGGGGAGCACCGAGCTGTGGCGCGAATTTCCGGAGGCGCTTTGCGCCGCCACCGGCCGCCGCATCATCGCGTATGACCGTCTGGGCTTTGGAAAATCGGATACTTATCCCGGCGCAATCGATTTGAATTTTGTCGTCACGGAATGGTCTGGCGGTTTGTCGGCGGTGTTAGCCGCATTGCAAGTAGAGGATTTCATTTTGTTCGGGCACAGCGTCGGCGGAGACATGTCCGTGATCGCCGCCGCGATGCTTGCGCGCTGCAAGGGGCTGATTACGGAATCTGCCCAGGCCTTCGCCGAGGACGTCACGCTCGACGGTGTGCGCCGCGCCCGCACGCTCTTTGACGACCCCGTGCAGATGCGCCGCCTCAAGAAGTACCACGGCGAAAAAGCGCCTTGGGTCGTCAGCTCCTGGATCGACAGCTGGCTGTCGCCGGCTTTCGCCGACTGGACCCTCGCGCCATGGCTCGCCAAAGTCACCTGCCCGGTCCTGGCGCTGCACGGCGATGCCGACGAATATGGCTCACGCAAACACCCGGAGATGATCGGCGCGCTCGCCGCGGGGCCATCGCAGATCCTTATCGTCCCAAATTGCGGCCACGTTCCACATCGGGAACAGCCGCGGGCGGTTTTACAGGCTGTCGGCCACTTTCTTGCCTAATTCCCCGCTTCAATTTGGTTTTTTCGCCCCAATCCCCATATATATTCTGTTACCGCTCCCCGATTGATTCCAAACGGGCAATCGGGGATATGTGTGCGGCGAACTGTTTATGCGAGGAGAACACAGTGGCTAAGTCTTTCTTGGGGCGTCTTGCCGTAGGGTTTGTCGGGGCAGGACTGATGATGCTTTCGGTTTCGGCGTCCGCGGCCGCGCTCAAGGGCGATCCGGCACACGGCGAAGAACTTTATGAAGAGTGTTCCGGTTGCCATTCGATGACGGAAAACGTCATCGGGCCCCGGCATTGTGGCGTCGTCGGCCGCAAAGCCGGCAGCGTCAAGGATTACCCGTCCTACACGGACGTGATGAAAGATTCCGGCATCACCTGGACTCACGACAAACTGGATGAATTCCTCGCCAGCCCGCTGTCTTATCTGTCGGGCACGGCGATGGGCTTCGTCGGGATCGGCGATGCGCAGCATCGCGCCGACGTCATTGCTTTTCTCGAGAAGGCCGGCAGCGACCCCGCGACCTGCGCCTCGGTCCCGAAGTAAGAGACGTACTCCGCTTAACCCTTCTGCCGCAGCATCCACAATAGGGCGACCACAAAGCCCTTGCAGCGCGGCAGAAGGAGAAGCGTCAGCACCAGGCCCAAGGTGGGCCACAACACCATCTCCATCCAGACCGGGACGTTGTAGGCCCGTTCGAAATACCAGACGTTGGGAAACAAAATGTGCCCGACGATCAGGATCGTCAGCCACGGCGGCATGTCGTCGGCGGGCAGATGGCCCAGCGGTTCGCCGCACGCCGAACAGTTCGGCACAATTTTCAGGTAACGGTGCAGCACCTGGCCTTCACCGCAGTTGGGGCAACGCCCCATGGCGCCCCGCCATAACATCAAGGCCTTTGCCCCGAAGCTGTCCGTCGCCGCAACAGGACTCATAATGTTAGTTCACCTTGATCGGACGCTGTTCGGCGATGTGCAGGCCGTAGCCTTCAAGGCCGACGATGACTTTCGATGTGTTGGTCAGCACGATCATGTTCTGCACGCCCAGATCAACCAGGATCTGCGCGCCGACGCCATAGTCCACCAGGCGCGCCGTGTGTTCTTCGCCCCGCGCCTTGGCGCGGATACGCTCGGAGAGCCGCGTGACGCTGTCGCGAAAGAACACGATCACCCCGCGTCCGTAGTCGGAGACCATCTGCATGGCGTTATGGAGTTCGCCTGTGCGCACCGACTGCATGTCCTTCAACACGTCGGGCAGTAAATTGAAGTGATGCATGCGCACCATCGCGGGCGCCGCGCCATCGACATTGCCTTTCACCAGAACCACATGCTCCTCGTTGGTCACGGAGTCGACATAAACCCGCATCAACCATTCGCCGCCGATCTCCGACGTGAACGGCGCCTC
>JAIEMI010000283.1 GCA_019752235.1 Rhodospirillaceae bacterium
CCTGAACGTCACGCTCAGCCGCGAACCCTCGTGGTCGCAGCTCCGCGATAAAGTGGTGATCGGCGATCTCGACGGCGCGCACATGCTGGCGCCCATGCCGCTGGCCTTGACGCTGGGTCTCACGGGCGGCCCGTTCCCCATGGTGACGGCGTTCTCGATGGGGCTGAACGGTCACGCCATCACCGTCTCGAATGCCTTGTTCGAGGAGATTCGCACGACCGACCCCACCGGTGCGCATACGCATCCCGCTTCAGCGCGTCCCCTACATGCCGCCATCGCCGCGCGCAAACATGCCGGCCGTGCGCCGCTGACCTTCGCGATGGTGTTTCCGTACTCCATGCACAATTACATGCTCCGCTATTGGCTGGCGGCCACGGGCATACATCCCGACCGGGATCTGCGGATCATCGGCGTGCCGCCGCCGCGCATGGCCGAAGAACTTAAGGCCGGCAACATCGACGGTTTCTGTGTCGGCGAACCTTGGCATCAAATGGCGATCGAGGCCGGTGTGGGCCGGGTGCTGATTACCGGCTACGATTTCTGGAACAACGGCCCAGAAAAAGTCTTCAGCGTTTCTCAGACATGGATGGAGAAGCACCCCCACACCCATCATGCGCTGCTGTGTGCGATGATCGAAGCCGCCCAGTGGCTGGACACGCCCGAAGGCCGCACTGATGTACCGCAGATTCTCGCGCGTCCCGAATATGTGGGTGTGCCGGCGCATATCATCGGCGCGCCGCTGTCCGGCAATTACCGCACCAGTCAGAACGGTGCGATTCGCCATCTGCCCGATTTCAATGTTTTCTCCCGCTATGGAGCTAACTTCCCGTGGGTGTCCCACGGCCTTTGGATCCTGGGCCAGATGTACCGCTGGGGTCATTTGACGACGCCGTGCGACATGGGCGTTGTGGCCCGTTCCGTGCTGCGTCCCGATCTATATCGCCGCGCGGCCGCCGAGATGGGCGTCGCCGCGCCTGCCCATGACGTGAAGATCGAGGGTGGGCATGCGGGCAATTGGATGCTCGACGATTTTCCGCTGGGCGCGGACAACTTCTTCGACGGCCGCCGGTTTGACCCCCTACGGCCGGCGTCCTACCTCGAAGGTTTCGGCGTGCACAGCCTCCGGCTGCCGCTGAACCAGATTTACTCCTCGCATGTCGATATCCCTAAAAGTCAGGTGCGCTTATGAACGTGCAAGCCCCCAAGCCCCATCTTGTGAAAGGCCGGGAAACCGCGCCCCGCGAGAAACTTGTCGTCGTCGGCAACGGCATGTCCGCCTGCCGCGCGGTTGAAGAAGTTCTGAAGCGGGACGCCGATCGTTTCCAAGTGACGATCATCGGCGCCGAGCCGCGCGTGAACTACAACCGTATCATGCTGTCGCCGGTGCTGGCCGGCGAAAAGTCCTTTGAGGAGATCGTGATCAACGATCACGCGTGGTACCAGTCCAACGACATCACGCTGCATACCGGTGACTCCGTGGTCAAGATCGACCGCACGACCAAGGTCGTGCTCTGCGCCAGCGGCAAGGTCATCTCCTACGACCGGTTGCTGCTGGCGACCGGTTCCAATCCTTTCATCATTCCCGTGCCCGGCAACAAGATGCCGGGTGTCGTGACCTTCCGCGATATCGAAGACGTGAATGTTATGCTGCGTACGGCGGAAAGCGCGACCAATGCCGTGGTCATCGGCGGCGGTCTGCTGGGTCTCGAAGCGGCGCACGGCCTGTCGTTGCGCGGCATGAACGTCACCGTCGTGCATCTGATGTCCACCTTGATGGAGCGTCAGCTCGATCCGGCGGCCGGATATCTTCTGAAGTGCGAATTGGAGCGCCGCGGCGTCGCCGTGCTGGTGGATGCCGTCACCGAAGAGATCGTGGGCGACAGTAAAGTGCAAGGCGTGCGCCTGAAGGACGGACGTATCCTGCCGGCGGACATCGTGGTCATGGCGGTCGGTATCCGGCCCAACACCGATCTCGCCAAGGACAGCGGCCTCGCGGTCAATCGCGGCGTGCAGGTGGACGACCACATGGTGACGTCCGACCCGGCGATCGTCGCGGTCGGTGAATGTGTCGAGCATCGCGGCCAGTGTTACGGTCTCGTGGCGCCGCTCTGGGACATGTGCATCGCCGCCGCGGGATATCTGACCGCTAAGAAGGGCGATGGATATCAAGGCTCGGTCACTTCCACCAAGCTCAAGGTCTCGGGCATCGATGTATTTTCCGCCGGTCAGTTCAGCGGCGAGGAGGGCACGGAGGACATCGTTCTGCGTGACGCGTCACGCGGTATATATAAGCGCGTGGTCCTGAAGGACGATAAAGTCATCGGCGCCGTGCTCTTCGGCGACACGAACGATGGACCCTGGTATTTCCAGCTGATGAAAAGCGGCGAGGATGTTGGTCCGGTCCGCAACTTCCTGATCTTCGGCCAAGCCTACGCGCAAGGAGGGTCCGCCGCGGACCCTACGGCGGCCGTTGCGGCACTCTCTGACGAAGCGGAGATCTGCGGCTGCAACGGCGTATGCAAAGGCACGATCGTCGCGGCGATCACCGAACATGGCCTGACGACCCTGGACGATGTACGGGCGCGCACGAAGGCTTCGTCCTCCTGCGGGTCGTGCACGGGGCAGGTGGAAAAGCTGCTGGCGCTAACGGCGGGTGATGCCTATTCCGGCGAACGCACGCAGAAGACCTTGTGCAAGTGCACGGACTTCACCCACGACGACGTGCGCCGCCTGATCGTGGAAAAAGGCCTGCAGTCGATCGAAGGCACGATGCAGGAATTGCACTGGAAGACGCCCGATGGGTGCTCGTCGTGCCGCCCGGCGTTGAACTACTACCTGCTGTGCGCCTGGCCCGGTAAGTACCGCGACGACATGCAAAGCCGCTTCATCAACGAGCGCGCCCACGCCAATATCCAGAAGGACGGCACGTACTCGGTCGTGCCCCGTATGTGGGGCGGTTTGACCTCGGCCAAGGAACTGCGCGCCATTGCCGACGTGGTCGATAAGTTCGAAATCCCCACGGTGAAAGTCACCGGCGGACAGCGCATCGACCTCTTGGGGGTGAAGAAGGATCAGTTGCCGGCGGTGTGGGCCGATCTCAACGCGGCGGGAATGGTCTCGGGCCATGCCTATGCCAAGGCCTTGCGTACCGTGAAAACCTGTGTCGGATCCGAATGGTGCCGCTTCGGCACGCAGGATTCCACGGGCCTCGGCGTGAAGCTCGAACGCGCGACGTGGGGCAGCTATATGCCGCACAAGTTCAAGATGGCGGTGTCGGGCTGTCCGCGTAACTGCGCCGAAGCCACCATCAAAGATGTGGGCGTGGTTTGCGTGGACTCAGGTTATGAGATTCACGTGGGCGGTAATGGCGGCATCAAGCTGCGCAGCACGGAATTCCTCTGCAAGGTCGAAACGGAAGAGGAGGTGTTGGAATACACCAGCGCCTTTATTCAGTTCTACCGCGAGGACGCGCGCTATCTGGAACGCACCGCGCCCTGGATCGAACGTATCGGCTTGGAGAAAGTCAAAAGCCGGGTTGTCGATGATCCGGAAGGCCGAAAGATTCTGGCGGAGCGTTTCTATCTCTCGCAGAAACATTTCCAGAAGGATCCTTGGGCCGAACGCGGCTGGGGCGGCAAGGAATCCAAGGAATTTAATCCGCTGCTGCGCATCAGCGGCTTGACGGCGGAAAAGGAGCAGGCCTATGGGTGATCAGGATTGGACGGACGTCGGCAATATAAATGAAGTGCCACGCCTGGGTGCGCGGACCGTCAAAACACCGCGCGGCGACGTGGCGCTGTTCCGCACCGCTGACGATGAGATCTTCGCGCTCCGCGACCGTTGCCCGCACAAAAGTGGTCCGCTGAGCCAGGGCATTGTGCATGGCCGCTCGGTGACGTGTCCGTTGCACAACTGGGTCATCAGCCTGGAAAGCGGCGAAGCCATGGGCGCCGATAAAGGCTGCACGCCCAAAATTCCGGTGCGTGTCGAGAATGGACGCATCTCGATCAAGTATCAGCCGATGTCACTGCAAGCCGCGGAATAAATGCTCGATATTGCCGCCCCCATCAAAAGCACTTGCCCCTACTGCGGGGTGGGCTGCGGCGTGGGGCTGACACCCGGCGACGCCGATGGGGTTGAGGTACGGGGCGATACAACACACCCCGCCAATAGCGGCCGACTGTGCTCGAAGGGCACCCATCTTGGCGAGACGGTCGGCCTCTCGGACCGCCTGCTACATCCCATGATCGGAGGACGGCAGGCGGGATGGCCCGATGCATTGGATTATGTCGCGCGCAATTTCCTGGATGTAATCCGGCTGCACGGCCCGCAGGCGGTGGCGTTCTACGTGTCGGGCCAGTTGCTGACCGAGGACTACTACGTCGCCAACAAACTGATCAAAGGTTTCATCGGGTCCGGCAATATCGACACCAATTCCCGCCTGTGCATGGCTTCTGCCGTGGCTGGTCATCGCCGCGCTTTCGGCGAGGATGTGGTGCCCGGCTGCTACGAGGACTTGGAGATCGCTGACCTGGTGGTGCTGGTAGGTTCAAACACCGCGTGGTGCCACCCCGTACTGTTTCAGCGCATTGCCGCGGCGCGCGAAACCCATGGCACCAAGGTTGTCGTGATTGATCCGCGCCGTACCGAAACCTGCGAGATCGCGGACTTACACCTGCCGGTCAAGCCCGGCACCGATGTGACGCTGTTCAATGGGTTGCTTGCACATGTCGCGCGCGAAGGAAAGCTGGATCAGGAGTATCTCGCCCGGCACGTGGACGTGCCCGCGCATTACTGGGAAAAACTGAAGGCCGACTATCCACTGGCCGTGGTTGCCGCGGTTTGCGATGTGACCGAGCACGACCTCAAACAGTTCTTCACAGTGTTTGCCGACACGCCGCGCACGGTCACGGCCTTTAGCCAGGGCGTCAATCAATCCAGTTCGGGCACGGACAAGGTCAACGCCATCGTGAACTGTCATCTGGCGACGGGCCGCGTCGGCAAGCCGGGCGCATCGCCGTTCTCCATTACCGGGCAACCTAACGCCATGGGCGGGCGGGAAGTCGGCGGATTGGCCAATCAGCTCGCCGCTCACATGAACTTCGAAGACGAAAGCGATATCGACCGCGTGATGCGGTTCTGGGATGCGCCGAGAATCGCCCGCAAGCCCGGGTTAAAAGCGGTCGACCTGTTTAGGGAGATTGGCGAAGGGCGCATCAAAGCCGTGTGGATTATGGCGACGAACCCGGCCGTGAGCATGCCGCAACTGAACGACGTCCTAGCGGGTCTCGCCAACTGTCCCTTCATCGCGGTGTCCGATTGCAGCGCCAGTACGGATACCTTGCGTTTTGCCAACGTGGTGTTTCCGGCGGCGGCCTGGGGCGAAAAAGAGGGTACGGTCACCAACTCCGAACGCTGCATTTCGCGTCAGCGCGCGTTCCGCAGCCCCGCGGGGGAGTCCAAGCCCGACTGGTGGATCGTCAAGGAAGTCGCCCATAGGATGGGATACGGCAAGCACTTCGCCTACCGCCACCCGGCGGACATTTTCCGTGAGCACGCCGCCCTTTCAACTTTTGAGAACGAAGGCGCACGTTGCTTCGATATCGGCGCCTATGAGGGCATTTCCTATGCGCGTTACGACGCCATGGAGCCTTTTCAGTGGCCCGCGCCGCCGGGAAGACCCCAGGGTGTTCGCCGCATGTTCAGCAATGGCGGCTTTTTCACCAAAGACAAGCGCGCCCGTATTCTGGATGTAACACCGCGACCGCCGGCGACGGCGACTGATGCCACCTTCCCGTGGGCTCTGAACAGCGGACGGGTGCGCGACCAGTGGCATACCATGACACGCACGGGCCTTAGTCCCCGCCTGACGGCGCATATCCAGGAGCCATTTGTCCACGTGCACCCGGAGGATGCCGCGGAGGCCGGGCTTGCCGAGAACGGCCTAGCGCGGGTGACGTCGCGTCATGGCACCGAGGTATTTAAAGTTGTTCTGTCCGACGGCCAGCGCCGCGGTGAAATTTTTTGCCCGATTCATTGGAATCAGCAGTTTTCCAGCGCGGGGCGCGTCGGCCGTTTGATCGAGGCGGCGGTGGACCCGCAGTCCGGTCAGCCCGAATTCAAGCACACGCCTGTACGCGT
The DNA here is from genome assembly GCA_019752235.1 of Rhodospirillaceae bacterium. Taxonomy (GTDB): domain Bacteria; phylum Pseudomonadota; class Alphaproteobacteria; order Rhodospirillales; family Rhodospirillaceae; genus SHVO01. The sequence continues at coordinate 6,142 of JAIEMI010000283.1, forward strand.
CGAGCGGCTTGACGTCGCCTGGAGCGGATTTTTGATCACCGCCGCGACGCCCGACCTTTCAGGTCTAACGTATTGGACCAAGGTTCCGGTGCCGGCGGCCGCGCTGTATGAGATTGCCGGCGAAACAAATTTTCATGACATCGTCGAGCGGCTTATTCCCGCGGGGCCCCGCACACGCCGTATCGAAGCCCTCGATCAGGCCCGCGGTTCGCTCCGTATCGCCATTTTGTCTGAGAACCGTGTCCTCGCGTGTCTTTTTATCGCCAAGGACGGCAGTTTACCGGGGCGGGAATGGCTCATTGCGCAATTCGACGCCGCGTTTCAGGATGCGGACGTACCGGCATCGGTGGCGCTGCTGGCGGGGCGTCCGCTCGGGCCGCAAGTGAGTACCGGCCCGCAGGTCTGCGCGTGCTTTAACGTCGGCCTGAACACATTGATCGCCGGCATCCGCGACAAACAACTGCGTACAGTGCAAGAGGTGGGCGCGGCCTTGCAGGCCGGAACCAACTGCGGCTCCTGCAAACCCAAAATCCAAAGCCTTCTAAAAGCCGAACGGGCAGCCGTCGCCGTCTAGGCGCCGAAGATGTAGACCATCCGTAGCGTCCATTCGTCCGCCGTTGCGACGGCATGGCGCATTTCCGCAAACAAAATAAGTGGTATCAGCTTGGCACCTATAGCACTTTCGGTGCTTCTTAGGCTGTTTTGCGCTGGGAGGCGTTCATGAAAATCTTGGTAGCCGGCGGGACCGGCATGATCGGCGGCCACGCCGCGCTGTTGTTGCAGGCCGAAGGGCACGACGTGGCCATCGCGGCGCGCAAGCCGGCCGCCGCCGCGCCAGGTTCGCCGCTGACCAAGCTGAAGTTCGTTCAGGGCGACTATGTCGCCGGGACATATAAGAAGAGTGACCTCGTCGGCTTCGACGCGCTGGTGTTCTGCGCCGGCAACGATGTGCGCCATATTCCGCAGGGCGAGAGCGATGCAACGTACTGGCATAAGGCCAATGCCGTCGCGATCCCCAAGTTCTTCGAACTGGCGCGCGATGCGGGGATAAAGACCGCCATCAACGTCGGCAGCTTTTACCCTCAGGCCGCGCCGCATCTGGTGGCCAAGAACCACTATGTCAAATCGCGCAAGGACTCCGATGACGGAATCCGTGCGCTGAATTCCAGCAGCTTCCGCACCATGAGTATCAATGCGCCGTTTGTGGTGGGCGCGGTGCCGGGCCTGACTGTGCAGATGTTCGAGTTCTATACACGCTACGCTGAAGGCGCTTTGGGCATGCCGGGTTCCGCCCCTGCGGGCGGCGTGAACTTCATCTCCACGCAATCGCTGTCCGAGGCGGTCTCGGGCGGATTGAAACGCGGTGAGGGTGGGAAAGCCTACTTGGTGGGTGACGAAAACCTGACCTATCAAGATTACTTCGGACACTTCTTCCGCGCCGTCGGCAACACCAAGGCGCTGCCGTTACCGATTCTCGATCAGGAGCATCCGATGCTGCCGGATTCCGCGATCTTCGCCGGCCGCGGCAATACCGTCTATTACGAGCCGGATGCGGCGGAAACCGAGCTGCTGGGCTATCGCCGCAAGGATATCGCCCGTGCGATTGACGAAATTGTCGCTCAATATCACAAGACGTGAGGGCGCCATGAACAATCAACAGATTGCCAATCTTCAAATCGCGCGCGTGCTGGACGAAGCCGCGCTTCGCAAGCTGGCGGAGCTGTACGCGCAAGGAGCTGACAGGCGCGACAAGGCCGTGTGGGCATCCATCATCACGGCGGACTGCGTCATCGACGGTCCGGGCTTCAAGATGGACGGACGGGATCAGATCCTGGGCGGTATCGATATCCTGGGGCAAATGTTCGTGATGACCCAGCACCGCGTCCACAATCAGGTTGTCGTCATTGATGGAGATAACGCTAAGGGTGAGACCTATTGCGTGGCCGATCACCTGACGAAGGAGAACGGCAAGACCAACATCCTGGTGTGGAACATCCGTTATCAGGATACCTACCGGCGCGAGGAAGGCCGTTGGCTGATCGCCGGACGCACGCTGATCATAGATTGGGAAGAAAAGCGCACCATTGGTTAAGTGCGGTGCTTAGGGAGAGCGGCATGAGCGTATTGGCAGGGAAGACGGCATTTGTCACGGGCGGCGCAGGCGGTATCGGTTCGGCTTGCGCGAAGGCGTTGGTAAAAGACGGCGCGGCGGTGCTGATCATGGGCCGCCGTCAGGAAGCATTGGAAGAAACCCGTGCGAGATTTTTAAAGGAGTTTCCCGCCGCCAAGGTCGAGATCTTCGCGGGCGACGCGCGCAAGGAAGGCGACGTTCAAACCGGGCTCAAAAAAGCCTACGACATACAAAAGCGCCTCGACATTATCGTGCCGACTATCGGCGGCGCCAGCTTTAAGCCCTTGTTGATGATGGATGCGGAGCAGTTCCGCTCTGAATTGGACTTCAATATCATCAGTGCGTTCCTTGCCATCCGCTACGGCGTGCCGATGATGGAGAACGGCGGGTCGGTGGTTTGCATCTCCTCCAACGCCGGGAAGATGCCCTTTGGCGCGTTAGCCGGCTATCACAGCTCGAAGGCGGGGCTTGAGGGCTTCATACGGGCCGCCGCAGAGGAATTGGGTAGCGCCGGCGTGCGCGTCAATGCCGTGCGTCCGGGATTGATCCGCAATAAAGAGGACAATCCCATGTTCACCAATGAAGACATTTTCAAGGAATTTGCCCGCGAATACCCGCTGCGTCCACGCGCGCCGGGACGGCTGGGCGAGAACGACGATATCGGTGCGGCCGTGCGGTATCTCGCCGGGCCGGAGTCCTCCTGGGTGACCGGGCAAAGCTTTGCCGTCGATGGCGGCCAGGAGCTGCGCAAGAACCCTGATCTGAGCAAGATGATTGGTCAGATGTACGGCGAGGCCGCATTGGATGCGGTACGCCGCGGAAAGTCGCCCTAAGCAAAGGGGCCCGCT
>JAIEMI010000004.1 GCA_019752235.1 Rhodospirillaceae bacterium
GTGGCCGTCGCCGTCGGCGAGTACCTCGGCGGGACCGAAGCCGACTTCGCCGTGAAGATGACCGCCAAGGCCCGCGCGCTCGGCATGAGCCAGACCACCTTTAAAAACGCCCATGGCCTGCCCAACCCGGAACAGTTCTCCACGGCCCGCGACATGGCCACCCTGGGCAACCGCCTACTGAAGGACTTCCCCCGGTATTACGGCGAATTCTCGCGGATGGAGTTTGATTACAAGGGCCAGACCATCCGCACCCACAACCGCCTGCTGGAATTCTATGAAGGCGCCGACGGCATCAAGACCGGCTTTACCGCCGCCTCGGGCTTCAACCTCGTGGCCTCCGCCAGCCGCAACGGCTACCGCGTCATCGGCGTGATGTTCGGCGGCGCCACGGCCCGCAGCCGCGACCAGCGTCTGGCGGCGATGATGGATCAAGGCTTCGCGGTCCTGTCGGGCCAGCCGGATACGCTGATCGCGAAATCCACACCGAATACCGACCGGATTGCCACTCAGATTGCCCTGGCCTCACAGGCGGCGCCTGAGACCGCGACGGAAGAAGGCGACAGCGACGAGCCCTTCCAGCCGGCGGCGAAGACGACGAGCATCGAGACCACCAACCTGCCGCCGCTGCCGCAGGTGTCCGAGGCCCCCGCGCCGCAGCAGCTCGCGGCTTTGCAGCCCGCGCCGACGCCCCTGCCCGCCGTTAAAGCCACCAATGACGTCAGTGCCTGGGGCATTCAGATTGGCGCCTACGCCAAACGCACCGCCGCCGAAACGCAGGCGACCACCGCCGCCGTGAAGCTGAAGGACGACTACACCGACGCCAAGGCGCTGGTGATTCCCGTGACCGTCAGAGGCAAAACCATGTACCGCGCCCGCGTCATGGGCTTGCCGAGCACGGATTTGATGCGCGCCTGCAGCATGCTGGGCAAGCAGGCCAAAGCCGGCTGCCAAGCCGTGCCGCCGGAGACTGCCACAGTCGCTGGTCGCTAATTTAGCGGAACTCGATGAGCGGAGGCTTGCGCCTCATGCCCCTTATCTCTCAGCCAGCGCGCGAGGGCTGGCGGCAGTTGGGCGTCGACGATGAACTTCACTCTGCTGCCGGAACAACCGGATGCCCCACTTCCTGCGCGGCATAGGTGAGTACCGCACGGATATCGTCGGCTTCAAGATAGGGGAGATCGGTCAGTATCTGCTCGTGGGTCATGCCACCGGCAAGCATTTCCAGTACGTCGGCGACACGCACGCGCATACCACGGATGCAAGGCTCTCCGTGGCATTGTTCAGCCCGGATGGTGATGCGCGATAAAAGACTGACCATCACCGCAATATATCCTTTGAACGCCCGCGTTCCTAGATATCAGCGCAACTTATTGAGCTGGTTAGTTAATGCCCGACGGATTCCGTCGGCAATTCCAGGCCGCTCTGCTGAAGCTGGCCCGCCAGCTCGGCCTTCAGCGCGTCAAGGTTGGCGTCGGTATCGGCTTCGGCGCGCGCCACCAGCACCGCCTGGGTGTTCGAGGCCCGCAGCAGCCACCAGCCGCCCTTGCCCGTGACGCGCACGCCGTCGATGTCCGACACCTGGGCCCCGGACGCGGCCAGGCGCGCCTTCACTTCATCGATGACCGCGAACTTACGTTCGTCGGCGCAGGGGAAACGCAGTTCCGGCGTGTTTTTCAGCACCGGCATTTTGTCGTAGCGCGCGGCGAGGTCGTAGGTAGAGCTGCTCATCATGATGCTGAGGAAGCGGATAGCGGCGTAAATGGCGTCGTCGAAGCCGTAATATTTGTCGGCGAAGAAAATATGTCCGCTCATTTCGCCCGCCAGGGGAGCGCCGGTCTCGGCCATTTTGTTTTTGATCAGCGAGTGTCCGGTCTTCCAGATGATCGGTTTGCCGCCCATGCGCGCCACTTCGTCAAACAGCGCCTGGCTGGCTTTGACGTCGGCGATGATCGGCGCGCCCGGATTGGCGGCCAGCACGGCTTCCGCCAGGATTTGCATAATCTGGTCGCCCCAGAGGATGCGGCCCTTGCCGTCCACCACGCCGATACGATCCGCGTCGCCGTCGAAAGCGAAACCCACGGCGGCGTTTTGCTTCTTCACCTCGGCAATAAGTTGTTCGAGGTTCTTGGGCACCGTCGGGTCCGGATGATGGGCCGGGAACGTACCGTCGATGGTCCCGTTGAGCACGATGTGCTTGCCCGGCAAAAGTTTAACGAGCTCGGTGACCGCTTCGGCGCCCGCGCCGTTGCCCGGATCCCAGACGATGGTGAGGTCACGCACGCCGACAAAGTCTTTGCGCAGACGCTCGATGTAGCGTCCAAAGGTCGGCGCGCCAACCGTCATGCCCTGCCCGCTGTCCACATCGCCCGCCGCCGCCATCTCGCCCAGCTTCTTGATGTCGGCGCCGAAGAACGGCTTTTTGCCGAGCATCATCTTGAAACCGTTGTGGGTGGGCGGATTGTGCGAGCCCGTGACCATGATGCCGCCGTCGGCGCGGTTGGCGACCGTGGCAAAGTACAGCATCGGGGTGGGTCCGCGGCCGACGCGCTCGACAAGGATTCCCGCCGCTTGCAGTCCGTTGCACAGGGCGGTTTCCATATCCGGCGAGCTGAGGCGTCCGTCATAACCGACGCACACGCGCTTACCGCCGCCGCGCCTCACCACCGTGCCGAAAGTACGGCCCACCGCATAGGCATCTTCGGTCGAAAGTGTTTCCTTGGTGATGCCGCGGATGTCGTATTCGCGCAGGATGCTGGGATGGAACGTGTGCTTGAAACTCATGATGTGCGGAGACTCTTATATATATGTGTGGAGTTAGGTGGGACGCCCGACGCAGCTATAGCTAAATCCGGCGGCTTTCATGTCGGCCGGGTTGTAGACGTTGCGCAAATCCACCACGACAGGCGTCTTGAGCAACGACTTCATGCGTTTAATGTCCAAATTGCGGAACTGATTCCATTCCGTGAGGATCACCACGGCGTCGGCGTCCTTCATGGTGTCGTAGGCATTGGAGCAATAGTCGATGTCGGGCAGATGCTTTTTGGCCTCCGTCATGCCCTCGGGATCATAGGCCCGCACGATGGCGCCAGCCTCACGCAAAGCTGGAATAATAACCAGGCTGGGAGAGTCGCGCATGTCGTCGGTGTTGGGCTTGAAGGTCAGGCCCAGGACGCCGATGGTCTTGCCGCGCAGTTCGCCGCCGCAGGCCACGGCGATCTTATCGGCCATGCTGCGCTTGCGCTTCTCGTTGACGCTGACGACGGTTTCAATGATGCGCAGCGGCGCGCCGTAATCCTGGGCGGTTTTCACCAGCGCCAGCGTATCCTTCGGGAAGCACGAGCCGCCGTAGCCGGGACCGGGGTGCAGGAACTTCTTGCCGATTCGTCCGTCGAGACCAATGCCGCGCGCCACATCGTGAACGTCGGCACCCACCTTCTCGCACAGATCGGCCATCTCGTTGATGAAGGTGATCTTGGTGGCGAGAAAGGTATTGGCGGCGTACTTGATAATCTCGGAGGTTTCTAACTTGGTGAAGAGGATCGGCGTCTCGATGAGAAAGAGCGCGCGGTAAAGCTGGCGCATGACGTTCTGCGCGCGTTCGGTCTCCGCACCGATCACGACGCGGTCCGGACGCATGAAGTCATTGATGGCCGAACCTTCGCGCAGGAACTCCGGGTTAGAGGCCACGTCGAATTCCAGCTCGGGCCGTGCGGCGCGGATGATGCGGGCCACCTGACGTCCGGTGCCCACCGGCACCGTCGATTTGGTGACCACCACGGCATAACCCGTCAGATGCCCGGCGATATCCATGGCCGCGCCATAGACATAAGATAAGTCCGCATGACCGTCGCCACGGCGGCTCGGCGTACCAACGGCGATGAACACCGCATCGGCGCCGCCGATGGAAGATTTCATGTCGGTGGTGAAGGTCAGGCGGCCGGCTTCGGCGTTCTTCTTGACCAGCACATCGAGGCCGGGCTCGAAAATCGGAATCTCGCCGTTCTTGAGACGGTCAATTTTGCCCTGGTCGCGGTCGACACAGACGACGTCGATGCCGAACTCGGAAAAGCAGGCTCCGGACACCAGGCCGACGTAGCCCGTTCCGATCATGGCAATGCGCATCTTAGCCCTTTACCCCACACGGCGTGTGCGCCGCGGACGGCCCCTATTTCATATCCAGCAGTTTCTGCACGATGACGCGCAGTTTATCGCTCATGGCGGGGTTCGCGAGGCCGAAAGCGACGTTGGCTTCGACGAAACCCAGATGCGTACCGCAATCGTAGCGGCGGCCTTCAAAACGCAGGCCGTGAAACGGCACTTTTTCGATGGTCCTATTCAGCGCGTCGGTCAGTTGAATCTCATTGCCCGCGCCCTTGGTGTGTTTGTCCAATTCCGGGAACACGCTGGGGTCGATGACATAGCGGCCAATGATGGCCAATGTCGACGGCGCTTTATCCGGTGCGGGCTTTTCCACCAAGCCTTTGGCCTTGGCGATTTTACCGTCGTCTTCGAGCACGTCGAGAATGCCGTAACGATTGGTGTGCTCGCGCGGCACGTCTTCCACCGCGACGACGTGGCCGCCGACTTTGGCGTGCGCTTCGATCAACTGCCGCATGCAGGGCGTCTTGGACAGCACCATGTCGTCCGGCAGCATCACCGCGAAAGGTTCGTTGCCGACGAGCTGCATGGCGCACCACACCGCATGCCCCAGACCCAGCGGATCGTGCTGCTTGACGAAGTGCGCCTTGCCCGGGGGCAAGTTGGCATTACGCACGGCGTTCAGTTCGGTGGTTTTTCCCTTCTCTTCCAGGCTGCGCTCCAGCACGAGATGGGGTTGGAAGTGCATGGCGATGGATTCTTTGCCATCGGCCGTCACGAAAATGAACTCTTCGATACCCGCGGCGCGCGCCTCTTCAACGGCGTACTGCACGACGGGCTTGTCGATAACCGTAATCATCTCCTTCGGAATGACTTTGGTCGCGGGGAGAAAGCGGGTGCCGAGGCCAGCGACGGGCAGCACCGCCTTACGCACGCGTTGAACCATGGAACTTCCTTTGGAAAATTAGGCCTGAAAGGTATTGAACAGAAACAATAAAGCCGCCATTTCCGGCGGTCTCGTGACGAATTTGTGCCATGATAGTGGCAGGCATGCAACCGGTCAGGAACGTCCTAAAGGCCACATAAGTTCAATGTTTCAGCAAAAAGTCCTTGGCCTGATTCACTTTGGCGGCGAGGTAATCGCTGCCGCCGTGATCGGGGTGAAGCTGTCCCATGAGACGCCGATAGGCGGCTTTAATCTCGTCATTTCCGGCGCCGGGTTCGAGACCGAGAATACGGTACGCTTCTTCGGCGGTCATGGTGGAGGACGGCGGCGGACCGCCCGCAGAGCTTTCTCCCGGCTCCGCGGAATCGCGCCAATCGGGATGTGCGCGGTCGAGATAGGCTTCCACGAGACCGACGGAATCATGATCGGCCGACACCTCCCGCAGCAGCGCGCGCAACGCGGTGAGATCGAGATCCTTCAAACGGCGGCCTTGAAAACGGCCTTGCTTGACCTCGCCGTCCATGGCGCCGCTGTCGTGATCGAGATGCATGCGCAGATACATGCTGTCCACCTCCGACGCCTGCGGACCCGCGTGCGCACTGCCGCCAAAACCGCTGCTGAAGCGGAAAGAACGGAACATGGAAGCGAACTGCCGCCCGGTGTGCACGAGGCTCAGCATGCGCAATCCCCAAGCCCCGAGCGCGAAGAGGCCGGCGATCGCCGCCGAGAGACGCCCCGTGGCCGCGAGGAAGACGATCACCAGAGCAATGAGCGCGATGACGCTCCAATTGATAGCCGTGCGCGCGGTTTTGACTTCAACCTTGGCGAACCAGCGCAACACCTGCACGACGATGACGAGGACAACGAGGCCGACCAGCAGCGACATCATGGCTTGTTCACCTGATGCGTCAGCTTCAGGACCACGCCGCCGGTCTTCTGGCTAAAATTCTCCAGCGCCCTGCGTCCGCCGGCGGCGAAAATCGCGACGGCCTTGAGAAGATCACGCAGTTGCTGCGCGCTGCCGGCGTCGAAACTGCAATACGCGCCGCGCGTGATCTGCGCGATCTGACGGAACACGCCCGCGGCAGGCTCCAGCCCGCCTTCATGGAAGATGAACACGGGCACGCCGCGCAGCGCCAGTTGGCCGGCGGCGGCGGCCAGAAGATCGGCGGCCTCTTCGACGGCATCGCCGATGAACACCACGGCATTGACCTTGCCGCGCTTGGCCTCTTCCGCCGCGTGACGCAGCACGCGCTCGATCTGCGTGTTTCCGGCCTCGACGTTCACACCGCGCATCAACGCGATCATGCGCGGCGCGTCGCCCATCCACGGGCTCGCGCCGAAATCCATCAAGCCGCGATAGTAGACCAGTTGCACATCCAGCCCGCCGACGGCGGCGGCTTCCTGAAACATCTCGGTCTGAATCCCCATGGCCTGGGCCCAACTCGGCGCACGGCTGGCGGTGGCGTCCATGGCGAAAATCAAACGGCCGGCTTTTCCGGCCGGCGCACGCATGGGCGTGCCGGCGGCCTTTTTTAGGAACGCGGCCACACCCTGACTGGTTGGCCGTATGGTTGGCGTTTTGTCTGCCATTAGCCTGTGCCGGTGGCGTGATCCGTATCATCCAAGCCGAGAGCCGCCAGAAGATTACGGATTTCCTGGCGCGCGGCCACATGTGACATGGCGACTTCGCGCGTGGTTATCAAGGTGGCCAGATCCTCGGCCGTCAAGCCGTCGAGAAACAGTTCGCGGTAAATCACGCGCTCATGGATGCCGTCGGCGACGCGAAAACCGATGCGCTTGGCAAGGTCATCCACCAGCTTGGCCATGAGCTTCTTGTTGCGGGCGTCCAGCTGGCCCAGGCGGTTGCGCACCACCACCCAGTCCATGGACCCGCCGTCGCGCTTGGCCCGCGCCTGCTTGGCTTTCCAGACGCGCTCGGCATAGTGGCTGGGCCGCTGGATCGCCTGCTTTTGCGGATCGACCAGGGCGAGCACATCCAAATCGATCAGGCTGTCATTGATGGGCGTCACCAGGACATCGGCATAGGTATGCCCGGCCTGCGACAGTGGGCTGTCGTAGCCCGGGGTGTCGATCACCACCACGTCGAAGTGGGCCACGTGCGCCAACGCGTCATCCAGCGCCATTTCCACGACCTGATGCGGCGCGGGCGCCAGGGCCAGATGCTCGGGCATCGGCACCGGGTTGCCGGTGCGTTCGGCGAACTGGCGGCGGTTGGCGATATAGCGCGAGAACGTGCCCTGCCGGGCGTCAAGGTCGAAGGTCGCCACGCGCAGCCCCCGGTTCAGCAGCGCCACGGTCACATGCATCGACAAGGTCGACTTACCGGTGCCGCCCTTCTCGTTGCCGAACACAATAATGCGCGGCTTCTGAAGGCGTTTGGAATGGGCGGGAGGCATCATGCGCGGACATTATCCCCGCTCTCCGCGCTCCGCAACTTGACCGTAACCCGCCGTGCCCGCACACTTGCGCCGGTTGGGGTATTGGGGCGGCGCGGCATGGAAACAGCAGACTGCGTGGTGATCGGCGCCGGGGTCGTGGGCCTTGCCACGGCCCGCGCCATGGCCCGCAAAGGGCGCGAAGTCCTGATCCTGGAGTCCGAAGACGCCTTCGGCACCGCCACCAGCTCGCGCAACAGCGAAGTCATTCACGCGGGCATCTTCTATGTGCACGGCAGCCTCAAGGAACGCCTGTGCATCGAGGGCCGCGACAAACTCTATTCCTTCTGCGACGCCTACGGCGTGACCTACAAGCGCACGACCAAGCTGGTTTACGCCGAGGACGACAGCCATCTCGACGGTTTGAAGAAACTCCAGAACCATGCCGCCGAAAGCGGGGTTTACATGACCTGGATGAGCCGCGACGACGTCCAGCGCATAGAACCCAACCTGGAATGCGCCGCCGCCTTGCACTCGCCCCTCACCGGCATTGTCGACAGCCACGCCTATATGCTGGCGCTGCTGGGCGACGCCGAGCAGAACGGCGCGGCCATCGCCTATAACAGTCCCGTCACCGGCGGGCGCGCCGATGGCGACGGGGTCATCCTCGACGTGGGTGGCGACGCCGCCATGAGCCTGAAAGCCGCCACGGTCATCAACTGCGCCGGGCTGGGCGCACAAGGCCTCAGCAGCGCCATCACCGGCATCAAAACCGGTTCGGTTCCGCCGCAGCACTACGCCAAGGGCAATTACTTCTATCTCTCGGGCAAGCCGCCGTTCACCCGGCTGATCTATCCGTTGCCCGGTAAAGCCAGCCTGGGCCTGCACTACACCCTGGATCTGTCGGGCCAGGGACGCTTCGGGCCGGACATCGAATGGGTCAAAACCCTCGACTATCAGGTGGACGAAGGCCGCGAGGCCTCGTTCTACGAGGCTATTCGTAAATATTGGCCGGGCCTGCCGGACGGCGCGCTGCGCCCCGGCTACAGTGGAATTCGCCCCAAAATTCAAGGCCCTGGCGACCCCGCCAAGGACTTCGTGATACAGACCCCGGCCGAGACCGGTGTTAACGGTTTCGTTGCCCTTTACGGCATAGAATCACCCGGATTGACCTCCAGCATCGCCATTGCCGATTACGTGGCTGACCGGGTGCCGTGACGAGCCGTAAACCTTCCATCTGCCTGGCCGCCCTCATCGCCGCCGGCTTGTGCGCGAGCGCCGCGCTGTCGCCTATGGTCTGCGCGTCCGCCGTCGCCGCGGAATCCGGCGCGGCGCCCACGCCCATGCCCTCCTCGCGTCAGCTGGGTCCGCCCGCGGGCGCCGGTGAAGGCCTGGAAGGCAGCGGCCCCCCGCCCGAAAAACCGGTTGAGCCGGAAGCGCCGCTCCTGCCCGTCCCGCCGCCCCAGGCGAAGCCCGCCGTCAAAGGGCCGCAAGCGCCCGACCGCACCAAAATGCTCCTGGGCGAGACTGAAATTCTCGACATCCCGCTGGCGCAAATTCCCAACTACCGCGACGCCATGCGCGACGTGATTACCGATCTGGCGACTTATGCCCGCGGCCGCGATCCGAAATTCATCATCACCACGCGGGGGGG
>JAIEMI010000326.1 GCA_019752235.1 Rhodospirillaceae bacterium
AGTTCACGGTAGCGCCGGGATTCCTCGGCGATCTCGACGACCGCCGGCAGGTGGATGGACGACACCAGCTCCGCCGGAATGCCGCGTTGGATGAGATAGCCCGACAGGTTCTCAAGCCCGGTTTTCAGCGCCGTGGCGTCCTTCCAGGCCGGCTCGAAACTGCCGGACTGAAGGGTGTTCCACATCTGCTGACGTTGCGCCGCGAAGGCGCGGGCATGGGCCTGCTGGACCGCCTTTTTCCCATGGTTCGCGTGGGCGGTTTTCTGCCGCCAGTAATTCTGAACCCGCTGGTAGTCGGCGGGCGACGCTTCCCGCGCGAGTCTCTGCCAGTCCGGTTCCGCCTCTTCGGACGACGCCAAGTGCTGATACAAGCCGCTCAGCTCATGCATCACGGCCTGCTCCCGCGCCTCCAGGGCCTTGCGCTCCTGCGCCAGTTCCGTGGTCTTGCGGGTAAAATCAGCCTGTCGGAGATAACCCTTCCGTGCCTCGTCGACGGTGATCTCCGACCCGTCGGGCAGGGTGACCGGACGGTCGTCCGGTTCCCGCCGCGGGTCTTGCAATTCGTCGGCGCCGCCGGCCTCGGCAGTCTCGTCGAGCGCTGAGCCTTCAAGTCCCTCGGCCGCGCCGCCATAGACGCTGCCGTCCTCATCATCCTCGTCGCGATGAACTATCGCCTGATCGTCGGCGCTCGCCCCTCTCTCGGCCAGTTTGGCTTTCAGATGGGCGACGCCCTGGTCAAGCGTCATCGCCCCAGTCCCTTGCGGGGTGTTGGAGTCCATGGATGTCCTCGGATGTTAGAGTGGAAAAAGAGCCTCAGAAAACGCGAGTGATCTTTTGAATCGTATTCGCGGTCTGAAACTCCTGCGCCTGCCGGGGGTTTAATTTGCCCAAGCTCAGCACAGCTTCGAGATGGCGGGTCACGCCATCAATCACGTCGAGCGCCACGGCATAGCGGTAGCGGCCCAGATCGTCCTTGGCCGCGCATTGGCGCAGCGCGGCGATATAGGTGGCTTTCAGTGTGGCAAGGCCCTCGGTGAGAACCGGGTCTTGCAATAAATGATGCGCGCGCGCGGCGCGCTGCTCACGGGTGAGAAGCTCGGTCAAATCTCGATCCTATTAATTGGCCGGTTGTGCTAGACTTTGCCTGGGTAGCAAAGGGGACGGCGTCAACGCCGTCAGAGCAATGGGCTTTGTGATTCTCATTTTCTTCGCGGCAATATGGACGCTAGCGTGGTTCGCACCAGGCGGCCCAGAGGGACCCGTTTTTAGATTCGGGTTAGAAAGCAATACCGCTGCTTTCATCTTCAACACTGCAGCGCTCATCATTTTAATGTTTTTAGCCCGAAGCCTCGCACGGGCTTTGTCGCAGAAAGCGGTTGATGCCAAGGACGATCCAAGCATGGGGGGCCGCATCAAATGGTATAGCTTCCATTGTCTAGAGTACGCAGTAATCCTTGCCTTATTATTTGGGGCCGGCACTTATTTGACCGGCAAATCCACTGGTTTTTCATTCGGTCTCGAAAACGAATTTGCCCGCTTTATTGTCAACATCATCGTAATGTCACTTGTCTTCACTCCGATCTATATGTGGCAAGACGCCATACAAGAGCGTCGTGAAAAAAGTGATCAAGAACCGGGATTCTTTGAGCGCCTCGGCCAGCGGGCCGGTAGATATTTCAGGCGGCGCGCGCGAGAGAATCGAAATTGATGTCTAATTTTTGCGTCCCAACCTATCTCTTATGATTTTCGCTATCTTTCCTCCAGCATAACCACCAGCTAATACGCCAGCAGCCGTTGCCACGGGACTTCTTTTTTGTGCGGCTTCAGTTTCAGCACGCTGACGGGCAAGATTCTTCTCGTAGTCATCATCATTTATAAATGCGCTATCGAAGGCTGCCGCAATATTGTCCGCGGAACTAAGTGTAGCGGCGTTAGCCATAGAGCGCGCAAAGTCATTCGCGGATTCAAGCGCATAATCACCCGCTCGCTCGAAGCCACTTCGCGATTCTTGATAGTTTGCTCTCGCTTCGGCAAGTCGGCCGTAGAGGTCATCCATATTTCGCCCTTGAATCTCGCCAGGACTTTGGAACGTCGGCATGGGGCGATCAACGGGCATGCCCTCTTGGATGCCCTCATGTTGTGGTGGAGGCGGCATAGGGCCGCCCAAATTCCTGAAGTAGTCATCCATCTGCTCTTTGGATGCCGGATCAGCCTCAGCGCCAAACTTCTTTGCCGGATACTCGGCAATTAGCGCTCGCGCCCGCCATGCGTCATTTGTGCTCAGGGGCACGGTCTGCGACGGAGGATCTCGATCGTAACGAAAATCCATCGTCTGGTTGACCAGCGGCGGAGAGACGCCTCCGTCGTAACGGACATCCATCGTTTCATAGGCCTGCGGCTGCTTCGGATACTGCGCAATCAGCGCCTTCGCACGCCAGATATCGTTGGGGCTCATAGGCGCGAAATAGTTCATTACACTTCTCCTTTCACTGTCCCGGCACTTTGCCGATGTTGGCCGCGGCGCCGCGCGTGCCGCGTTCGATGCGCAGGCGTTCCAGCGCCGCCTCCAAATCTTGTTCTCGGATGCCCAACAAATAAGCCGTCAGGTTCTCGACATTGCTTTTGGCGGCGTCGGCCTGGGCTTTGATGCGCGCCGCTTCCCTGTCGACCTGCGCTCTGATCTGGGCGGCGATGACCTGCGGCGGCGGTGGCGGCGGACTGGATGGTGCGGCCGGCGGCTTCCAATCCATCGGCAGCGGCTTGAAATACTGGCCGGCATTGGTGAAGCCCGCGGCCTCGGCCATGTTCACCAGAGCGTGGGAATACATCGGCAGGCTGACGATGGGATTGCTGGGCCCGAGTTTAAGCAAGAGTTCCTCCATCTTGGCGAGGATCATGCCGCCCATCTGCAAATCCCGCTCGCGGTTGCCGGTGCCCAGGCCGGTGCTCACCGTCACGTCCCAGTCTTCCAATTCCGCCCAGGCCCGGGGATCGACGGGCGTCTCCTGCCCGTTCATCTTCACCATGCGCGCGAAATCCTGGCGTCGCTTGAGGATGCGCAGGATGGCGCGGCCCAGCTTGCGCATGCCGCCCGCCGCCCAGATGCGGGCGATGGTTTCCATCTTCAACTTGGCGGCGGAGTCCTGCAGCCGCGCCGCGGTGGCGGACTGGTTCTGCAAAACTTCCGGATCGAGCCCCATCGTGTTGCGGCCCGCGCCGGTGCGGTTTTCGGCCTGGGCGTCCCAATACTGCATGAGTTGCAGGCTGGACCCCGCCATGAACGGGACGGTGACGTTGTTGACAGCACCCAGCGCCGTGACGGGAATGATACCGCCGGGGCTCTTGTTCTGCACATATTCGAGGCGCTGACCGACGATATTGTTCACCAGCACTTCCTGCTGCGGCGTGTTGGTGAGGTAGATGTTGTCCATGGTCTGACGCGCCAACACTGTCTGCACGCGCTGGATTTCGATCAGGTCATCGGCGGGGCAGCGTCCGAAGAACAAATGCGGCAGCGGGGTCGGGCAGAAGTCACAGAAGTAGCATTCGTCCTCGAAGGGCTTGGCCTCCAGTATCTCGATCTGGTTCGACCAGCCGCCGGCGACGAAATACCACTCCTTCAGGCCGGTTCCGTCCTTGTCGCAAAGAATCGTGCCCGCATGGACGGCCACTTTCCGCAGCATCGGATCGGTTTCAACACTGCTGAAGTTATTCTCGAACCGTCGGCGCCCTTGCGTTTCGGTGTTGGACTGCCCCTCGCTATAGGCCGGCAGCCGCTGCACGACCTCCGCGTCATAGCCTTCGGCAATCAGATCGCCGACGTATTTGTAGGTGCGGTGCGACTTCAGACGCGCGTTTTCCAGAGAACGGGCGTCGCGGCTGATCACAAATTCTTCCGGCGGCAGTACCTCGAACTTTACGTGACTGTTGTCGACGACGCGCCGTACGATGATGGTGTGCAGGCCCGTGACGGCGTCGGTTTCGTGACCGGCGATCTCCAAGCCCTGCTGCTCGATGTGCGTGATCGCCAGCACGAACTGCATCTCGTCGAGGTCGCGCAGCACAAAGTCGGTGGAATCCTTTTTTTCCTCCCACCATACTTTCAACACGCCAACCTTATTGACCAGGCCGTCGAAGCCCCAGCCGTAGGCTTCGCGCTCGATCTGGTTATCGACGCGCAGGACGACGTCGTTGACGTAGTCGCTCGCCGCCTTGGCCGCGGCTTCGTCGTGCATACCCTTGGCCGGGTAGTCGACGACCTTGCGGCCCGCAATCATGGTTCGGAGAAGGCTCGGCAGGATGAAACCGACGTAGTCGGCGACCACGCGCACGACGACGGACGACCGCCCTTCAATAGCCGGCACGTCCTCCATCTCGCCGAGGAAGTATTGATAATTCAGCGCGCGCTCCGGCGAGATCTCGCCGTCGATATATCCCAGCGCGTCGCGGATCTCGTTGCCGACCAGCGTTTTGAACTGCTCATCGCTCATGCCCCGGGGTTCGGCATCCTTCTCGGCCGCGGCGGCCTCATCGGCCTCCTCCGTGCCTTCGACATCTACACCGTTATGATCAAGCAAAAGGTTGCTCTCCTGTGAAGTGGGCAAACAAAAACCCCGCGGGGAAATCCCAGCGGGGCGGAATCGTGCAGCAGATATATCTGCTCTATATTTTTGGATTCTTAAGTCAAGAGAAGATCCTATTTGGCTTCAACGAATCCATTGGGCGACGCACAGACGGAATGTTTGCGTTTTGGCCAAGCTTCGCCGTTTGTCCGCTTGACGGATGGGGAACGAATCTCTTCGGTGAACGTCATGTAGGCGCAAACGGGGGCGCCATGAGGCGTATAAGCTCTAATATCGACAATGTCCCAGGTGAAGCTTATGGGGGCGTGAAAGCCAAAGTGTTTGCCCTTGTTATCGGAAACAAGCGCATAGGCCGTATACTCTTTGCAGGAGTCTCCCGTTTCTGTTGAACATTCGTCGGTTCCGGCGAGGTACACTTCGATGCGCCACGGCGTCGGGTTGTAAATCTTTAGCCGCCAAGGTTCTGCGGCCTGCGATGGAAACCTACGCACTGTCCAACCGAGGAGCTTTTCCTCCCAATCTGTCAGCGGCGTAACATCTGCGTTGAATTCATTCGCGAGGATGCGCGTTAGGCTATTTGAGGCAATACGCGCCTCTCGCCGTGGCCATGCTTTTGTGAGAGGATCACGCCCACCCAACTCCCGCATTTCCTCGCTCAAGGTGATCAGCTTACCCTCCGGAAAATCGTTCTGACCAGATCCGATCGGCCAATTCTCTACGCGGTCTACTCGCCACCCAAATCCAGGACGTGTATAAAACCCGTACCCATCGGTGGAGTCCTCAGTCCCAACAATCACGAATAGCTCTTTCTGACAGCGGACATCGATGTCCTCCACATCGCAGCCATTGGCGTCAGTGGTTTGATAGGCCGCCACATATGAGAGCGACATGGGCGAGTAAGTAGACGGTACGGGAACGTCCGTAAGACCCGTCACCAGACGCATCTCGATTTCACTCATGGGCTGGAAGTCAGCAGCGAAGGCAGGGTAGGCCAGCCATATCGTCAACCATGCCGAAAGCCCCCGTGAAATCTTTCTAAAATCTGGGGCGAATGCCCACATGCATGTGTGTTCGATGATCATGGATAGTCTTTCTGGGTTCCGGGAAATTCGGATTCAGACTTTGCCAATCACCGTTCGGCCCCCTGATACCATTATAATAAGGCCCGAAAAGCCGATCCACTTCTGTATTTCCCTGAAGGTGCTTCACGAGCGCGTCCGCGGCCTGTTTTACCCTCGGATCGGTAATCGGCAAACCTCCCACAACGTTAATGTCGACAGCGCGTCCATCATAGTGAGGACTAGAGCCCGGTTTACCAGTGCCGTGCAGACCACCGGTGCTGCTATTGATATTAAACCCAACGATATCCTCTGCTGCCCTTTCCAAAGCGTCAGCCAAACGCTGATCGATGGCGCGATCAGTGTCAGGTGCCGACGCGGCATCGTTCCGTGTCGTGACTCCAATGGGGACTTTTGGGTCAGGCTGCTGTTCCTCCGATGGAATTTGAGTGATGTGCCGGCTGTTGGGGTCGTCTTCAAATTTATTGAGTTGACCGTCCTGATTGTACCAAGGTGGCGCTGCCTGGGGATCAACCTGCCGTGTTTGTTGCGTCGCAAGTTTTTGCTCGGTGAACTGAGCGTCCCGGGGCAACGAATGCGTCCGCGCCGGCCCGGGTTGCCCTCGCATCACCCAGTCGTGCCCTATTGGGGAAAACCCCGATGGCTTTGGACGGTACTGGTCAATCAGCATATCCATGCGCAGCCGTTCCATAGGCTGAAGATTTCTGAACCACTCCGCTTCGGGACTCATATCGCCGCCGCCATTGATCGGCCATTCACGAGACATCAGCGTTTTCCTTTATAAGCTAACAAGCCAATCTCACACCACACCCGGCATGCGATAATCCATCAGCCCGGCCATGGGCTTCGGTTCGGTTTGCGCGAAACGCAGCATCATGAGGGCGTAGCGTGTCGCGGCCATGAGGTCGTCGCCTTCCTTGACGATCTGGCCGTCCTTGCGGTGATAGAGGCGGAACTCCTCCCACCAGTCGTTCAAGTGCGCGGCCACCTTGAAGCGCCCGGTCTTCATGCGATCGAGCAGCTCCAAAATCCCGGCTTCGACGCCGTTGCTGCCATCAGGAAAGCTCGCCTTTTCTCCCAGCAGATTGGCGCCGTGGTCGCGGTATTGCTGCGCGATGGGCACGCCGGAACCACGGTCATGCTGCAAGCCATCGTGAGGCCAGGCCACGGGAATCCACGGCCCCCGCGCCTTCAGGGCCGCCGCATGCACCACCGGCGTCTGCTCGCGCACCCGGTAGCAATCCGTCACATGAATGACATCGGTGTCCCTGTCCCAGGCCAGCCACACGGCGGCGGTCGGATGATCCCAGCCGATGTCCAAACCGCATATACGCGCCCAGTGTTTGGGAATGACCGGCTGCGGCTCACGCAGCATCTCCTCCACCACGGGAAAGACGCGGCCCGATCCCAACACCGGAATGCCCTTCGTGCGCGCCTCACGCTCGTGCGCGTCGTATGACGCGATAATCCGCGCCCGCTCCTCGGGGCTGTAGTGCTCGGCGTCATCAATTGTCATGGTCGTCACATGGCGGTCCGCCGATGGTTCCAACAAAAACCGTTTCACCACGTCGCTCATGCCTTTCAGAGGGGTGAACGTGATCCACACCAGGCCCTTGGTGGCGTTGGTGCGCGTGACGCCCTCGGTATAAATCTTGGCGTGAGGCTCCTCATCGAACCACACCCAGTCCAGGGTTTCGGCCTGCCACTTCTCGCGGCCCTTCTCGTAGGACTTGAGGGTAATGAGGCTGGTGCCGCCGCTGACGTGGCGCACCTCGATGGTATCCATCAAATCCGCCACGCCGCGCGCCGCGGTGTAATCGACGATCGTGGCCTGCGGAATCGCGCCGGTGCCCACGTCCGTATGGCGGCCCATCAGCACGCGCTGCACGGACTCGCGCACGGTCTCGCCCGTCACCCCCGCCGCCCAGCCGACCGTCGGCCCAGCGAACCGATGGCCGGTCCACCAGGCGGGATAGAGGCCCGTCGCGTGGATCGCAGCCTCGAACCCGCCGGCCAGGGTTTTGCCTAATTGATTGCCCGCCATGAATAACCGCTCGCGGCGCGCCGCCCCGGCGGCATGAAACTCCCGCTGCTTAGGATAAGGGCGGTAGAACAGCAGACGACGCCCGTCGATGCGGCGTTTGTGTTCCGCCTTCAGCCGCGTCAGATGCCGCAACAGCGGGCGATGCGCGGTTCGTGGCAGTATCAATCGCGGCCTCCAGCATACGAATACGGGCAAGCAGTTCGTCATCGCTGAGACGATCAAGCGCGTCCCGGCCCAGCGGCTCATCGTCTTTGCGCGCCGGCGCATCCTTCGGCAGAAGGCTTGCGACGAGCTTCACATATTGCAAGGGATCGTCATCACGGCAGGCGGCGATGGCGTCGGCCCCATGCACCGCGAAGTCGGCGCGCAGGGCAGTGAGGAAGTCGGTTTTTAGGAGTTGCGAGAGATTGTCTTCGAGCGTGGTGTCACTGTCGTCCGAACCAACATCTTCGTAGTGTGCCATTCAATCTTTTCGATGATGAGTTCTGATGGAGATGCCGCCGCACTGATCATGCAGCAGATCATTCGTATTTATATTTTTGAATTCTTAAGTCAAGAAAATCATCAGGCGTGCGCACGCACCAATCTGGGCGTGGCGTTTACAAGCTATATTTACAGCGCGCGGTTATTCTTTCACCGCCGCTTCGGCGGTACGGCGTTCCGGCACTTTTTTGAACCATTTGCCCAACTTGTCGCCGTAGCGTTCCACCAGTTCTTCCTCGGGGATCGCCTCGGCCACGATCCAGGTGGGCAGGTAGACGCGCAGGCCGCTGAAATGCCCCATATTGGCGCAGTTTGAATGGTCGGGCGCGGCCAGCACCAGCAGCAGCTCCTTGCCGCCGTTCAGCCACGCGCCCGCGAAGAAGTTCGCGTTCTCGTGGTATTTGCATTTGGCGAAAGTGCGGTACCAGGGCGCCACCAGGCTGTCGAGATCGCGCGGCTGGGCTTTCCCCGCCACATCCATCACATACAGATGTGTGCGCCACCATCCCACCACACCCTGTCCGCTGGCTGTGACGGTGAAGGTATATCCCTCGGGCGACCATAGGATTTCGGGGTTGGGGAGAACCTCTATCCCTTCCAGGGGTGTGGCGGCGGGCGCCCCGGCGTTGGAGGTGCCGGCCACTTCCAACCGCGCCGATTCCAGACGGTCGCCCTCGATCTTGACGACCGACTTGCCATTGGGAGACGGCACGTCGCGCGGGCGCAGGCCGTCGCCCGCATAAGGGGACTGGCCGGAGCGCGCAAACACGCCCTCCGCATGCGCCCGCTGCGCCGTGAACGACAGCGCTGAAACCGCCGCGATCAGGGTGCAAAAACCGGAAACGACCTTACCTACTTTCGTCACAACGCCCGCCGCGCACGATCCAAAC
>JAIEMI010000089.1 GCA_019752235.1 Rhodospirillaceae bacterium
TATTTTTATATATGATAGCGGGTCAAGCGCACCGGAAAGTACAGGGGAGTGCGCGGTGACCGGGAAGTAAAAATGACGGGCGTGACGAAGACGCGCATCGCGAAACCCCAAGCCTCCATGGCGGCGAAGAAACCGGTGCGCCTGCCGCGCCTGGCGGAAATGGTGGCCGCGGGCCTGCGCGACAAGATTCTCTCTGGGGAACTGGACGACGGCGCGCTGCTGCCGCGCCAGGAAGACCTGCTGGCTGAATTCGGCGTCAGTCCGCCCTCGATCCGCGAAGCACTGCGCATTCTGGAAACCGAAGGCCTGATCACCGTTAAACGCGGCAATGTCGGCGGCGCGGTCGTGCATCTGCCCCAGGCGTCCAAGGCGGCCTACATGCTTGGCCTGGTGCTGCAATCGCGCGGGACGAAGCTTGAGGACGTGAAGGATGCTATTCGCCAGCTTGAGCCCGCCTGTGCGGCGGCCTGTGCATCGCGGCCCGATCGCGCCACCACTATTCTGCCGAAGCTGCGCGAAGTGATGGACGAGGCCGAGAAGGTCATCGACGATCCGGACAAATACGTGCCGTTGGCGCGCCAGTTCCATACGGAGATGGTCGCCGGTTGTGGCAACGCCACCATGAGCCTGGTCGTCGGCGCGCTGGAAGCTCTGTGGTCCGGCCACGTTGACACGCTGGCGCGCAAAACGTCGCAATACGGTTCCTTCGCCGATAAGAAGGTGCGCCTGTCGACGGTGCGTGAGCACGAGAAGCTTTATAAATGTATCGAGGACGGCGACGCCCGCGGCGCGGAAAAAGCCGCCCGCGAGCATCTGTCCGAATCCCTGCATGAAAATCAGGGCTGGCGTCATTCGTTCGACGTCAGCGCCATTGTGAAAGCGTCAACCATCCGCGACGGCTGACGTTTCTTCACAGCGGCCCCGCGCCTCACGCGAACTTGTAGAGGCGCTTCGCGTTCCCGCAGACGATGTTGTACTTGTCCTGCGCCGACAGGCCCGACGTGGAGGCCTGTATGGTGCGCCATGAGAACGGATAGTCCGCGCTGATGTGCGGGTAGTCCGTGGACCACAGGACGCGTTCCGGGTTCATGTGGCTCAGGCTGCGCAGACCGAAGGTGTCGGTGATGTAGCCAAAGCTGAAGTGCTTATCGATGTATTCGCTCGGCAGCTTCTTCAGGCCGAACTGGCTCAGTGGATCGAGACGGCTGTAGTTATTGTCGATCTGCTCTTTCACATAGGGCACCCAGCCGAAGTCCACTTCGGCGAAGGTCACTTCGAGATCGGGGAAGCGGTCGAACACTCCGTCGAAGATCATTTCGATCATGCGGTTCGGGGCGTCGAAGAAGCGGCCGTAGCCCGGCAGCTTGGCCTTATGGGCCGACGGCATGCTCTGGGTCAGGCTGACGTGGATGCCCAGCGGTATCTTGCGGGCTTGCAGTTCGGCCCAGACCTTGTCGTCTTCAGGCTGGATCGTCAGCGTGCCGTTGGGATAGCAGCCCATGACGACGCCGCGCATGCCGGGACGGCCCATGACGCGCTTGATTTCGGCCACGGCTTCATCGGCGCCGCGGTTCGGCAGGATCATCAGGCCGGCGAACCGGTCGGGCGCATGCGCCACGTATTCCGAAAGCCAGTCGTTGTAAGCCTGGACCATGGCGATGTGGTAGACCTTGTCCTGGTTGGCGACGATGGCGTTGGACAGGCGCGGAGTCGGATACAGGACTTCGGCATCCACGCCATCAACCGTCATTTCCTTGATGCGCGCGGCGGGGTTCCAGCCGCCTTCACGGATTTCTTCGAACTTCAGCCAGCCCTTCATCTGCTCGGGCGCGAGGCCGGCGCAGGCGTTCATGCCGAAGGTGATGGGGTCCTTCACGCCTTCAATGACCCACGCATCGCCTTGCTCGAAACGCTTGATGACCGGCGCGCGGTCCTTGAGGGCGGCGGGGACGCGCTTGGTCCACAGGTCGCCGGGCTCGTTCACATGGCTGTCAGCAGAAATGATCCGGTATTCCCGGTTGGCGGGGGCGGTCATGGGTATCCTCCCTGAAACTCTTTTGGACCTGCGACTTTAAGCCGCAGACCTGAAATGCGGTCCAGGCCTCTCCCGAACCGGTTTTACGCTGGTATCAATCATATTAAACTTATATATGATAGGGGGTCAACGGGCATAAACGGCGGAATTGCGCGGTTTTTCCCGTGACCAAAAGCCGGGGAGGCGCGAATCCCGCACCGCAGCCAGTTCAGGTAAGGTGCCGGATTGTAAGTGACGCGAGGGACGTACGAAAGCCCATGACGACGGGATATCAAAACATTCGCCTGGAGTGGCGCGACGCCACGGCCTGGGTCACGCTCAATCGGCCCGACAAGCTCAATCCGTTGGACTGGGCGACACTGCGCGAACTCAACCGCGCCCTCGATGAAATCAACGCCCGCCCCGATATCGTGAGCGCCGTGATCATCGGCGCGGGCCGCGCCTTTTCCGCGGGCGGTGATCTCGAAGGCTATGTCGGGCTCTACAAAAAACCCGACGCCTTCCACGAATTCCTGCGCGACTTTCATCGCCTGCTGACGGGCATGGAAACCTCGCAAAAAGTCTTCATCGCCGCCATCAACGGCGTTTGCGTGGCGGGTGGCCTGGAGTTGCTGCTGGCCTGCGATCTGGTTTATGCCGCCGACACCGCCAAGATCGGCGACGGGCATGTGAACTTCGGCCAGTTGCCGGGCGCGGGCGGTTCGCAGCGTTTGCCGCGCGTGGTGGGTCCGATTAAGGCCAAGCAACTGATCTTCACCGGCGATCTGGTGAGCGCCGAGGAATGCAAACGCATCGGCCTCGTGAACGATGTGGTTCCTGCCGCCGAACTTGAAAACGTCGTCCTGGCGCTGGCCACGGGTTTCGCCGACAAGAGCCGCGTCGGCTTGCGTACCGCGAAGCATCTGGTGAACACCGCCATGAACATGGACTTCGCCGACGGATTGGAACATGAGCTATCGGTCGTGCACCGCTACGCCACGACGGAATTCGACGCCACCGAAGGGTTGGTGGCGTTCGCTGAAAAACGTAAGCCGAAATTTTCGCGCTGATGAAAACTTAAAAGGAGACGCACCATGGCTTGGGCGCTGAAAGACAAATACGCCATCGCCGGCATCGGCTGGACGGACTTTTCAAAGAACTCGGGGCGGACTGTGCGCAGCCTCGCCTCCGAAGCCTGCCTGAAGGCGGTGGCCGACGCGGGCTTGAAAGTCTCCGACATCGACGGCTTCGTAAGTTTCAACTTCAATGACTCCGTGCCGGCCATGGCCGTAGCCACGGAAATCGGCGTTCCGCAAGCCATGTATGCGGTCGATTTCCTGAGCGGTGGTAACGCCGCCAATCTGATCACGCTCACCGCGACGGCAGCCATTGAAGCCGGTCTGGCCAAGAACGTGCTGTGCTATCGCGCCATGAACGGCCGCTCCGGCTTCCGTCTCGGCGGCGGCCGCGACATGGCGGCTCACGGCATCACGCAGTGGACGGCTCCTTTTGGTTGGATCACCTATCCCCAGGCCATGGCCATGTGGTGCCGCCGTCACATGATCGAGTACGGCACGACCGCCGAACAGCTGGGCGAAATCGCCGTGCAGTTCCGCAAGAACGCCGGGCTGAACGAGCGCGCCATGCAGCGCGCGCCGATCACCATGGACGACTACATGAATTCGCGCATGATCGTGGAGCCGTTCCGCATGCTCGATATCTGCCTGG
The DNA here is from genome assembly GCA_019752235.1 of Rhodospirillaceae bacterium. Taxonomy (GTDB): domain Bacteria; phylum Pseudomonadota; class Alphaproteobacteria; order Rhodospirillales; family Rhodospirillaceae; genus SHVO01. The sequence goes on from JAIEMI010000089.1 coordinate 3,743, forward strand.
AAACCGACGGCGCCTGCGCCGTGCTGATTACCAGCAAGGACCGCGCTAAGGATATGAAGCAGAAACCGGTCTACATCACCGGCGGCGCTTACGGCGGCGGCCCCAATCAGGGCGAAGATTGGTTCGACGCCGTGCGTTGGCCCGATCACTCGCACAACTACGCGAAGTATATCGCTAAGGACTTGTGGGAGAGTTCCGGTCTGACGCCGAAGGACATCGACGTCGCGCAGATTTATGACTGCTTCACATACAGCATCCTGATGCAGCTCGAAGGTCTGGGATTCTGCAAGGAGGGCGAAGGCGGGTCTTTCATTGAGGGCGGACGTATCGCCCTTGACGGCGAGTTGCCGTTGAACACCGCCGGCGGTTTGCTGTCGGAAGGCTACATCCACGGCCTCAACCACGTTATCGAAGCCACGCAGCAGCTGCGCGGCCAGGCCGGCGCGCGTCAGATCAAGGACGCCGAAGTCTGCCTCACCACCGCCGGGGCCATGACCTGCGGCAGCGCCATGATCCTGAGGAACTAGCCATGAACGCTTACAACAAACCGCTGCCCTATCTCGATCCCGAAAGCCGCCCGTTCTGGGAGGGCGCCAAGGCGCACAAACTGCTGCTGGTGCAGTGCCGTTCGTGCAAAACGCACCGCTTTCCGCCGACGACCTTCTGCGCCAAGTGCAGCTCCGGCGATTACGACTGGGTGGAAGCCAAGGGTACCGGCAAGATTTTCAGCTGGATCGTCGTGCGCCATCCGGTGCCGAAGGAAGTCTACGCCGCCGAAGTGCCGTACATCGTCGCCCTGGTGGCGCTGGATGAAGGCGTGCGCATGACCAGCAACATCATCGACTGCAAGCCGGAAGACGTGACGGCGGATATGCGCGTGAGCGTGACCTTCCGCGACGTGACGCCGGAAATCACCCTGCCGGCTTTCAAGCCCGTTAAAGGCTAAAGCTTCATGTCGGGAGGGACGGGAGCTTTCGACGCGTCGCCATTGCTCAACCGCATGGCACGGCTGTCGCGGGAAGAATTGGAGAGCCTGCAGCTCTTCAAGCTCCGGCGCTTGCTGACGCGGCTGCGCGTCAACAGCCTCTACTACCGCAAGCGCATGGATGCCGCGAACCTAACGCCCGAAAGCGTCAAGTCGGTCGCCGACTTCTGCGCGCGCTTTCCGGTTTCCACCAAAGCCGACTTCATGGCCGACCAGGCGGAGCATCCACCCTTCGGTCATCGTCTGAGCATTCCGCGTGAACAGGTCGCGCTGGTGAATACCACCGGCGGCACCTCGGGCCAGGGCCAGGAGATTTACGGCCGCAGCCAGCGCGATGTGCACACGCAAGGCTACTATCACGCGCTGCCCTGGTTCATGGCGGGCTTGCGTCCCGGCCAGATCGCCATCAATTGCGTGCCTGCGGGCGGCATGACCACCGGCGGCTGGGGCCCGGGCGAGGGCTTGCGCATCATCGGCGCGACGGCGTTCCATCTCGGCGGCGGAACGCTGACGACCGATGGCGTGATCGACATGATGGCGCGTATCCGCGACATCGGTTTCATCTATGCCTCCACCAACTTCCTGCACCGCCTGACTCAGGCCATGCAGAAGCGCGGGATGTCGCCGCGCGAGGCTTTCCCGAACATGAAAGGTTTGTTTATCGCTGCCGAAGGTTACCCGGTGGAATGGGCCCGGAAGATCGAAGAGACCTGGGGCTGCATATTGCACGAAGGCTACGGCAGCACGCAGCTCGCGGGCTTCGGTGCGTCCACGCCGGGCAGCGTCGCTCCGGACGACGGTTCCCGCGGCCTTATGCGTTTGTTTGAGTGGGAGCACATCGTTGAAGCGATCAATCCTGAAACGGGACAGTCGGTAAAATCCGGCGAGACCGGCGAGATGGTGGTCACCAATCTCTCCATCGAAGGCTCGCCCGTGGTGCGTTTCCGCACCGGCGATGCGGCGCGGTTTGTTGATCATCGCGAGGCCGGTGGCGGCATGGCCTGGAATGCCATCGAGTCCGGCACCATCGGCCGTTACGACGATATGATGAAAATTCGCGGCAACAACGTCTGGCCGTCCTCCGTGGACGGCTGCGTGTTTGCCCATCCCGAGATTGTCGAATATATCGGCCGCGTGTTCACGACGCCCGACGGCAAGACCGATGTCGAAGTACGGATTGCCTTCACGGATCATCCGGCGCCTTGCGCCGAGGCCGAGCGGAAGCGCATCATCAACACGCTGAAGCAGGCCATCAAGCAGCGCACGAACGTGAACATGGGTGTGGTGGAAGTGAACCGCGCCGAGTTGCCGGAGTTCACCTACAAGGCGCGCCGGTGGAAAGACGAACGGCAGCAGGGCTACAAGCTCTAAGGGAGAAAGCCATGCCGATGAAATTGCAGGAGTCCGACAAGGGCCACCGCGAAATTCTCAACGCGATGCTGGAAGGCGCGGATGTGTTGTGCCGCACCGACGACGCGTTGTTGAAGGGCCAATACGAATATCTGCGTTCGCGCATTCAAGCCGTAATCGAGCTGCGCCTGGCCGCCGACGGTGAGCGATGAGCGCACGTTTCAGCCTGAAGGGGCAGATCGCGGTGGTCACGGGCGCCAGCGGCGGCATCGGCGCGGCGGGCGCGGTGGCGTTGGCGGAAGCGGGCGCGGACGTAGCGCTGGTGGCGCGCAATCGCGCGAAACTGGAACAGACCGCCAAGGCTGTTGAAGCCGCCGGCCGCAAGGCGTTGATTGTCGAGACCGACGTCACCAATGAAAGCGCCGTGAAGGCGCTGGTCGATACGGTCACGAAGGATCTCGGCGCGCCAGATATCCTTTTTAATAACGCCGGTGTCACAACCGGGCTGCCCCTGGTCGATATGCCGCTGGCAGAATGGGAACGCATCATCAACGTCAATCTGACCGGCACCTATCTCTGTTGCCGGGCCTTCGCGTCGGGCATGATCGCCCGCAAGCGCGGCAGCATTATCAATATGGGTTCCGTGCTGTCTGGGCGCGGCATGGCGCTGCGCACGGTCTATTCCGCCAGCAAGGCGGGTGTCGCCAATTTCGGCGCGGCGCTAGCCTTCGAGCTGGGCCCGCACGGCATCACCGTGAATACGATTGGCGCCACGGTCATCGTCACGGACCTCAATCGCGATCTCATCAAGAACCAGCCGCAGCTCTATGAGAAGGTCTTGAGCCGCCATGCGGTGCCGCGTTTCGGGGATGTGGAGGACGTGGCGGGGACGCTGGTTTTTCTGGCGTCGCCCGCGGCGCGGTTTATCACCGGGCAGACCATCTTTGTGGATGGCGGCTACACCGCTGGCTAGCTACGCTAGCAACGCCACACTCTTTAGGATCAGCCGCACCAGGTCGGCTTGGCGGCTAACGCCGGTCTTGGCGAAAATCTTCTTCGCATAACTGCGGATGGTGTTGCTGGTCACATCCAGCTTCACAGCCGCTTCGGTTAAAGTCAGCCCGTCGGCGAGCAGCGTTGCCAGGAAAGCTTCCGTGGGCGTCAGGCCGAAGAGCTGTGCGATGAACCCTTCCTGCGCCAGATTGCGCTGCGCGGAATCGCCGACATAGATAATGACGCTGGGACTCACGTCGGTCTGGTAGCGGTCCTTCAGCGGCATGGATTTCACCAGAAGTCCGACGTCGGGGTCGTTCTGGCTGGTGATGCGCAAGGCTTCGACAAAGGTATTAGGCGTTTTATGCGCTGCGATGGCTTGTTTGATCGCGCGGGCAAGGCGCGCGTTGTCGTCGGTTCTCTTCAATGTCAAACGGTCTTCCACGAGTGATAATGAGGGCGAGCTTTTGACGGTCTCGCGCGCGACGCCGTTGGTATCGATCACCCGCCCGCGGCCATCAAGGATAAACGTGCCGATAGCCAGCCGGTCCAGGCTGTCTTCGAGGATTTCCTTTTCAAGCTGGCTGCGCTTCAGACGGGCATAGATTTCCAGCGCCTTTTCCAGGTGCGGGCGGAAACCCATGAAGAAGTCTTTTTCGGCTTTGCCGAAGTTGAGGCGCTTGGCCCCATTCATCAACCCGATGTTACATTCCCAGCCGCTGGGCTCGGCGAAGTACATGCCCAGTTGCCGTTCGATATCGTGAGGCTTGATAATCTTCTTATAGAATTCGCTTTTCAAAAGTTTCGCGCGCGGCATGACCTCTTCCAAGGTGAAGATGTCACCCGGTTTTTTCAGGGCCTGCGACAGATGATCGAGGTGGGCGAGGCGGGCATGGTCCGCCGCCAGTCTGCGGAGTTGTTCTTCCTTGATGGACTCGCGCCTATCCCAGATGATCAGGGGCGCCGCGTCGGTGCGGCCGGGGCGCAAGGAAATGGCCGCAACCTCGCAGTCCATCCGCAGACGCAATGCGCGCAGGAAGGACTGCCAGGGCTTGGCCTCCAAGGGCCCCTGGTAGATCCGGCTTATAATGTCATCGGTTTCAGCCAGCGGCCGTTTGACCGGCATGACTCACTCTCCGAAAGCTGATACATCGGAATTCTGTTGCGGCTTGTTTTACCGATCAAAGGGAAGGAATACCAGCGTGGCGCGTCTTCAAGGAAAAGTAGCTTTCATCACCGGCGGAACGATCGGCATCGGCCGCAACACGGCCGTCATGTTCGCCAAGGAAGGCGCGAAGGTCGTCGTCACGGGGCGCAAAGCGGAATCCGGTAATGAAACCATTCGACTGGTGAAGGCTGCGGGCGGCGAAGGCACGTATATCCAGACCGACATCACCCAGCAGGATCAGGTAGAGAAGGCTATCGCCGAAACCGTGGCGAAGTACGGCTCCCTCGATGTGCTGATGAATAACGCGGGAGGCTCCACGGCCAAGGACGGCCCCGTGCACGAATGTCCCATCGAAGAGTTCTGGGCCGCCATCAATCTCAACCTGTTCGGCACATGGCTGTGCTGCCGCTCGGCCATGCCGCACATGATGAAGCAACAGAGTGGTTCGGTGATTAACGTGTCCTCCATCGTCGGCCTCACCGGCATCACCAAGCGCGATGCCTACACCGCTTCCAAGGGCGCGGTGATATCGCTGACGCGCTCCATGGCCGCCGAATACGCCAAGTACAAAATCCGCGTGAACACGTTGGTGCCGGGCACCGTCGCCACGGAACGCGTGACCGCCATGATGGTGGAACCGCAGGTAAAAAAACTGATCGAAGGCACGCCCCTGGGCGTGATTCAGCCCGATGAAATTGCGTCCGCCGCGGTCTTTTTGGCCGCCGATGAATCGCGTACGATGACCGGGCAGATTTTGTCCAT
>JAIEMI010000003.1 GCA_019752235.1 Rhodospirillaceae bacterium
GCTGCGTTGGGGTCGTGGCCGGGACGGATGACCGACACCTGGCCGTCGATGCCACGCACGATGACGCCGCCCTCGTTATCGTCGTCGCGGCGCATGCCGCCGCCGCAGCTCGTCAAGGTCAACAGCGTTGCGGCCGCGAGGATGTAAGCCTGTGCCGCGCGCGGCATGCTCAGAACCGGAAGCGCGCTGTGATGGCAACGATGTGGCCCATATAGCCGTTGGCGATCTGAGCATCGTAGTCCAGGCTCACGGACGAATAGCTGTCCTTGTGGGCGATGCCGAAACCGACTTGGGCCCGATTGGGCGCGCGCTTGTTGCTGAACGTGGTGAAGCTCGGCCCCGCGGCGACAAACTGGGCCGTGACGGCATAAGGATCATTCATGAACTCGCGCGTGAAGCTGCCGCGCAATTGCGCTTCGACGTAGGAATCATAGTAGATCGGGAAATTGCGGTCCAACGTGAAGCCCGCCGTGCCGCGCGCGACGTCGGCGTTACGCGCCGCGACGGTGAGGTCGACCCCGGCGCCGCCACCGCTTTCGGTATAGCCGTTCTCGTGCACCTTCATGTAGGAGCCGCGGACGTACGGCGTGAGCTGATAGGAGTCGAGTTTCAATCCATAGCCGGATTCCACCGAGCCGCCGTACTCGTAACCTTGCCACTTGCCGACGGTAACGCGGCTCAGGCTGCCGATCCGGACGTTACGCGTCTGATTGTAGCGGTTGTAACCGAAGCCGCCGACGGCCTGCACATAAAACATATCGTTGTTATAGCGGGCGTAGACGTTTGCCTGCGAGTCGTAGAACTGAATCGGCGACTGCGCGGATTCCTTGAGGTTGATGGAGTGCCACGTTTCGCTAAAGCTAATACCGACCAAGGTCGTGCGGTCGAGAATGGGCGCGTCGGCGCCGATGGCGATGCCAAGGCCCCAGATGTCGAAGCCCGCTTGCTCGCCTTTGCCTTTCTGATCGCCGTAATCGCCGATGGCTTGCGCCCAGAAGCTGGCGATATCGCCGGCCGCGTGGTCCGGCATGCCGTTCTTGGCAACGCCGATCAAACGGCGGCGGATCGAGCCTTGAGACATGTCTTGGTTGTTGATGGACGCCTGCAGCGTCGCGCCGCTGCTATCGGGCATGAGCTGGCGCACGCCGGCTTCGAAAGTCTCCTTGGTCTGCAGCGCGGAGATCGCGGTGATGACCGGCACGTCCTGGTTCACCGCCGGCACGAAGGCGTTATAGAACGCCGAGGTGTTGGCGCCGAGGCCAAGTTCCGTCGCGCTCTTGCGGCGCGCGGTCAACAGCAGCGTGTTGGGGTCGGCCGCGCTCAGGCTGAAGGTCGCGGCGTTGATGAAGGAATTGGGGTTCACCACGATCTGGTCGAGCGGTGCGCCGAAAGTCAGCGCCGAGGAGCGGACGACGGTGATGACTTGCGCGCCGTCGATGATGCCGGTGAACGCGGCGGTGACCTTTGTACCGGCCCCGAAGGTGACGGGGCCGCCCTGCATGACGGCGGGAAGCTGTGCCGACGCGTTGTTGACGTCAAAGGTGATCGTCGATGTGCCCGTGATGAGCGCGCTGGAGACCGTCAGCGGGTTGCTGCTGATGATGCCCATATTCGAATTGTTGACGGTTAGCGCCATCGTGCCGGTGCCCATGCCCACCCGGGACACGTTGGCGCCGTTGGTCAGGCTCACGGTGTGAGATCCGTTTCCCAGGCTGACGAGGCCGGTCACGGCGCCTCCGCTCATGGTGAAGGTGTTGTTGCCCGCTTTCGTCGCGCCGTTCTGGAACGTGATATTGCCGGTGACCAGCGAATTCGCGCCGGAAATGCCCACGGCGGTGTTGCCCGCGCCGAGGAAGACGTTGCCGGTGATGGTGCCGGTGTTGGCGAAGGTAAGGCCCGCGGTGTTTGCGCTAAAGTCCACCGCCGTTGATTGCCCGGTGGAGCCGGTCTGCACGCTGGCTCTGATTATGCCGCTGTTGGCGAAGTTGGTGAGCGTGCCCGAGCGGTCCAGGATGCCGAAGGCCGACGCCGTCGGACCTTGCGAATTGATGATGACGTTGCCGGTATTGGTGAAGCCGCCCAAAGTGCCCAGGGTATCCACCAAAACGCCGTAGGCATTAGCGCCTTTGGTGCCAAGCGCGCCGGTGATGACATTCGATGTGCTGTCCTCGGTGCTGACAAGGATGTCGCCGTCGTTGAGTATCTGCGAGACGCTGCCGAAGTTTCCGATGTTGATGCCGGCGGCTTGGGCGTCTCTCGCCGCGGATTGGATATTGCCCTTGTCGTTCCAGATGCCGCCGGTGAGCGTCGTCGTGTAGTTGACGCCGCCGGCCGTGAGGCCCTGTACGGTGATGGCCGATGCGGCAATGTCCTTCAACGAACCGGCGACGAGGATGTTGCCTTGGTTCTTGACGGAGAAACCGCCGTTATTGGGGCCGACGCCGATCGTGATGTTGGCGGGCGCGGTTTGTATGCCGCCCTGGCCGATCAAAAGACCGGGGCCACCGCCAACCACGCTGATATTCGAATCCACAGGCGTCGCCGCGGCGGCGGCCGTGGGATCCAGAGCTTCGTTGGTGAGCGTGATGCGGTTGCCGGTCATCAGCAGACCCTGCGTCACGTTCGAGGCCAGCCATATACCGGATTTGGCGGGGATGGGATCCAGCGTCGTCAGCGTGACGCCGTTCGTGCTGGTCAAGCGTGAACCCGTACCGACGGAAATGCCGCCGCTGTGCGTGATCGTGCCGTTCACGCCGCCGCCGATATACATACCGATCGAATCCATGCCGCCGGCGGTGATAGTGCCCGACTGTGTGATATTGCCGGTGATAAGGCCTGTGGTCACAATGCCGATGTTCTTTGCGCCGGTCATGCTGATAAGCCCGGCGTTGGTGAGGTTACCGGTCATGGTGGTGGAGGCGAGAATGCCGAATGAACTGGCCCCGCCGACGGTCAAGGTGCCGCCGGTTACGCTGCCGTCGGCATTGGTGGTGCCGTTAATGACGTTGCCGGTGAAGGTGCCCAAGCCCGAAACCGCGATGCCTATGTTGAAGACGTCGAGATTCGTCAGCGGACCGTTGCTCGGCGGACCAAGAACGCTGATGCTGCCGGAGTTGGTCAAGTTGCCGGTGATGTTGTTCGCCACGTTGTTCTGCGTGGTGAGTACAATAACGCCTGTGGCCAACTGCTGCTGGCTGTTGCTGATGGACCCGAGGTTGGTGAGCGAATGATTGCTGTTGATGACGACGGCAGCATCGCCGGCGACTCCGACTGAGCCGGTGGACTGGACGGTGATGTTGCCGGGGCCGGCGCCGTCGCCGGTCGCGGTGTCGGCGAGGGTGGTGCGGTTGTTGGTGATCGACAGGTCGCCTGCGTTGGAAACCGGCGCGCTCAGGGTCGCCGCGGCCGAGGCGAGCAGCGCCAATTTGAGGTAGCTTCCAATCTTATGCTGGCCGCCCATACGCAAAATCCCCTTTAAGAAAACACAGTCAAGGCCACCCCATCCGCCTCACCTGGAAAGGCGAGGCCGGCGGTTCAAAGGCCGCGCAGTTATAGCAATATCTTAAGGCTGCGCGTCAGCCCCGTAATGACATGTCAAAGTCGCAATAAACCTGGCCCTAGAGTCCGGAAAAAACAGGAAAATTAAGGCAAACGCGGGGTCGGGAACGGCGGGTGCGGGACGTCTGTGCCGGCCCCCGGGGCAACCCGCCTTTAAAACCCTACAAGATGTAATAGATTTATTGGAAGGGCACTTCAACCATTGATTTTATTCCCAGATTTCCTTCCCCGAGGCGTAGGGAATTGACCAATTGTTAGCTATCCTGACGTAAGCAAGGTGGACGTGTGTCAGCGTCGCTGCGTCCGTGTGGGGCGGGCGGGGCGCTGCCTTATAGACCTACGGGGAAAGTTATGGCGCAACCCGCGCGCAACATATTCGTCGCATTTGAGCTGTTTCGCCCCGAACGCGGCGACGACCGCATCCGCGAAACGATAGAGTCTTTTGGCTGCGCCTGGGCGCGCATCAATAAGAATGTTTTTTATCTGCACGGAGATCTCGACGCGCAGTTTGTCGGCACCAAGGTCTGGGCCGCCATGAACATGGATGACAAGCTGGTCGTTATGGATACCACGAAGAATGACGCGCGTTGGTTTAACATCAAACCGGAAGTCTCCGACTTCCTGGTGACCAACTGGCACGCCTAAGCCGCGTCAATTCGGCCTGACATCGAACATCGCCATATCGCCAGCGCCGGCTTCCAGTTCGCCCGGCGCCGGCGCGGTCATGGCCATCTTGAAGGCCATGGTCACTTTCCGGATCAAGTCAATTTCCTTATCCGTGGGCTCGGCATAGTGGTCGGCGATGGTGTTCACGTTGTCGCCCAACGTGACGCATAGCCCGCTGAGCTGTGTATCTTTCAGACGATCGGCGACGCGTGAGGCGTCTCTCAGCACATCGGCCAGCATCAACAGGTCGGACTGCACATCGCTGGTGATGTTGCCGGTTTCGTATGCGCCGACCAGGCGTTCGCAGACCTCGCCGAGACGGAAGCTTTGCGAATCGAGTTGGGCTTGCAGGACGCTTTGAAGCGAACCTTCGACCGCGGCCTTCAGAGCATACTTATCCATCTCGCGGCCGTGGACTTTCTCCAGCAGCGTGTTGATGACCGGAATACGCCGGACCGTGCGCGAAGATGATTCCTCGTTTTTCCGTTCCGGACCCATGTAGCCGTCGGTGGCGATGAACGGACGGCGGTGGAACGTCACGAGTTTCAGGCGTTCCTGCACCCGCTCCGCGGTGACCGGCTTGATGATGATGTCGTCGACGCCGGCTTCGATCGCCCGCTCCAACGAATCGCGGCGGGTCGGGTGAACGAGCATGCTGATCAGCATAAAGGGATTCTCGCCCACCTGCTGGAAACGGATCTCGCGCACGAGATTGTAAACATCGGGGTCGAAGTCGTCCGACAGCACCAGAAGATCCGGAGGAACCTGCTCCACCATGTCGCGCAGCGCGCCGATGGTGGAATGCAGTACGACCTGCTTCAAGCCTTGGGCCATGAACAGTTCGCGCAGCTGCTGGCGCGCGGCAAAGTTCTTGTCACCGATATAGACGGTGGCCTTCTTCAATGTTGCGGCGTCCAGGCGCGGCATGGTGGCTCAAATCGAAATTTGAAATTTAAGCGCGCAACGACAAACCCCACGTCGACCGTTGCGGGCGCAAACCATCATCGGCCATCGGCCCCGGCTTAGCAAGCGGCGGACGGTATGGGCTTATATTTCAAGAAGATGAATTCTGACACCCGGCGTGGTGGTATTAGCCGGTGGCGGCCTGCTGCCCTTCCGCAGGCGCGGCAGGCGGCGCTGCCTTGGCCGTTTTTGCAAGTTCGAACGCCTTGGTCAGCTTGCGGATCGTGCCCAGCTGTGTGTCGCTGGGACTCTGATAAGCCTCGGCCATTTCCTCGACTTGGCGGGCCATCTGCGTACAGATATTGGCCAACTCGGGCTCGCCGATGGCGCGCGCGGTACGCGAGGCATCTTCCAGGACGCTGACCAGGATAAGGATGCGATCCTCAAGTTCCTTGTCGATGCGTTTTTCATCATAAGCCTTGAGGATGAGATTGCAGACCCATCCGAGTTTGAGGCCGTGGCTGTCCAGCCGCGCGGCCATGACCTCGTTCATGCAGTTTTCGACTTCACGGTTCAGTTCCGCCATCGTCAGACGCTGGCCGTCTACTTTTCTCTTGAGTGTGTTGACGACGGTCAGAAGCTTGATCTTCGAGGGACGCTCCGTGCCATCGGCGCGGCGGCGTTCCGGCCCGACGTAGTCGGTGGTGACGATGAAGGGCAGGCGATTCATGGTCATGTGGGCGACGCGTTCCAACATCTTGCCGGGTGAGACCGGTTTGATCATGACGTCGTCGGCGCCGGCGAGAATGGCTTTCTTTACCGCCTCGTCGTTTTCGGGGCGAACCATCAGCGTAATCATCATGAACGGATTGCGCCCGATCTTGAAATGGCGGATGTCGCGGATCACGTCGAACAGCGCTGGATCCATGTCGTCGGCCGCGATCAGAAGGTCGGGCGGCGCTTCTTTCAGCGCGTTGATCAGGTCTTCGATGCGCGCGAACGTGCGGGTGCGGCGGATGCCCTCTCCGCGCATCATGGCGCGTAGACTTTCACGAACCTGTTCGTTGGGCTCGCCCAGATAAATATCGACGTCGGCGAGTTTGTCTTTATCGAACTTCTTCATCGCGACTTCTTACCAATCGGCCGCATGGCGCGGCCCCCAAACTTTTCCGCAGGCGCACCTCAGGGTGTAAAGCGCGCCACGTCCATAAATGTGTTCATTCCCCTGCTACCGGGTTCCTCCCTGCGACCTTATGACGGGGCCTGTTCAACTTAGACAGGCACTGCCCGGGCAGGTAAAGCAACCTAGCGGCGAGACGGCTACCCTAGCACTCATCGGCGGAAGTTACAGCGCTAATCCGTACCGGTGCCGGGCAAAAAATAAGGCGAAAAACCCCAAGACTTCAATAGCCTGGGGGCATGCGCCGGCGTTCATAAAGCGGTGTTTTGTGTAACTTTTTGGCCGTGAAGTGTTCCCGCCGGCGCCGTCGGCGGCTCTGGAACCCCGGGGAAGGGGAGCAAAAGCGCCAGAGTGCCGACCCGGCCGCTCGTGAAGCCCGAGGGGAGGGTGAACCCTCGGGCGACAATGGAACCGGCGATATATAGAGCGTGGACTCTATAGCCGATCCTGAGCCGGACCTTTATCGCGCCAGCGGGGGTCTTCGACGTCGAGAATTTTTTCCAGCGTGCCCAGGCGCGCTTCCATGCGCTCAAGCACCGCGGTCATTTCGTTGAGGATGTTCTGGTGGTCACTGGACAGCATGTTGGCTTCGCGGCGGCGGGTGCCGTAGTAGAGCAGCAGCCAGACTGGCGCGACCAAGACCAGAAAGACGATGATCGGTGCAATGATGATGGCGGTGATCGCGGTCATGAACGCTTCCCTAGTCCCTCAACTACTGACCGGAGCCGCGCAGCTCACGGTCCATTTGGAACCCACGCGAAGTCACGACGCTCTCTAACGTGCGCAAGCGCTGTTCCAGGCGGTCGAAGCGGCTTTTGACCTGCGCGAAACGATGGCGTGGCGCCATAGGATCGCCGGGCATGGAGGTTTCCGAAGGGCTGCGCCAGCCGGCATGACTACGCGGCTTGGCATCGAGGAGCCAGGCCATCAGTACATAGGCGATGATCATGACCGGCGGCCAGATCAGCGCGGCCACCACCCACAGGATACGCACAACTTTCACGTCCCAGCCGAAGAACTCGGCGACGCCTGCGCATACGCCTGAAAGCTTTGCGTTGTCTTTGTCCAGATACATGCGTTTGGCGGGGCTCATCGTGCGCGCTCCTTCCACTTGGGATCATCGGCTTCGAGAATTTTCTCCAGCGACTCGATGCGCTGTTCCATGCGCTCGGCGACGCGGGCAATGTCGTCGAGGATAGCTTGGTCTTCGCCGGCGGGTTCGCGCGAACGCCAGTGGTGGCGATGACCGCCATGCTTTGTCATCTTGCTGATGAAGATGATGCCCAGCACAAAAGCAAAAATCGTAACCAGCTTCAGGAAGCTGAAGAGTCCCATAAATATCGCAGTAAGATCCACGAGCCCCACCCCTTATATCGCGCGCGGCACGCGTCCCTGGACGGCCGCCCGGCGCCTCGACCCCGCGCGGTTTTACGCACCTTGCGGCTTTAGCCCTAAGTCGGCCTTCAGCTTGGCCAGTTCGTCCTCGATCCGGCTCTCGGTTTCCAGATCCGCGATTTCATCGGCCAGGGTCTTGCCCTTGCCCAGGTCGAAAGCTTCCACCCGGCCTTCCATTTCGTCCAGCTTCTTTTCGACGGCATCGAAGCGCGCCATCGCGTTGTCGACGCGCCCGTCGTAGAGATGTTCGCGCACCGATAGGCGGGCGTTGGCGGTCTGCGCCCGCGACATCAGGCTGATCTGCTTGGCTTTTGCTTCGGCGAGTTTGGCCTGCAAACGCTGGATGTCTTCGTCCAGCTGGCCCATGCGCTCCTTCAACACGCTCTCGTCTTCTTCGAGCGTCGTGATGAGATCGGCCAGTTTGGTGCGCTCCAGGAGCGCGGCGCGGGCGAGATCCTCGCGGTTCTTTTGCAGGGCCAACTCGGCGCGCTTTTGCCACTCCATCTGCGCGTCGGCGAGGCGACCGAGGCGGCGCTTGATCTCCTTGCGGTCCGCAATGAGACGTGCGGCATCGGAGCGCACTTCGACCAAAGTGTCTTCCATCTCCTGTACGATCAGGCGGATCATTTTCGCGGGATCCTCGGCGCAATCGAGAAGCGCCGTGATGTTGGAATTCACGATATCTGTGAGACGCGAGAAAATGCCCATGGGCGGTGCTCCGGAAAACAAGACGCGTGAACGAAAAAGTGAAGGCCCGGCTTACTGTCCGACGTTGTAGAGGAAGCCGGGGAAAGTCATCACCGTCATCAGGACGGCGACAGTGAGCGCAACGAGGCGCTGCGTGGTCGAGGCGAGGCAAGTGCTGAACATGGCGGACCCCTTTCTCTGAAGCGGGTTCTTAAGAGCGAGGCCCGCGCCCCATGCGCCGGTCTTCATTTCCTTGGCATGTCTCATAGCAAGCTGCGTGCCAAATACGCCTCAGCCATAACTCATTGATTTTCCTCCAAACGAAGAGTGACCTCTGTTAGATGCGTTGCGAATCTTACTAACAAGTGCAATATTACCTAAAGAATTAGCGGATTTCGGGGGAGCGAAATGGCCGATCTGCCCGCCCCCATGGGGGAATCTCCGGCGTTTCTCGCGCACTTGGACCATTTGTCTCGTGTGGCGCCCCTGGACCGCCCCGTCTTGATTATCGGCGAACGTGGCACCGGCAAGGAGTTGTCGGCGGCGCGTGTGCACTTTCTGTCGCGGCGTTGGGCGGG
>JAIEMI010000199.1 GCA_019752235.1 Rhodospirillaceae bacterium
GATTTTGCGACCCTCTCGCAAACGCCCCAAAAGATTTTCGAAATTCTTACAAAACCCGGCGCGGCGAATCCGGACTACCCCGTGCTCGACGTGCGCACCAAGGGGCACATCTACACCGGCGTCAAGCACGTCGACGTGGACGGCGTCTTGCGCATCATCGATGTCACCATCGTGCCGCCGGTCGTGCGCACCTTCATGGCCGACAACGTGGTGGAGATCGTGCCGCACACCGCACCCGACGTCTTCAACCACGCCGTGTTGCACTACAGCGTTCAGCAGTTGTTGGACGTCGCAGCCTTCCTCGGCACCCCCCAATAGAAACGGCGCCCTTCCGTTGGGAAGGGCGCCGTTGAAGGCGGTCTTTTTTACGTAAAGTTTACGGCAGCGCGACGCGCCAGAAGAGGCCGGTGGTGCCATCCGTCAGCTCGTACATGTCGTGGGCGATGGTATCGCCCGGCTTCTTGTCTGCGACGTAGGTGTACAGCGGATAGTTGCGATAAGACCACTGACGCGAACCGTCGGGACGCGTGACGATATTCCAGTCGCCCCAGGGCGCGGCATTGGGCCCCGCGGCGAGCGGCTTGAACTCCTTCAAGCATTCATCGACGCAGCCGTTGACGCCGATCTTGGCGCCCGTGGAAGGCTTGCCGCGCATGGCGACACGGTCGTCATGGCTGCCGCCCGCGAGCGTGAAGCGGTGCGCATCACGGGCATACAGTGTGATGCCATTGCTTGTGGTGAGCATGGGGCCGTACTTCGCGTGATCCCGGACAACCACGTCGCCGGGGACGTAGTAACGCACCATCATCACCTGATGCCATTTGGCGTCCTCGCCTTTCGCGAGGCCGGGCGTGTCGTGGACGTAGGTGTAGAGCGGCTTGCCCTTGAAGGCCCACTGCTTCATGCCGTCCGGACGATCCGCCACGGTGAAGTCGCCGATCGGCACCGCGAGACGCGGGGCCGACAGCGGTTCCCAGGTACGGGTACATTCGGTGTTGCAGGCGGACATGTTGGGCTTGGTGTCGTTGGCGGACGTGTAGAGCGTCTTGCCGTCGGCGTTCACCAGCACCTTGCCGTCGAAGTTCATGGTCTCGGTGATCTTGAGACCGTTGGGCATCGGGATGGGGGCGTCGGCCTTGCGGACGGCCTGCATCCACTTCGCGCCTTCCGCCTTGTTGCCTTTGGCGTCGCCGGCTTTTTCGTCCTTGCTGTAGCTATGCACGGCCTTGCCGTCGATGGCCCACTGCTTCTTGCCGTCGGGGCGGGTGACGACGGACCAGCGCCCGCCGGCCGGGGTGGCGTCGGTCACGAGGAACGGCGGCCAGGTCTTGGCGCATTCATCCAGGCACCAGGCCGCGCCGGCATTCGGCGGAACGGTGGCGAGCTCGTCATCGAGCGCCGCCAGCTTCTCGTCGGTGAGGCCGGGAATGAACTGCTTTACCGCGCGCAGGGTCATGGCTTTCGCCGCGCCGATGGCGGGGTTGTTCGTCATGCCCGGGAAGTGCTTGTCGAGGATCGCCTTGGCGGCGGCATTGTCGACCAGCGTGCCGATGTCCGAATTCGTCGAGATTTTCGGCGCCGGGTCGTAGGTGTAAAGCGTCATGCCTTTGACGTCGGCATAAATGTCGACATTGAAGCTCATGCCGCCCAGCTGCTCGGCCATGGCGACCTGGTCCGGGGTCATGCCCGCCGGGATGGGCGCGCGGACTTGCGCGAACGTCACGCCGATCGGCATCGCGAGCGGTATGCTGGCGCGGGAGGATTCAGTCTTGGCGGCCAAGGCGGCGCCGCCGGCGGCCAACAGCGCTACGGCGGCAACCGTGGCGGATAAAAGTAGGCGCATTGTATCGATCTCCTTCAGCGGCGCGTTTTCGCGCCGTTACTTTTTAAGCAAAGCCGCCGCCGTGGAGTTTTTGCTCCACGGCGGCGTTGTCTCGCGGTGTCTTAGGCGATGATCTCTGAGAACGGCTTCGACGTCTGCATGGACATGGTGCCCCAGCTGGAGGCCGAAACGCCCATGACCTGCTGCAGGGTCAAGCCGACGCGGGTGACCGCATCGCCCTTGGCCTGGATGTGCATGCCGGTCTTGATGCGGCCGCCGGCGCCACCGACGGTGAACATCGGGATGTTCTCGGTCGAGTGGATCTTGGCGAAACCGCCGTCGGACGAGGCGAACAGCAGGGTACGGTCGAGCAGGGTCTTGTCGCCTTCACGGATGCTGGCGAGGTGTTTCACCGTCTCGGCCAAGCCGGCCATGATCACCGTGGTGAACCACGTCGCGCGCGGCTGGTAGCCCAGCTTCTCATCGATGGCTTCTTCGTGCGTCAGGATGTGGTGGGTGGTGGTGTCACCGGCCTTACGCAACGAGGACTGCGCGTCCGAGAACGAGATGTTGAACACGCGCGTCTGATCGCAGGCCAGCGCATAGGCCATGATCTGCGAGAACAGCTTGTTGTTCTCGATGACGCCGTCGATGTCCACGCCGGAGTAGTACTTGCCGTTTTCGCCGGCGGTCTTGCCCGGATCTTTCGGGGTCGAGCAGGCGGCCACGGGGGCCGGCTTCACGAGTTCCAGCTCGAGGCGCTTTTCCAGTTCGCGCAGCGAGGTGAAATACTCGTCGAGACGCTGTTTGTCGGACGCGCCAAGCTGGTTCATCAGCGCAATGCGTTCTTCCTTGACCGCCGTCAGGGCGCTCTTTTCCGCCAGCGCACGGGGATCCGGCTTGAAGTCCGCGGAGTTCGGATCCTTGAATTCCGGACCGAACACGCGGGCGTAGAAGCGCGCGGCCGAGCCTTCCGAGGAGTTCGCAACCGTCGCGCTGCGGCGGCTGACCGTGTCACGCGGGTTGCCGGTGCAGGCTACTTCCAGCGAACGGAAGCGGGTGCGGCCGCCGATCACGTCGGAGATCAGCGAGTCGATGCTGGCGAGTTCCTTGCCGTCGGCGGGCACGTCACCGCTGAAGGCCGCCTGGCGGCCCGACGAGTGCGGACGCGGCGGCTTGCCGTCGAGGTAGGCTTTCATGCCGGAGTAGACGTTGAGGTGCTTCTTGTAGGGCTCCAGCGGCGCGATTTCCGGCTTGATGTCGAAGTTGGCGCCGACCTTGCTCGGCTCCCAACGGCCCGGCGTCAGGCCGCAGCCCCAGAACCAGGTGCCGAATACGTTCGGGACCGAGGCGCCGGTCGCGGCCATGGCGGTGCCGTTGGTGTTGAGGAAGCAATCCAAGAGGGGCAGGCCGACGGTCACCGCCGCACCACCCATCATGCCTTTAAGAACCCGTCTGCGGGTCGCGATACGTTCACTTGCGCTCATGTTCTGATCTCCAGTTGCGGGGTGTTATTGAGCCGCGGCGACTTTCGGCGCCGCGGTATCGGCCGGAATGACACGGAAGAACGTATCGCTGGTGGCGATACGCTTAAGCAGCATCGGAATCTTGTAGCCGTCGGCTTCGAAGTTCTTCAGGGCGACGGTTTTCAGCCACTCGGTTTCGCTCTTCGTGGGCTTGCGGCCGAGGCCGTACGAGTAAATGCGGTTGACGACGCAGGACGTGGCGTTGGCGTTGTTGCGCAACACCTGGCCAAGGCCGGCGGCATCGTTGAACTTGACGCCGTCGAGTTCGCCGCTGGCGTCGATTTTGGTGCCGTTCTCGTCCTTGCGGTAACCGCCCACCGTGTCGAAGTTCTCAAGGGCCAGGCCCATGGGGTCCATGATCTTATGGCAGCCCGTGCACATGGCTTCCGTGGCGTGGGCGGTGAGGCGCTGACGCACGGTCTTGAAGTTCGGGTTGTTGGTGTCCTGAACGATGGCGAAGTTGACGTTGCCCGGCGGATCGGGAACACGCTGGCACAGCAGCGCTTCACGGAGGGCCTTGCCGCGCAGCGTCGGCGAGGTGCGGCCCGGGTGGGAATGCAGCGAGACGAAGCTGGCATGGGTCAGGATGCCGGCGTGGCCCGAATCCGGTGCGAACTCGTAAGGCTGCCAGCCGGCGTTCACCGACTTCAGCGGCACTTCGTAGATCGCGGCGAGCGTGCGCGTCAGGTAGGTGTGACGGGTCGTGAACAGGTCGCGGTAGTCGCCATTACGCGTGATCAGGTGATCGACGATCGTGCGCAGCGTCTGTTCTTTCTCCTCTTCGCCGACCTTGAAGTTGAACTTCGGGTACAGCGTCGAGTCCTTCGACAGCGTTTCATAACGGTCGAATTCCAGCATGTCCGTGAAGAAGGCGCGGAGGCCGTCTTCCAGGCGCGGGGACGCGATCATGCGGTCGACCTGCTTGGCGAGACCCTTCGGGGTGTCGAGATCGCCCTTGGCGGCGGCGGCCAGCAGTTCATCATCCGGCGCGTTGTTCCAGAGCAGGAACGAGAGGCGCGAAGCCTTGGAATATCCATCCAGGCGGATGTTGCCCTTCTTGTCGGTCACGGTCGCTTCCTGCACGAACAGGAACTGCGGCGAAACCAGCAGCGTGGCGAGCGACGTTTCCAGGCCCAGGTAGAAGTTGCCGCGCAGCTTGGCTGCTTCATGGGCGGCGGCGACGCGGCTGTTGAGTTCGGAGTCCGTCAGCGGACGGCGGTAGAGGAACTTGCCGACGCGGGCGAGGAACTGCTTCGCGCAGGCGTCGTCGGGCTGCTTCGCGTTCGCGGGCGTACAGCCGATGAGAACCGTGCGGTTCTTTTCGTCCACGACCTGCGCGGCGATGTTGCGGCCCATTTTGTTGTACTGCTCAACGCCCGAGGCGGCGACGCTGACCTGGCCGGCGCCAACGGCCAGAAGGCCGGCTTCGCGCTGGTCGGGTTCGAACGGACCGCCGACGATGATGTCTTTGCCGAAGAGATCGGCAATCGTCTGCTCGTACTGCTTCTGGGTCAGGCGGCGCATCACCACCGGGCCGCCGGCGACGACGGTGTTCGAGGCGACGGCTTCCTTGCTGGTGGTGGTGGCGGTCTTGGTGCCCATGTCGGCCTGCGAACAGGCGGCGAGCGCGAGCGCGACAGCCGCCGCACCCAACCAGGCCTTTTTCTTAAACACATTTCTCATAACAGATACTGCTCCTACGTTAGTTCTGAGCTGCGGCCCGTTTCGCAACGCGCCGCAGGGGTTTCAAGGTCGGCGCTTATTTCTGTGCGACGGTTTCCGGATGGACGATGTAAGCCGGCACGGCGTCGAAGGACCACGTGCCCGAGATGGCCCGGTTTTCACCGGTCTTGGGATCCGGATCGAAGTCGGCCAGCTTCTTCAAGGCGTAGTACTGTGCCGGCAGGTCGATGCCCGTGGAGTGTTCGAAGGTCCAGCCGCCCTGCGCCATGCTCCAGTAGATCGGCAGCCACTCGTGATAGCCGCCGAGGTAGGCGAACAGCGAACCGTCCTGCTTGAAGGTCAGGCGCATCTTGGCGTTTTTCAGCTTGAATTCGGGCATCACGCCGGGGTCGGCGACAAACTGCATGTTGAAGGCGTCGGTACGCAGTTCGCCGTTCTTGATCTTGGCTTTGACGACCGTCTTGGAGCGTGACGACGGATCGACGCGGAAGGTCATGTCACGTACGGTGTTGCCGTTGGCGTCGCGCTGAATGACGTCGATGGCCTTGTCGATGGTGACGGTGACGTCGTCGTCGTTGGTCCAGTTGTCGACGCCGCCGATTTCCAGCAGCCAGGCGCCCGAGGTGTCACGCGTGCCGTCCCACTGCGCATAGGGGTAGTTGGCGTATTCGGGCGCGCTGATGTGATAGTTGTGCGTGCAGCCGACCGCGCGCCAGAAACCGTTATCGATGCCGGTTTCCTTGGTTTCGGGATCGACGAAATCATTCGGGCCGGTTTTGCCGTCGAGATTGAACCCATAGCCGTCCTTGCCTTCGACGAGGAACAGGCCGGGGTCAGGCTGCGACCAGGGGTTGGCGAAGACGTTGGTGGGCTTGCCGTCGACGCGGCCGCGCATGGTGACGAGCGGCACGTATTCACCGCTCGGGAAGTCCTTCATCAGCTTTTCGACTTCGGCGTCTTTGTAGCCGAGGCGCTTCAGTTCGCGCTTGTAGTAGTCGTCGGACAGCGGGTTCAGGCCCTTGGGGCAGTTCTTCGGCGTGGCGATGGTGGCCACGGTGAACCAGTTGACGGCATAGCCGCGGGTTTCGCTCGCGCCGGCATTTTGCGCGCTCATCAGCGCCACCGCCGCACCCGCCACAGACAACGCCGATGCTCTGCTGAACATGCGACCGAATACGCGATTGAAGACCATGCTTCGTCCCTCCACATTTTGAAATAAGATGCTTCCCGTGCATGCCCCGAAACGGCACCGGGAAGGCAGCCACTACGCTACCGTATTAAAACTTGACACGAGTATAGTGGGAGCCCGGCCACATTGCCATATCAGGCATGTAACCCTCTGCAACGATTCAGTTTTGTTGCACTGCAACATGACGGGTGCGCGACTCCAAAAGCGCGTGTGGAAAACCCCCGTAAGTGGCTGTCATCATTTACATATCATATTTTCACAATTTAAAATTGTAATATCACTCAGGCAAATACTTCCTTGAAGAATGCGGTCATGGCCGCCCAGGAGCGTTTATCGGCGGACTCGTTATAGAGAATTCCGGGCGCGATGGAGCCGTCCGCCTTCGGATTCGTGAAGCTGTGCACGGTGCCGCCGTAGCTGATGACCTGCCAGTCGGCTTTGGCCTTGCGCATCTCGTCTTCGAACGCGTTCACCTGCGCGGGAGGGATCATCGGGTCGTCGGCGCCGGTGCACACCAGCACGCTGGCTTTCACCGCGCCGGTTTGCGCGGGCGCCTGCGTTTCCAGGCCGCCGTGAAAGGCGACCACGCCTTTAAGGCCGACGCCGTCGCGCGCCAGTTCCAGCACCGTGGTGCCGCCGAAGCAGAAGCCGATGCCGCCGAGTCGGCTGCCGTCGACCTGAGGATGGGCGGCCAGCGCGGCCACGGCGGCGCGTGCCCTGCTGCGCAGCTTTTGCGGATTGGCGCGCAGATCGCCGGCCACTTTCATCACTTCTTCCATGGTCGAGATCTGTTTGCGGTCGCCGTAGATATCGGCGCAGAACGCGACATAGCCCATGTCCGCCAGCATTTTCGCGCGTTCCATGACGTGCTCGCCCAAGCCCCAGGCTTCGTGCACCACCAGCACGCCGGGACGCCTGCCTGACTTGCCGTCGTCGTAAGCGGCGTAGCCGCGCATATTGAGGTTACCGTCCTGGTAGTCGATGTCTTCGGTTCTCATGGCGCACCTCCGCAGTCGCAAGCCGGGCAAAATTGCAGTCCTCAGCGTAGCCCTGTCATGCGGCGGTTGGTAGGCTGAAGGCCAAGAGGGAGAACGCACATGTCCATGAAAGTGATCCTATGAAAATAATCGGCGCCGGTTTGGGCCGCACAGGAACCATGTCGCTGAAGTTCGCGCTGGAACAGATCGGGTTCGGCCCGTGCTTCCACATGATCGAGCTGATGAAGATGCCGGAACGTATTCCGCTCTGGGATCGCGCGGGCAAAGGTGAGACCGTCGATTGGGACGAGGTACTGAAGGGGTTTAATGCCACCGTCGATTGGCCGTCGTGCACCTTCTATCGCGAACTGGCGGCGCGCTATCCCGAAGGCAAAGTCATTTTGACGGTACGCGACGCCGACAAATGGTTCGACAGCACGCAGGCGACGATTTTCCGCGCCATGGATCAACTGGTGGCGGCCGCCGACAATCCCATGGGCAGTATGGTGCGCAGCGTGATCATGCGCATGTTCGATTACAACATGCACGACCGCGCCCACTGCATCGCTGTTTATAACAAACACAACGAGGACGTAAAAAAGCACATCCCGGCGTCGCGGCTGCTGGTGTTCAATCCCGCCGAAGGCTGGAAACCGCTGTGTGATTTTCTCGGCGCGCCGGTGCCGGCGGCGCCATTCCCCAGCGTCAATTCGACCGAGGAGTTTCAGCAGAAGCTCGCCCCCGAGGCCGCCAAGCTCGCGGCGGCGCAGCCGTAAATGCCCGACACCTTCGCCTTCGATCCTAGCCGTATTTGTGATCTGGAAGATCCGGTGCCCGCGCTGCAGGAATTGCAAGAACGCTCGCCGGTGCATTGGTCGCCGCGGTACGGCGCGTGGCTGATCACGCGCTATGACGACGTGCGCGCCGGGCTGGCCGATGCGCGCCTGTCGCCGCGGCGCGTATTTCCGAATCCCAAGAACGTCGATGCGGCGTTCGGACGGATTTACGCCGACTACCGCAAGTTCATGGACCTGTGGGTGCTGGTGCGCGATCCGCCCGACCACACGCGGCTGCGCGGACTAGTGAACAAGGCGCTCACGCCAAGCGCCATTGAAGGGTTGCGGCCGGACATCACGCGCATCGTCGATGACCTTCTGCAAAAACTGCCCGACAGCGGTGAATTCGACCTGGTGCCGCATTTCGCTTATCCCTTGCCGGCTGAAGTGATCGCGGCGTTGATCGGCGTGCCGCACAGCACGATCAAGGATTTGCAGCGTTGGTCCGACGGCATCGCCAGTTCCACGGCGACCGGCGCGGGCGAAGAGCTGTACCGGCGCGCGGCTTACGACGTGGTGGAGATGGCCGCATACCTGGCGGGCGTGATTGCCGAACGGCGCGCGCACCCCGGCACCGCGATCATCGACCGCATGATCGCCGCCCATGAAGGCGAAGACCGCCTGTCGCAGGATGAATTGATCTCAAACCTCATTCTTTTCCTGTTCGCGGGGCACGAGACGACGACGAATTTGTTGTCCAACGGACTGCGCACGCTGCTGTGCAACCCGCGGCAACTGGCGGACTTGCGCGCCAACCTCGATGACAAAGTGCTGGTGCGCAATGCCATCGATGAAATCCTGCGCTACGACGGCGCGGTGTTCGTGAGCCTGCGCATGGCGGCGCAAGATTTTGAATGGCAGGGCCAGCAGATCAAGAAGGGACACCGCGTATTCCTGTATCACATCGCGGCCAACCGCGACCCGCGCATGTTC
>JAIEMI010000104.1 GCA_019752235.1 Rhodospirillaceae bacterium
TGACCGGCACGCCGCTGGCCTGGGCCAGTTCGATCAAGAAGTCCTGGTCCTCCTGGGTGAGGCCGCCGATGGCGCTGGCGGGCAGATAGGAGATCGAACAACTGCGGTGCTTGCCGGTTTCTTCCACCAGGGCCAAGAGTTCTTTGCGGTCGGCCATGCGTGAGGGTACCGGACGGCCTTTGATGTCGAGGTGTGTCGGCGCGGACGAGGACGAGAAGCCCGCCGCGCCCGCCTTCATGGCTTCGGCCACCAGGACGCGCATCTTGGCGATCTCATCGTCCGTGGCCGTGCGGGTATAACAGTCGTCGCCCATAACCCAGCGGCGCAGGTTCGAGTGGCCGATATAGCAGGCGAAGTTGACGCCGAGGTTGCCTTTCAGGCTTTCCAAAAATTCGCCGAAGGTCTGGAACTTGTCCCAGCGCACGGCGCTCAGCGCAATGGGATCCATGTCTTCGACGCTGGCGAAGATGTCTTCCAGAAAGGCGCGATCGTTGCTTTTACACGGCGCGACCGAGAAACCGCAGTTGCCGGCCATGACGGTGGTGACGCCGTGAAAACACGACATGGTGGCATAGGCGTCAAAGGTGATCTGCGGATCGTAATGCGTATGGGGATCGACAATTCCCGGCGCCACGATCATGCCCGCGGCGTCAATTTCTTCCGTCCCCTTGGCATCGGGCAGGTGCGCCATGCGCGTGACCTTGCCGTCCTTGATGCCGACATCGACCCGGCGGCGCGGCAGACCTGAGCCATCGACGACAAAGCCATTGCGGATAATGAGATCGTATTCAGCTGCGGCTGACATAATATTTCCCGGTCAAAACAACATTCTGCCGCCACGATGCCGCTAAAAAGCATCCGCGGGAAGCAGATTCCCGCGGATGTCCGGCATGCCGGAAAGCGTCATATTGCGGCGCACCTTCCAGGCAAGGCGCGCCTTAGAAGGCGGCTTAGAATTTGACCTTCATATCAATGCCCATGGTCCGGGGCAGGCCCCAGACGTTACCGGCAAAGCCCTGGTTCGCGCCGAATTCGATACCCATGGAACGGTACTGGGTGTTGGCCAGGTTCTGGACCCAAAAGCTGAGAGCCAGCGTGGTGGCACTTCCACCGAGCGGGATATCCGACAGTCCCACGCGGGTATTCAGAATGCCATGAGCCGGATCGGCAATCTCATCATTGAAGGGGTTGATGTTGGGCAGATTGACCGTGTGGAACCAGCGCTTGCTGTTCCAGACATAGTCCACGCTGGCGTTGAAGGTGCCGAGATCGCCCATGGGCTTGCTGTACTCGGCGCCGCCCGAGATCGTCCATTTCGGCACGTAGGGGAAATGGGCGATGCTGGCGTAGTTATCCAGGATCGCCGTATTGGCCGGCGTCGGGAAGAAGATCTGGCTGTATTCCGGATCGACGTACCCGATATTGCCGTAAACCTCGACGCTATCCACCGGCAGGGCGCGCATTTCGAATTCGAAGCCCTTGTAGTCGGCGTTGGCATTCAGGATGAAGCCCGCGCCGCCCGCCGATGTCGTGCCGGTGAACTGCGTGACCTGAAGATCCTTATAGTCTGTGTAAAAAATCGACGCGTTGATGCGCAGGCGCTGGTCTAGCAGCGTCGATTTCACGCCGCCTTCATAGACCGTGGCCTTTTCCGGATCGAAGTTGACCGGCGCGGTGGCGCTGGCGCGGGCGTTGAAGCCGCCCGAACGATAGCCGGTGCCGATGCGGGCATAAGTGGAGACATCGTCGGTCCAGCGATACGTCGCCGTCGTGTTGAACGAGAAGTTGTTGAAAGTGCGCACCGGATTGCGTGCAACGGCAAGCACCTGGTTCAATTCCTTGCGGTCATGGGATTGGCGCAGACCGACGGCCAACTCAAGCTTGTCGTCCATGAAGCCCGGCGTATAGGTCAACTGACCGAACCCGGCGTAGGACTCGCCCTTCGAGGTGAAGATGCTGCGGCTGGTGATCGGCGTGCCGATGCCGGTCGCGGCGATTGTCGTCAAACGGGTCGTCGCGTTCTCCTTGGACTTTTCGCTGAAGTAGTAGAAGCCAACGATGTAGGAGAATTCGCCGGCCTTGCCCAGCAACTGCAGTTCTTCAGAGTATTGCTGCTGCTTCTGCGTGATATCGGAGTTATTCAGCACGACGTTCTGCACGCCCGTCGCCGTCAAGCCGCGCAGATTGCCGGGACCGTAAGGCAGCGGACCGCGGCGGATGTAGTCGCGATAGGCCGTGATCGATTTGATCGTCGCGTAGTCCGAAAACTCGTACTGCGCGGTCAAGGAGTTGCCGACGATCTCCGTACGTTGCGGGTCCGTAACCTGGAATAACAGCACATCGCGGCGGCGCGTCGGATCGATCACCAGGGTGTCGCCGCCGTTGGCCGGTGAAAGGCCGTAATAACCGCCGGTGCGCGCATTGGCGTAGCTGATCTGGAACGGCGCCGGGCGGCTTGTCAGGTTCGTGTAGTCGATGGAGTAATCGAGGGTCAGCTTGTCCCACTGGCCGTGGACACGGGCCCATACGGAGTCCGAGGTCTGTGCGCCCGGATCCTTGTTCGACGGCTGCGCCGGGTTGTCGATGACGCCGTTGCGTTCCTTGTGCATGATCGTAAACGACGCACTGAGGCCGGTATCGTAGATCTCACCGGTATCGAACCGCCCACGCGAATACCATTCGTTGAAGGTGCCGTAGCCACCTTTCACTTCCGCACCCATCTCCTTTGCCGGCGCCTTGCTGACCAGATTGATGGCGCCGCCCGTGGTGTTGCGGCCGAACAGCGTGCCCTGCGGTCCGCGCAGAACTTCGATGCGCTCCAGGTCCACCAGCTCGAAGTTCCCGGCGGTGCCGCGTCCGATGTAAACCCCATCAAGATACTGACCGACAGGCGGGTCGATGGACGACAGCGGATCGGAGTTACCGATGCCGCGAATGAAGGCGATGCTGCCCGTGGGGCTGCCGACGATCGGCACGATGGCGACGTTCGGCATCACCTGGCCGAGCTTATCGACGCTGGTGACGTTCAGGCGTTCGATATCCGCCGGCGAAAAGGCCGAGACCGAGACCGGCACGCGCTGCAGGCTTTCCGACTGGCGGCGCGCGGTGACGGTGATCTCATCAAGCTTCAGCGTATCGGCGGTCTGTTGCGCCTGGGCGCCAAAGCCACTCGCGATGGCGCAGCCGCCCAGCAGAATATGTTTGAATTTCATGGATTGATCCTCCCCTAACGTGCACCGGACACACCGCGTGCAATTCTGCGAGGCTATCGGGAGAGCGTGGAGGATCAACGCGATCCGAGAAGGTTCCGTGAACGTGGAACGCTTTCCGCCATGGCGGAGACCGCTTCCGCCCATGCGGAAATGCCGTGTAACTGCCTAGAGTTGATCCACATATTTGTCGGTCCCGGGGACCGTGGGAATAAAAGGTGCAGCGTAAATGACGTTGCCTAGCCCGGATTCCGCCAACGCGCGATCGAAGCCGCTGAAGCGCGTGGCCCATGATATTGCGGGGTCTTCTTCCAGAAACGAGAGCAAAAGATACCGGCGAGTATATTCGTCGGCGCTCGGGCGCGGTACGTTGGCCGGCGCATCGTCGGGCAACATTTGCGGGCGCAGGATCAGGGTCTGCGCGATCGGCGACTTGGCCATAAAGTGCGGCAGCCAAGTGCCTTTCAGCCACGTTTCAAAATCGCCTGCGGCGGTTTTTTCCGCGCGGTCGATCATCGTGACGGCGACACCGCTATAAGGATGCTCCAGGGCTAACTCCGGCGGGACGCCGTCGTCGTCGCGGAAAACGCCGCCCTCATAACGGTAAAAAGCCGTCGAGATATTCTCGCGCGGCGGCTCCATGCGTTTTTGCTTGTAAAGCCGCTGCACCTGCTCCACCGACCAGCGCAGCGTTTCGGCGTAGGCGCCGTCGAGAATCCAATAGGTATGAAGAAAGGAGCCTTTGTGAATGTCCGGTGTGATCGGCGTCTTGACCGGAAAACGGCTCGCCTTCAGCGGCTTGGTGGCCACCCAGCGGCGGCCAGAGAAGAAATTCGCACCCACCATGCAGCCGGCAAAGAAGTGATCGCGCTCGTACCAGCGATTATATTCTTTCTCGAAACCCGGCTTGGGTTCGGCTATGGAGAACAGCACCGTGCCCAGCTTAATGTCGCGCACCTCGCTCACGCCTCACCTCTCATTTTCTTCCGCACGCCTGGATCAGTGACAAAGACCGGCAGATTGTCGCCGTCGGTATACGGCGCGCGCACTGTGGAGCCGCCATCCACCAACAGCGTTTGGCCCGTAATGTAAGCGGCTAAATCCGATATCAGGAACAGGACCGCGCTGCCGACCTCCTCCGGCTCCCCCCGACGGCCCAATGGCACCACGTCGCGGATAAGCTTGCGCGTTTCATCGGTTTCTTCGTTGCTCAAACGCGGGCGCCCTGACTTGCGCGGGCGGATGGAGCCCGGCGCGACAGCATTCACACGGAGCTGCAAGGGGCCCCATTCGACAGCCATGGTGCGCGTGAGATTGTTCAGCGCGGCCTTCGCGGCGGCATACCCCGCGCCGTAAGCCATGGAAAGAGAGCCGGCCGCGGAAGAGAGATGTACGATACTGCCGCCCAGACCGTGCGCAACGACAGCGCGCGCGACGGCGGTGGACGTCACGAAAGCCGCGCGCAGATTGAAGCGGATGACGTCGTCCAGGGTTTCGGTCGTACGCTGATTGATGAGCGGCTGCCAATGATGGGGCAACATGCCGCCGACCACATTCACCGCGCCGCGCACAGGCCCGACCTCGCGGGTCACCTGCGCAATAAGAGCTTCCATGGCGTCGGCGTCCATCAGGTCCGCATCGACGACGCGGTGTTTGGCGCCAAAAGGCTTCAGCGCCTCTTCCGCCGCCGCGCGGCCCGTGTCGCTCTTGTCGACGCCGATGACGATGCCGCCGGCCTGAGCCAGCAGGGCGCAGGCCGCCATGCCCATGCCGCCGCCGCCCGCCCCGCCGACGATGTAAACCCGGCTTTCGAGGTCGATCTGCTTTCCCATCAGCAAGCCACCTGGCCCAGCACCGGCGCGCCGCGCGCGGGAGCGATCATTCTTGAAATCGTCTGATAGGCGTCGTGCACGGCATCGCCGATACGGCCGCCCCGGCGCGCGTCGCCGATCACATGGACGTTCAGCCCACGGCGTTCCAGTTCCGAGAACAGCGCATCGTCGGCAACACGTCCCTGGGCCACCAGCACGCCCGCGACCTCCAGCCGCTGCTCCGCACCGTCGGCGCCGCGCAACACGGCCACACCGTTTTCCATGCGCGGCAGCGTCGTGTCCCCCATCATGCGCAGGTGGGTGTTGGCCTTCAGGCGGCGCAGCAGCACGGCGCGGTAGATGAATTCCGCCGTGCGCGCCAAGTCCTTCAGTGACGAGCGCGACACCAGCACCACGTCGCGGCCCCGTTCCGTCAGATACTCGGCCGCTTCGCAGCCCGTCTCGCCGCCGCCGTAGACCAGCATGGGACCAGGCGGCACGCCTGCGAGCCAACTGTCGTCCCCCATCAACATTTCGTAGGCATCGTGCACCAAGCCGGCAGTGCCGCCGTCGATCTGTATGGCGCTGCCGCCGCGTCCGCTGGCGACAAAAGTCACGTCAGGCTTCATGGCGGTGATCATGTCGGCGTGGGCGCGAGTGCTCAGCGTCACCTTGACCTTGGACACGGCGAGGCGTTTTTCGAGATAGGTTTGGTACCAGCCGAGCTTGTCTTTTAGAGGCGGGGCGGCGGAAGCAATCAATCCGCCACCCAATGTTTTCCGCGCTTCAATCAGGTGCGTGTCGTACCCGGCTTGGTCGAGCAATAATGCCGCCGCCATGCCGCCGGGGCCAGCTCCGATCACCACCGCTTTTTTGCCGTGACGCGGCGCGGCCAGCAGCGCATCGAGTTCATGCCCCGCGCGCGGGTTCTCGGCGCAGCCAATCACGCCGTCGGCGGGCATGCTCAGCGCGACACAATAATTGCAGGACGTGCACGGGCGGATTTCATCGACCCTGCCTGCCGCCGCCTTCACCGCCCAATCCGGATCGGCCAGCAGCGGACGCCCCAGCGCGACAAGATCACAATCACCGTTCGCAATGGCTTTCTCGGCCATCTCCGGCCACCTGATCTGTCCGACCGTGAGAATCGGCACATTCACCGCCTGCTTGATGCGGCGGGTGTACGGCAGACGCCAGCCTTCCGGCTGGGACGATGGCTCGATGACATTCTCCAAGCCCGTCCAGCCTAGACCCAGCGACACATGCAGGGCATCCACGCCCGCGGCGACGATAGCCTGTGCAATGCGCGCGGTGTCTTCAACATTAAGCCCCTTGGGCGCGAACTCGTCGGCGGAGATGCGATAGATCAGGGGCCGGTCGCCGATCGCGGCGCGAACGGCGGCGATGACTCGCTTGGGGAATTCGAGACGGCGTTGTTCGTCACCACCCCATTTATCGTCGCGCTCGTTGGTCAACGGCGACATAAAGGACGTCAGCAGGTAGCCATGCGCCCCATGCAATTCGACGGCCTGATAACCGGCTTCCATCCCGGCGGCGGCGGCCTCTCCGAAACGCCCAATAATGCGTTCGATATCGGCATCCGTCATGGCGCGCGTGGTGCGGCGCGCCGGATCCTTGCGCGAAAAAACATCGCTGGGGCCGAGCGGGAGATCGTCACCGATACTGTCGCGGCGCGCGCCCATGCCGCCGTGCTGCAATTGCAGGCAGGCGATGGTGCCGGGCTCGCGGATGACGTCCACCAGCCGTTTATGGCTCGCCACATGGGCCGGCGTGTTGATGGCGAGTTGCCGATGTTCCGAGCGGCCCGTGGATGGTTCCACGCAGCAGAACTCGACCACGATCATGCCCAGGCCACCGGCAGCGCGCGCGCGGTAGAAGGCCAGGGTTTCGTCGGTCACCTGCCCGTCCCGCGATCCGAGGTTGGTCGACATGGGCGCCATGACGACACGGTTGGGCAGCGTCAGACCGCGCAGTTTGAACGGGGTGAAAAGATTGGGGAAAGCCGCCGAGTGCGAAGGCGCTTTCCCCACCATATCTTTGGACAAGGTCAGCGGCGTCCGTCCGAAAGCCACAACGGGAAATCCACGCCCGGATTGGGCATCGGCTCGATGTTCCGGTCGGCCATGAATTTTTTGTAGCCTTCCGAATCAGCCGGATAGGACCGCGGGTCGCCCATCATGATCATGTACATCTTGCAGCCGCTGGGGCCGGCCTCGAAGGGCCCGAAGGTCTCGCCGTGGTTCAGCGAAAGATGCGTCCCCGGACCGCAAACGATATCGCCGCATTTCATTTCGCCTTCAAGCACGAAGACGATGTGATCGCTGTTGTGGCCGTGGGCCTGAATGGTCATGCCCGGATCCCATTCGGAATACAACGACAGGAAGCGCGGCGAAAAATGCATCCACTTTTCGCGGGCTTCGACGACCTTACCGTCACGCTTCTGGCGCTTCACGACCTGCCACGGAAAATCCTTCCAGTGAGAGATGGTGGAATGCCCCATCGTGCCGTTCTTGATCGGCTTCTCAGTCACACAAACCCGTTTGCCTTCAGCGGTCATAGCGCTCTCCAACAATCTGATTAATGAACCTGCCTCGGGCCCATCGGCTTGTTGCCGACGAAAGCGACGCGTTTCATGATCCGGCGTTCGTTATAGTCGGCGATCGCGCAGTGCAGCGTCGCGCGATTGTCCCAGAACGCCATATCACCGACATTCCACGAGAACCGCACGGCGAAGTCAGGGCGCTTCACATGCTCGAACAGGAAGCGGAGCAGCATATCGCTTTCTTCCTTCTCAAGGCCGACGACTTGCGTGGTCCAGCTGGCGTTGACGTTCAACGCCTTGCGGCCGGTCTCCGGATGCACTTCCACCAGCGGATGCTCTTGCACGGGCCAGGTGTGGACCTTGTCGCCGATGGCCTTGGCGACGACTTTGCTGCGGGCCGCCAGAGGCGCGATGGTATGCAGGGCCGTGAGACCGTCGACCAGATCCTGCATGGGCTTGGACAGCGTATTGTAAGCTTCGTACATACTGGCCCAGCATGTGTCGCCACCCAGCGAAGGCTTCATCATGCACTGCAGGAGCGAGCCCATCGGCGGAGCTTCGAGATAGGTGCGGTCGCGGTGCCAATTGTCGGCGCCCTGACCCTTGGGCGACACCTGGTCCAGCACCAGCACTTCGGGGCGCTCGGTAGGGTTCGGATGGATCTCCGAGATATCCAAGGTACCGAACTGCCTGCCGAACTCCACGTGCTCGTCGGGCGTCAACGGCTTCTGGTTGCGGAAGAACACAACGAGGTTATCCCACAACGCCTGCTTGACCGCCTTCACGTCCGCCGGATCCAGGGGCTTGGTGGCGTCAATACCGCTGATTTCGGCGCCGATCACGCCGGTGAGCTTACGCACCTGAATCATAGCATATTCCTTCGTCTCTTTACGGGCCGTCTCATGACTAAGCTACCTGCGCTCTCCCGCAGCCGCGGGACTGCCCGGCAGACGGCGCCATCCATCGGGCCTCAGCATGAAAGCCCCGATAAACATACATGCGCCGAGCACCATGAAGGCCTCGTGGATGCCGCCCGCCAGCAGGAAAACCGAGAAAATAAAGGGGTTGATGAACTCGCCGCCGTAGTGCGTCGGAGAGACCAGCGCCGAAGCGCGGCCGCGGACATGTGTCGGCGCACGGTGCAACACATAAGCGTGCAGATAAGGCGCCGTCATGCCGTTGCCGAGGCCATAGAGGCCGAAGCTGAGCGCGGTGTAGTACCACTCACCGGTCAGAAACGCCGCGCCTAACGCGCCAAAGCCCACAAATGTGAGGCCAATGCGGAAGATCGTCTGCTCAGGCAGGAGATTGCGGAGGTGGCCGTAGACCGCCGAGGCGATCATATATGCAAACGAGCCGCTGGCGATCACGGTC
>JAIEMI010000166.1 GCA_019752235.1 Rhodospirillaceae bacterium
CGCAAACAAGACCTGAGCTGGGCCTAAAGGACATCGACATGGCGATATCACTGAAGATCAACGGCAAGCTTGAGACGGTGGACGCCGATCCGTCGACACCGCTGCTGTGGGTGTTGCGCGATCACCTCGGCATGACCGGAACGAAATTCGGCTGCGGCATCGCCCAGTGCGGGGCTTGCACCGTGCATGTGGAAGGCATGGCGACGCGGTCGTGCCAAGTTCCCTTAGAGAGCGTGGCCGGTGCGGAAGTGACCACCATCGAAGGTCTTGCACCCAACGGCGATCACCCGCTGCAAAAAGCCTGGGTGGAGCTGAACGTGCCGCAATGCGGCTACTGCCAGACGGGCATGATCATGGCGGCGGCGTCGCTGCTGAAGCAGACCCCGCGGCCCACGGACGAAGACATCAACAGCGCCGTGGACAATATCTGCCGCTGCGGCACGTATCCGCGCATTCGCGCCGCCATCCATAAAGTTGCCGGTACGGCCGGGGCATAAGGATTATTTCCTATGGTGAAAACTACAAACACCGCTGTCATACCCGCGAAGGCGGGTATCCATTCCTCATCCGCAGAGGCCGGTGTTGTTGGCACGATGGATTCCCGCTTGCGCGGGGATGACGACTTTGTTTTATCGCGCCGGACGTTTGTTATTACCGCGACCGTGGTAGGTGGTGGGCTTGCCTTAGGTTTTTCTCCCCGCGCCGAGGCGGATGCTCAGGAGCCGTGGGGTAAGGCAACGCCTTCGGGCGCGTCCGAATTCACACCTTATGTCTACATCGCGCCGGATGACACGGTGACCGTGCGTGTGCCGACGCCGGAGATCGGCAACGGCGCGCTGACGCAGAACGTCATGATCGTGGCGGAAGAGCTGCACTGCGACTGGTCGAAGATGCGCGCCGAAGCGGCGCCGATCCGCCAGGACTATCTGGAGAACGGCGTGTTCTCCAAGGGCCTGCATCCGGTCAGCGGATACTTCAGCGGCCGTTCGACGACGCCGGACCGCTTGCAGGTCATGGGGCAGGTGGGCGCCAGCGCGCGTGAGCGTCTGAAAGCGGCTGCCGCCGTGCTCTGGAAAGTGCCGGTCGCGGAGATTGAAGCGAAAGACAGTGTTCTGACGCATGCGCCCACGGGGCGCACGGTACGTTACGGTCAGATCGCCGCGAAAGCGGCGGGCGTGAAGCTGGCGGCGGAACCGAAGCTGAAGCCCGAGAGCGAATGGACCCTGCTGAACAAGAGCAAAGGCAAGCTCAATAACCCGTCCATCGTTGACGGCAGCGCGATCTACGGCATGGACGTGCGCGTGCCCGGCATGGTCTACGCCGCGCTGAAGCAGTCGCCGGTACATGGCGGCAAGCTCAAGGGCTACGACTTCGAAGCCATCAAGCATATGCCCGGCGTGCTGGGCGTGGTGACGGTGGACCCCGACGAGAAGCGCGGCAACGGCCTGAAGACGGAAGCGCCCTTTGGTTATGACATGACCAAGGCGCAGGCGGCGGTGGCCGTCATCGCCGAACATTATTGGCAGGCGCGCAAGGCGCTGGATGCTTTGCCGATCACCTGGGACGACGGCGCTGGCGCGCAGTGGAAAACCACGCAGCAGATGTACGATGCGGCCGTGGCGGCGCTGGATAAAGACGACGGCGTTATCATGGAGAAGACGCTGGGCGATGTTGGTGATCTCGCCAAGCAGAAGAAGGTTGTCGAAGCGACGTACGTCACGCCGTATTCGGAACAGGCGTGCATGGAGCCCTTGAACGGCACCGCGCGCGTGACGGCGGACGGCGTTGAAGTCTGGCACCCGGCGCAGCAGCAGAAGCAAGCCTTCTGGGTGGCCGCGGATGAAGCCGGCGTGGCCCCGGACAAAGTGACTTTCCATCAGACGTTTGTCGGCGGCGCCTTCGGCCGGCGCATATTCGCGGAAGACGTACGCATGGTCGTGGCCGTGGCCAAGAAATTCCAGGGCCGCCCGGTGCATGTGATCTGGTCGCGCGAGGAAATGACGCGCCAGGGCCGCTATCGCCCGATGGTCGCGACGAAACTCAAGGCGGGCCTGGACGAAAAAACCGGCCTGCCCAAATTCTTCACGGCGCGTCAGGCGGCGAAGGGACACTTCCCGCGTCTGGCCGATACGCCCTATGCGCTGGGCACTATTCCCAACGTGCGCGTGGACGCGCAGAACCTCCCGATCCATGTGCAGACGGGCGCGTATCGTGGTCCGGGCTATAACTCCTATGCGTTCATGGTCGAGACCTTCATGGACGAGTGCGCGCGGGCGGCGGGTATGGATCCGCTGGAATACCGCGTGAAGCTGCTATCGCCGTGGCCCGATCAGGGCTGGGTGAAGGTGCTGAACGAACTGCGCGACAAATCCGGTTGGGGCAAGACGCTGCCCAAGGGCATGGGGCAGGGTGTGGCCATCGCCAACTGGGGCATGAACGGCGAACCGCATGCGGGGACGACCGTGGGCGTGGTGGCCACCGTCGAAGTCACCAGGACGGGCAACCTTAAGGTCCATCAACTCGATGCGGCGTTTGATACGGGTAAAGTTATGAACCGTGACGCCTTCGTGAATCTCATGGAAGGCGGGTTGATCTTCGGCCTCAACATGGCGCTGCACGAAGAGATCAACGTGCGCGACGGCAAGATCGTCGAGGGCAATTTCGATCAGTATCACGTGCTCCGCACGGCCGACGTGCCGAAGATCAATATCCACTTCGGCGGCCTGACGGGCCATGACCGTTATGCCGAGATCGGCGAGCCGCCCGTGGGGCCCGTGGGCCCGGCCATCGGCAATGCGATCTTCATGGCCACCGGCAAACGCATCCGCTCGACGCCGATCAAGAAACACGATTTGAGTTGGGCGTAATCGTCGCCGCTCGTCATCCCGGCCGAGCAGCGCGAGAGCCGGGATCCATCGTGCAACACACTATGGCTTGAGCGTTTGAAACCATGGACCCCGGCTCGCGCCCTTCGGGCTTGGCCGGGGTGACAGCCTTGTTTGTTTGGTCCACAACTTTTGCGAGTCTGAGGTGAGTCATATCTGCCACAGTTTTGTGTGCGTCGACAAAAAAATGAATCACCCAGAATCGGCGCGCTTGACCACATGACTCGCGGTGTGATTCTCTGCGCGCATGGCATGGAGTAAAGACATCAGCCGCAAGGCGCATCAAGTGATCGGCCCCCTGATGGGCGCGGCCTTGATGAGCTACTTTGCCTATCACGCGGTGCAGGGTGACCGCGGCCTGATCGCGTGGTGGAACCTGCGCTACGAAATCGAAAAGACCAACTTCGAGATGGCCGAAGTCACAGCCGAGAAGCAGGCCCTCGAACATCGTGTGTCTCTCTTGCGTCCCGGCAGCCTTGATCGCGACATGCTGGAAGAACGCGCCCGCCTGATGCTGGGCGCGGTGCACCCGGACGACCTCATCATTCCGTTGGCGCCCGTCCAAAAACCGCACGAACCCGCCGCCGAATAAGCGGCGTTGCGTTTATCGACCTATAAAATAGCTTGATATGTAGTTACGCACGATTCGTGCGCATATAGATCGTATACTATCTAATATTTCCTTTTGCCCGCGCATGAATCTGTCGCGCATGTCGTATTTCGCGTAATTATTTCGCGATATGCGTCAATTTAGATGTCAGAGCAATCACTTAACCGTCCTTTCGCTTGCCCCTCCAAAACTCCGGTCCTATCGTTTCGATGGGTATGGGAGACGGTGCGGCCGGGGCCTGACGTGGGCGGCGGTTTCGCGCTTGGCATTCTTCGGGAGGATTCATGGTGATGAAGCAGGGGGCGACCAAGAAGGGGGCTTCTAAGAAGGAGCCGGCAGCCGGCAGCAATACCGCGCCGACCACCGAGGAACTGATCAAGTTCTATAAAGACATGCTGCTGATCCGCCGCTTCGAAGAGCGCGCCGGGCAATTGTACGGCATGGGTCTCATCGGCGGTTTCTGTCACCTGTATATCGGACAGGAAGCGGTCGTCGTTGGACTGCAGTCCTGCTGCAAGCCGGGTGACTCCGTCCTCACCAGTTATCGCGATCACGGCCATATGCTGGCCTGCGGCATGGACCCCAACGGCGTCATGGCCGAGCTGACCGGCCGCGCCACGGGCTATTCCAAGGGCAAGGGCGGCTCGATGCATATGTTCAGCCGCGAAAAAGGGTTTTACGGCGGTCACGGCATCGTCGGCGCGCAGGTGCCGATCGGCACCGGCCTCGCCTTCGCGCACAAGTACAAAGGCGACGGCGGCTTGTGCATGGCCTACATGGGTGACGGCGCCTTCAACCAGGGTCAGGTCTATGAGTCCCTCAACATGGCGTCGTTGTGGGATCTGCCGGTGCTGTACGTCGTCGAGAACAACAAGTACGGCATGGGCACGTCGGTGGAGCGTTCGTCGGCGTCGACGGATCTCGCCAGCCGCGGCGTCGCGTATGAAGTGAAGACCATGTCCGTGGACGGTATGGACGTGGTGGCCGTGCGTGACGCGGGCTTGGAAGCCGTGGAATACATCCGCGCGGGCAAGGGCCCGGTGCTGATGGAGGCCAAGACCTATCGCTACCGGGGCCACTCCATGTCCGATCCGGCCAAGTATCGCACCAAGGATGAGCTGAACAAGATGCGGGCCGAGCACGACCCCATCGACAACCTGCGCCAGACGCTGATCAACATGAAGGCGCTGGACGACGAAGGCTTCAAGGCCATCGACAAGGACATCAAGGAAGTTGTGGTTGCTTCCGCCGAATTCGCCCAGACCAGCCCGGAGCCCGATCCGTCGGAGCTTTGGACAGACATTCTCGTGGCGTAAGGGGCGGCATACATGGCACTCGACATTCTGATGCCCGCGCTGTCGCCGACAATGACAGAAGGCAAACTCGCGAAGTGGCTGGTGAAATCCGGCGACAAGGTTGTGAGCGGTACGATTTTGGCGGAAATCGAAACCGATAAAGCCACCATGGAGTTCGAAGCGGTGGACGAAGGCACCATTGGGGAAATCCTGGTGGCCGAGGGCACCGAAGCGGTGCAGGTGAACGCGCCGATCGCCACGCTGCTGGCCGACGGAGAAAAAGCCGGCGCGAAGCCGGCCGCCGCCGCGGCGCTAAAAGCCGCTGCTCCGGCGCCCGCGCAGGCAAAGGCCGTGCCGCAGCCGACGGCCGCCGCGCCGGTTGGCGAAGCACATTACTCCACCTGGAAAACCCAGACCGTGCGCGAAGCCTTGCGCGACGCCATGGCCGAGGAAATGCGCCGCGACCCCAACGTCTTCCTCATGGGCGAAGAAGTCGGGCAGTACCAGGGGGCTTATAAGATCAGCCAAGGCTTGCTGGATGAGTTCGGCGCGAAGCGCGTCGTCGATACGCCGATCACCGAACATGGTTTCGCCGGTCTCGGCGTCGGCGCGGCCTTCGGCGGCTTGCGTCCCATCGTCGAGTTCATGACTTTCAACTTCGCCATGCAGGCGGTTGACCACATCATCAACTCGGCGGCCAAGACGTTGTACATGTCCGGCGGCCAGATGGGCTGCCCGATCGTGTTCCGCGGTCCCAACGGCGCGGCGGCGCGCGTCGGCGCGCAGCATTCGCAGTGCTACGCCAGTTGGTATGCGCACATCCCCGGCTTGAAAGTTCTCGCGCCCTGGTCGGCGGCGGACGCGAAGGGCCTGATGAAGGCCGCGATCCGCGATAACAATCCGATCATCTTCCTGGAAAACGAAATCCTCTATGGCCAGAGCTTCCCGGTGCCCGATGAGGCCGACTTCGTGCTGCCCATCGGCCAGGCCAAGATCGAGAAGCCGGGCAAGGACGTGACCATCGTTGCGTTCTCGATCATGGTCGGCAAAGCGCTGAAAGCCGCCGAGAAGCTGGCGCAGGAGGGCATCGACGCGGAGGTCATCAACCTGCGCACGATCCGTCCGCTCGATACGGCCACCATCATGGCGTCGATCCAGAAGACCAACCGTTGCGTGACGTGCGAGGAGGGCTGGGCCACGTCGGGCGTGGGCGCGGAGATCGCGGCGACGATCATGGAGCAGGGCTTCGACTATCTCGACGCGCCGGTGGCGCGCGTGTCGGGCAAGGATGTGCCGATGCCCTATGCGGCCAACCTGGAAGCCATGGCGCTGCCGCAGGTGCAAGACATCATCGATGCGGCGAAAGCCGTCTGTTACCGGTAAGGGGCGCAACCGATGCCGATTGAAATCCTGATGCCCGCCCTGTCGCCGACCATGACGGAGGGCAAACTCGCCAAGTGGCTGAAGAACCCGGGCGACGCCGTGAAGAGCGGCGACGTCATCGCGGAAATCGAGACCGACAAGGCCACCATGGAAATGGAAGCCGTGGACGAAGGCACCATGGGCCAGATTTTGGTGCCCGAGGGCACCGAGAAGGTGCAGGTGAACCAGCCCATCGCCGTGCTATTGGCCGAAGGTGAAAGCGCGAGCGCGGTGAAAGCCGCGCCAGCAGCGCCGAAGTCCGCCGCTGCCGCGCCTGTGGCCGCGCCGCCGAAAGTCGAAGCGCCGAAGCCGGCTGCAGCCGCGCCGGCGCCCGCGCCGAAACCCGCTGCGGCACCTGCGACGAAACCTGGTGATCGTGTATTCGCGAGCCCCTTGGCCAAGCGTATCGCCGCCGATGCGGGTGTTGATCTTGCCGGTGTGCAGGGCACGGGACCGCAAGGGCGCGTTGTGAAGGCGGACGTCGAGAAAGCCATCGCTACGGGTGTGACGCGCAAACCGGCTGCCGCCGCACCGGCTGCGAAAGCCGCGGCGCCTGTTTCGGCTGTCTCCGATTTCGGACAGCCCTACAAGGAAATTCCCAACAGCGGTATGCGCAAAACCATCGCGCGCCGCCTGGTGGAAGCCAAGAGCACCATTCCGCACTTCTACCTCTCGCTCGATTGCGAGCTGGATGCGCTGTTGAAGCTCCGCAAGGACATCAACGAGAAGGGCGGCGACTATAAGGTTTCGGTGAACGATTTCGTCATCAAGGCGTGCGCCTTGGCCTTGCGGAAAGTGCCGCAAGCCAACGCCAGCTGGACCGATGAAGCCGTGCATCTGTACGACAACGTCGATATCTCCGTGGCCGTATCCACGCCGGAAGGGCTGATCACGCCCATCGTGCGCAACGCCGACAAGAAGGGCCTGGGCGCGATCTCGAACGAAGTGAAAGACCTGGCGGCGCGCGCCAAGATCAAGAAGCTGAAGCTGGAAGAGTTCCAAGGCGGCGGCTTCTCGGTGTCCAATCTCGGCATGTTCGGCATCAAGGAGTTCTCGGCCATCATCAACCCGCCGCAGGTGTGCATCCTGGCGGTCGGCAAAGGCGATCAGCGCCCGGTGGTGAAGAACGGCGCGCTCGCCATCGCCAACGTCATGACCTGCACGCTGTCGTGCGACCACCGCGTGGTCGACGGCGCGGTGGGCGCGGAATTCATGCAGGCTTTCCAGGCTTTGATCGAAAACCCGTTGCAAATGTTGCTGTAGTCTATGTCAGACGCGTTCAAGCTCCGTGATGCGGTTGCGGCGGATGTGGCGCAGATTGTGCGGTTCATACGCAACCTCGCGCAGTACGAAAAACTTGAGGATCAGGTCGAGGTGACCGAACAGCTCCTGGCTGACGCGATGTTCGGCCCACGGGCGAATTTGTTCGGCATGATCGCCGATGTCGCGGGCGTCGCGGCGGGGTATGCCTTGTACTTCTACAACTTCTCCAGTT
Source organism: Rhodospirillaceae bacterium (assembly GCA_019752235.1). Lineage (GTDB taxonomy): Bacteria > Pseudomonadota > Alphaproteobacteria > Rhodospirillales > Rhodospirillaceae > SHVO01. The sequence continues at coordinate 7,708 of JAIEMI010000166.1, forward strand.
TCGTGGGACGCCGCGGGCTTTATCTGGAAGACCTTTATGTCGATCCCGGCCACCGCCGCCACGGCCTCGGCAAGGCGATGTTTCAAGCCCTGGCCCGCCGCGCCGTGGATGAAGGATGCGGTCGGTTTGAATGGGCCGTGCTCAATTGGAACGCGCCGGCGCTTAAATTCTACAAGAGCATCGGCGCGGTGCCCTTGAGCGAATGGCAAACACAGCGATTGGCGGGCGAAGCTCTCCACAAACTCGCGAATACGGCAGGTGCGCAGTGACGGACACAAACTTTGACCTCATCGTCGTGGGTGGCGGCCCGGGCGGATATACCGCCGCGATCCGCGCGTCTCAGCTCGGCATGAAGACGGCGATTGTCGAGAAAGAGCTGCTGGGCGGCATTTGCCTCAACTGGGGCTGTATTCCGACCAAGGCGCTGCTGCGCACGGCGGAGGTCTACCACCTCATGCACCGCGCCAAGGAATTCGGCCTCAAGGCCGACAACATCGCCTTCGACATCGAAGCCGTGGTGAAGCGTTCACGCGGCGTGGCGGCGCAACTGAACGGCGGCGTCAAACACCTGATGAAGAAAAACAAGGTGACGGTGTTCGAGGGCCACGCCAAGCTCGCGGGTAAGGGCAAACTGAACATCACCAAGGACGGCAAGCCGCTGGCGGACCTCACGGCCAAGAGCATCATTCTGGCCACCGGCGCGCGCGCGCGCGAATTGCCGGGCCTGGAAGCGGACGGCAATCTGGTGTGGAACTACCGGCACGCCATGGTGCCGAAGATGTTCCCGAAGACTCTGCTGGTCATCGGCTCGGGCGCCATCGGTATCGAGTTCGCGAGCTTCTATCAAACGCTGGGGTCCAAAGTGACCGTGGTGGAAGTGCTCGACCGCATCGTGCCGGTGGAAGACGCGGAAATTTCGGCCTTCGCGCACAAGCAGTTTGAAAAGCAGGGCATGGTCATCAAGACCAAAACGACCGTGAAGGCGCTGAAGAAGGGCGCCAACGATGTCACCGCTACGCTGGAAAAAGACGGCAAGACCGAGACGCTGACCTTCGAGCGCGTGATTTCCGCGGTCGGCATCGTCGGCAACGTCGAGAACATCGGTTTGGAAGGCACCAAGATCAAAGTCGAGAAGACTCACGTCATCGCCGGCAAGTATTGCGAGACCGATGAGCCGGGCGTGTATGCCATCGGCGACCTCACGGGGCCGCCGTGGCTGGCCCACAAGGCCGGG
>JAIEMI010000181.1 GCA_019752235.1 Rhodospirillaceae bacterium
CAAGTTCGGACGGGCCAAAGGCGCTTACCGCGCCGAACCCGGCGACCTGGAACTCGTCGACTGCCGCATCACCAACGCCGTGCGCTGCGTCCCGCCCGAGAACAAGCCCACACCCCTGGAGCAAAACACCTGCCGCCCCTTCCTCGTGAGCGAAATCGCCGCCATGCCCCGGCTGCGGTCGATCCTCGTCCTGGGCCGGATCGCCCATGATGCCGCCTTGGCAACACTTGGTTTACGAAAGGCGGCGTATCCTTTCGCCCATGGGGCTACACACCGTTTGGACCACAAACTATCAATTACTGACAGCTACCACTGCTCACGCTACAACGTGAACACGGGCCGATTGACTGAACCGATGTTTCATGAGGCCCTGGGGCGGGCTATATCCGCAATAGAACAATGAGTTAGTCTGGTTACCTCCGATGGATCGCTCAGCTATTCTAAAAGCTTTCGAGACCAATCTCTGGGATCGGGCCTCCTTCCTCGCGAAGTCGCGTAAGGACGCCGAGGTTCAGGATTCCACCGACCTGTTGCTGGTCGATTCAGGCTTACCCAGCCGCGCCCTCAACACCATCGGACGCTCGACGCTGCACCCGCGCTTCGCCATGGACCGGATCGAAGCCGCCATCAAACGTTTCCGCGCCAAATCCGCGCCCTTCACCTGGGTGCTGGCTCCCCTCTCGGGCCACGGCGCGATGGAACCGGCGCTGAAGGATCTCGGCCTTTCCTGCGCCGAGGAAGAGTGGATCATGGCCATGCCGCTCGACACCGGCAACATTCCGGGCAACGTCCCCTCCGGCCTCGACATCAAACTTGTCGACAACTCCGAGAAGTTGGACCACTTCGCCGAAGTTCTCGCGAACTCGACGACCCCGCCCGACGAGAACATCAAGACGTTCTTCGCCGACACCAAGGAATCAATCCTCCGGCCCTCGCCGCTGCGGCTTTACGTCGGTTATGTGAACAACGAACCCGTGGCGGTGCTGGAAGCCTTCAATGCCCACGGCATCATCAACTTCTACGCCATGGCCGCCCTGGCCAGCACCCGCGGCAAGGGTTACGCCGCGGCGCTGCTGCTGAATGCTTTGAGAGAAGCAAAAAAGGCCGGCCTGCGCCTGGCCGGCCTTCAATCGCCCGAGGCCAGCCGCGCGCTCTACGAGCGCATCGGCTTCAAGCCCGCGGGCCGTATAGCTGCCTACACCTGATTACTTCGCGGCAATCGCCTGATCGATGGCGGCTTTGACTTCCGGCGCATCGGGCACCGTGCGCGTCGGGAAGGCCGCCACCAGTTCGCCTTTGGCGTTGACCAGATACTTGTGGAAGTTCCACTTCGGGGCCTTGTCGGCGCCCAGGGTTTCCAGCGCCCACTTGTAGAACGGGTGCGCGTCGTCGCCCTTCACCGAAACCTTGGCGGCCAGCGGGAAGTCGATGTCGTACTTGCCTTCGCAGAACTGTTTGATTTCGGCGTTGGTGCCCGGCTCCTGACCGCCGAAATTGTTGGCGGGCACGCCGAGAACGACGAGGCCCTTGCCTTTGTATTCCTTGTAGATGTGCTCCAAGCCTTCGTATTGCGGCGTGAAGCCGCAGAAGGAGGCGGTATTCACCACCAGCACCGCCTTGCCTTTATATTGATCGAGCGGCAGCGGACCGCCGTCGATGCTTTCAAAGGTGAAATCGTGCGCCGTCTTCGCCATGGCGGAACCTCCCAGAAGCAATCCAGCGGCGACCGCGACAGTGCCGATCAGTTTTGAGAATGTGACCTTAGCCATAACGCTCTTCCTTCCAAGGGTTGCCGCGCATGTGATAGCCCCGCGCCTCCCAATAGCCCGGCTGATCCCGGTCCATGAAAGTAATGTGGCGGATCCACTTCGCACTTTTCCAAAAATAGAGATGGGGTACGACGAGACGGACCGGCCCGCCGTGCTCGCGGGAGATTGGTTTGCCTTGCCAAGTATGAGCGATGAAAACATCGTCACGGTCCACATCGGCCAGAGGGAGATTCGTCGCGTACCCGTCGAAGCTTTTTATCATCAGATACCGGGCGGTCGGTAGTGGTTTCACGGCGGCGAGCAAGGCGCGCATGGGCACGCCGCTCCACGCATTGTCGTAGCGCGACCAGGTCGTCACGCAGTGAATATCGTTGACATATGTCTCTTGCGGCTGCGCCATGAACGCCGCCCAGTCCCACTTCAGTTGCCGTTCGACGAGACCCGCCGCCGATAAACTCCATTCCTGATGGGATAAATTTGGCTGAATGCCCAAATCCAGCACGGGAAAGTCTTGTGTGATGCGCTGGCCCGGCGGGCGTCGGCTCAATCTTGGCGCGGATGACGTTCCCGTGAGCGCGCGGCCGTCTTTCGCCCACTGCTCTTTGGCGCGGATGAGCTTGGCATTCACATCTGCGTGAGGGTCTTCGTCGGCAGCCATGCGGCCTCCTCCGTCAGCCTTTGGCCCGCATCACCCGGGCCTGTTCGCGCTGCCATTCGCGCTTCTTGATGTCGTCGCGGCGATCGACGCCCGTCTTGCCCTTGGCCAGGCCCAGTTGAACCTTCGCTTTGCCGCGGTCGTTGAAATAAAGACTGAGCGGCACCACCGTCATGCCTTTGCGGCCGATGGCCGCCATCAATCTGTCGAGTTCTTTACGATGCAGCAGCAGTTTGCGTTTGCGCTTCTCGTCGTGCTGAAAATGGCTGGCGCCTGCGTAGGCCGGAATGTGCGCGTTCAGCAGGAACAGCTCGCCTTGCTCCGGCTGCGCGAAAGCTTCCACCAGCGTGCAGCGGCCGAGGCGCAGCGATTTCACTTCGCTGCCGGTCAGCATGATCCCTGCTTCAAAGGTGTCTTCGATGGCATAGTCGTGGCGCGCCTTGCGGTTCTGCGCCACGGTACCGTGAGAAATGAGTCCTTTTGCCATCCACCCTAAATAGACACCGCGTGGCGTATCGCAACCCGCGGACTCCTACTTCCCTTTCTTCTCGTACACCTCGACCGAGCCGCCGATGGTGCAGTGAATCCGCGTCCGCGGTTCGTTGATCTTGCACAGCCCTTTGCCGGTCAGGGCCTTGGGCATGCCCGCCATCTGCAGTTCGTACTCATAGCTGAAAGTGTTCCAGTCGATCATGGTATTGCTTTCGCGATACCAGTCGTTCAGCCAATACATCTTACCATCGTAGGGCACATCGTCGTAGTAACCGATGTTGAGCCGCCCGTCCTTGCGGTAGTGCACCAGATGCGAGCGGCGGCGCTTGCCGTCATCCTGCTCGAACACCCAGAACGCATCCACCAGCGGCGGCTCGCCTGCCCAATGGGATTCCTTCATCACAATATCGAACCGGCCTTCGAGATACGGTTCGGCCTTAGCCGCACCACTCGCCAGCCCCGCAAAAAGTAAAACGCCGGCAACACGATACTTTCGAACCATGGAGAACGCCCTCCCCTTGCTAACTCCACGCGTCATCCCGGATCGCGCCTCGCTTCGCTCAGCTTGTCCGGGATGACATCGGTGTGTGTAAACGCCGATTACTTCCCCTTCTTCTCGTAGACCTCGATCACGTCGCCGATGTTGCAGGTGATCTTGGTGCGCGGTTCGTTGATCTTGCACGTCGCGTCGCCCTTCATCGGCGCGGTCATGCCGGCGCGATGCACTTCGTAGGAAAATTTGAACGTGTTGCGGTCAACGACCGTGTTGCTTTCCTTGTACCAGTCGTTCAGCCAGTTCATTTTCCCGTCGTAGGCGACGTTGTCGTAGTAGTAGACGTTGAGCTTACCGCCGTCGGCATACTGCACCACGTGGCTCTTGCGGGTTTTACCGTCGTCCTTCTCGAACACCCAGAAGCCGCCGCTCATGGGCGCCTTCGGTCCCGGAAAACGGGACTGCTTCATGTCGAGATCGAACCGGCCTTCCAGATAGGTCTCGGCCTTGGCCGACACGCTCGCCAGACCCGCCATCAGCGCCACCGCCGCAACACCGTACGCCTTCACCATCGCCCTACCCTCCCAGGTTTGAACTAGTTAAGCAGCCCCGCCGCGCGCATCGCCTCTTCGATCCGCGCCTTGCTCTTAATCTTCAGCGGCGCCAGCGGCAGCCGTACATCGGGCGCGCATTTACCCAACAGGCTCGCGGCGAACTTCACGGGCGCCGGGTTGGTTTCCACGAACATGGCATCATGCAGCGGCCCCAGGATGTCGCGCACGCGGAACGCGTCCTCGTAGGTGCCGAGGTGCCAGGAATCCTGCAGCTGCGCGCACATGCGCGGCGCGATGTTGGCCGTCACCGAAATGCAGCCCACGCCGCCTTGCGCCAAAAAGCCGATAGCCGTGCCGTCTTCGCCCGACAATTGGCAGAATTCCGGTCCCACCAGTTGCATCATCTTCTGCGGGCGGCTCAGGTCGTTGGTCGCATCCTTCACGCCGACGATGTTGTCGTGGTCGGCCAGCTTGGCCATGGTCTCCACGGACATGTCGATCACGCAGCGGCCGGGGATGTTGTAGATGATGATCGGAATATCCACGGCGTTGGCGATGGCGAGGTAATGCAGCACCAGGCCTTCTTGCGTCGGCCTGTTGTAATAGGGTGTGACCACCAGGGCGGCGTCGGCGCCGGCTTTCTTGGCGGCCTTGGTCAGCTCAATGGCTTCCGCGGTGGAGTTGGACCCGGTCCCGGCGATGACCGGCACGCGCTTATTGGCCGCTTCCACGCAGAGCTCCACCACGCGCCGGTGCTCGCCGTGGGACAGCGTCGGGGATTCACCCGTCGTGCCGCACGGCACCAGGCCATGGGAGCCCTCGTCGATCTGCCAGTTCACAAAATCCTGGAAAGCCCGCTCGTCGATCCCATCCTTTTTGAAGGGCGTAATAAGGGCGGTAATCGAACCGCGAAACATAGGGAACTCCTGCACAAGATGCCGCCGGCGCTTACGGGCCGGCATTCGGGCGGACCTTACCACAGGGCCGCCCGGCGACAAGGGACGCACGGGTCTGATCACCCTGCGGGAACGGACGGGAAGCGCATGTAACTTCAGTAACTTGCCCGGCGCTGCCGCACGCCCTAAAGAGTGGGTCGGGGCTGTACGGACGGCCCGCAGCCGGGCAAGCTATCCTAACGATCGCGTGCCCAACATGGTGGCCAGCCAACCTATATGACCGCGCGTAAATCGACCGCAGCCCGACTCTCAGCCGCAGCCGCCGCGCTGGTGATGGCGACGTATTTCACCGCCCCCATTCTGGCGGCTGAAACCGCCGCGCCATCCGCCAAAAGCAAACCCGCCGCCAAGGCGCCCGCGAAAAAGAAAGCGCCGGCGAAAAAGCCTGCCGCCAAAAAACCCATCACCGCGCCCGCCACCAATCCCGTACAGGACGTGACGGTCACGACGACCGCCCCGCCGCCGTTGCTGACCGCGCGCGACAAGGAAGTCTTCGCCCAGGCCATGAAGGCCGCCGCCAAGCACGACTGGGGCAAAGCCCGCGCCGCCATCGCCGGCACCCGCCATCCGGTGCTGCATAAGGTCGTCGCGTGGGCCTTCTTGCGCGATCCCGGTCCCCACGCCGGTTTCATCGAGCGCATCAATTTCATTACCGCCAATCCCAAGTGGCCCTCGCTTACCGACATGCGGCGGCGGGCCGAAGACGCCATCGACGACACCGTCCCGCTGTCGACCTTGGGCGCTTGGTTCGCGGCCAATCCGCCGGTGTCGACGCCGGGCAAGGTCGCCTACGCCCGCGCGCTCCGCGCCCAAGGCCACACCCGGCAGGCCCACGACCTCGCCCGCGATGCCTGGACCACGGGCAACCTCAACCGCGACGACGAACGCGCCTTCCTGCGCGAGTTCGAAGACATCCTGACGCCCGACGATCATTGGGCGCGCATCGACCGCATTCTGTACGAAGAGCAAACCGCCGCGGCCGAGCGTCTGCTCAGCTACGTCAGTCCCGAGCGGGCTTTGGTGGCCCGTGCGCGCATTGCGCTCATTGGCGCGGCCTATAACGCCGACGGCGCGGTGGCCGCCGTCCCGGCGGCCCTGCAAAACGATCCCGGCTTGCTTTATGACCGCGTGAAGTGGCGGCGCGCGCGCGGCGACGATGTCGGCGCACGCCAGTTGATCCCGGCCTTTGCCCTCGGCGGACCGCGCCCCGATCTGTGGTGGCGGGCGCGTCACGCGCTGTCCCGCGACGCCCTGGGCGAAGGCAGCATCACCGAGGCTTATACCCTCGCCAAGCATCACGGCGCCGTCGACGCGCTCAGCATCTCCGAAGCCGAGTGGCTCGCGGGCTGGATCGCATTGCGATTCCTGAAGGACGGCGAAGCCGCCCTCGCCCATTTCGAAAAAGTGTACGATTCCGTACAAACGCCACCGAGCCTGGCGCGCGGCGCGTATTGGACCGGCCGCACCACGGAATTTCTCGGCCGTCCCGATCTCGCCGCCGAATGGTATCGGCGCGCGGCCACCTACGTGACGACCTTCTACGGGCAATTGGCCTTGGCGCGGCTGCACGGCGACAACGTGCCGCAGATGCCGCAAGACCCGACGCCGACGGCGGAAGAACGCGCCGTCTTCAACGCCAACGAACTGACCCAGGCCTTGCGCGCCTTGCTTGAAGTGGGCGCCAAACCCTATCAACGCGCCTTCGCGCAGGCTTTGGCCGACAACTCCGATCAGGCCGTGGACCGCTTCCTGACCACGGAACTGCTCAACAAATCGTCGCGCATCGACCTCGGTGTCGTCATCGCCCGCAATGCCGCACGCGAGAAAATCACCCTGGTGCAGTACGGCTACCCGGCGCCGGCGGTGGCCTATCCCGCCGCCCCGGAAAAGGCGCTGATCCTCGCCATCACGCGCCAGGAGAGCAACTTCGACCCCGCCGCCCTCAGCAGCGCCGGCGCGCGCGGGCTGATGCAGTTGATGCCCGCCACCGCCAAAGGCCTCGCCAGGCGCGAGAAGATCGCCTACGCCGAAAAGAAACTCACCGACCCCGCCTACAACATGCGCCTGGGCGCGGCGTTCCTTGAGGACTTGGTCGAGGATTTCGACGGCTCCTACATCCTCGCCGCCGCGGCCTACAACGCCGGTCCCTCGCGCGCGCGCCAGTGGGTGCGCCAGTACGGCGACCCGCGCGACAAGACCGTCGATCCCATTGACTGGATCGAGCAGATTCCGTTTTCCGAAACCCGCAGCTACGTCCAGCGCATCATGGAAAATGTCATGGTCTACCGCACCATCCTGAGCGGCGGGCACCAGGTTCCCAAAACATTGGAAGCGGAATTGGTAAGAAGGCAGTAGCTAACCTCAGTCGTCATCCCGGCCGAGCGCAGCGAGAGCCGGGATCCATCGCGCAACACAACGGTTCTTGCGGATGAGACATGGATCCCCGCCTTCGCGGGTATGACAGCGGTGGAAATAAAAAGGGCGGCACATTGGCCGCCCTTTTTAAATCTCTTTTTGGTGTCCGCTTTAGGTCGCGGCGATCGCCGGTTTCGGCATGCCGCCCACGCGGCTTGCGCCGATCATGGTGCGTTCGGGACGCGGCGCTTCGATCACCGGCGTCAGAGTTGTTTCGGTGATGCGCTTGCAATGGCCTTCCATGTACGCGCCGGGCTCGATGGCCAGGCTTTCGTGTTCAACGTCGCCCGACATGCGGGCCGTGGACGCCAGGAACACGCTTTTCGCGCGGATCATGCCTTTCACGGCGCCGTGCAGGCGCACGGTCTGGGCGGAGACTTCGCCGACCACGGAACCCTTCACGCCGACGATCAGCGCCTTGCAGCGGATGTCGCCGGTGACCACGCCGTCAACTTGAATTTCGCCGCCGGACTCAAGGTCGCCCTTGATCGAAAGGTCGGCGCTGATGATCGACGGCACGGCCTTCACGGCGGCGTCGGTGCGCGACTCTTGCGACTGCATGTTCACGTTGCTGGCTTTATTGGCTTTTGAAAACATCACTACCGGCCTTGAGGAACTTCAAAGGGTTCACGTGCTGTCCGTTACTGATCACTTCGTAGTGCACATGAGGGCCGGAGCAGCGGCCGCTGCAACCAACCTGTCCGAGGACCGTGCCGCGAACGACCTTGTCCCCCGGATTGACGTTCACCCGCGACATATGCCCGTAGCGCGTGATCAACCCCATGCCGTGATCGATTTCGACCATGCGACCATACGCGCCATCCCAACCGGCGTGAACAACTTTTCCCTCGCCGGGGCTGATGATCGATGACTTGTATGCCGCGCCAAGATCAAGCCCAAGATGTTGGGAAACTTGCCCCGTAAAAGGGTCTTTGCGGACCCCGAAACCGCTGTTGATTTCGAAATTACGCACCGGCGCGTCGAGCGGCAGGCGCACGACCAGACTCTGAAGATCCTTCAAGCGGTCGACGTTGGCGTTCAACGTGTTGAGCGATTCCTGCAGCGGACCGGAATTCTGCGCGGCCTTATCGAGCGCGATAAAAGGGCCGCCCTGACCCGCACGGCTCTTCTGGCGTTTCGCCATCAGGTCGATGTCGAGGCCGGTGACGCTGAGCGACGCTTCGATGTCGGAGATTTTGGTTTCCGCCACTTCCGAGAAGCGGTGATAGAGCAGCAGCTGGTTGCTCTCCATCTCGCGGATCTGGTTTTCCAGCGCGCCGACCTTTTGCGTCAGGCCTTCGCGTTCGGAAACCGCCATGTCGCGCTGAAGCACGACCTGACGCAGTTCCAGGCTGTCGGTGGCGATGAAGGGGGTTTTGGTATGGTGGCCGACAACGTCGACCATGGAGTCTTCAAGATCGGCCAATTCCTTAACCAATCCGGCCCGCAGAGGGTTCAGGTGGATATAGGACGCCAGTTCCAGCAGGTACTCTTCCAGGTCGCAGATTATCGCTTTGTATCTGTTCTGAAATACGTGGCCGGCGCGGCTATGCCTTAAGTTGAAGTTGATGGCATAGCCGGTCATCG
>JAIEMI010000235.1 GCA_019752235.1 Rhodospirillaceae bacterium
TTCGTGAATCGCGATACCGCGCCCGCGCCCCGGCGGCAGCGTGAGGCCCCAACCGGACTCGACGGCGGCGCGATTTAGCACCGCGAGATGGCGCGGCATATCGGCCAGCAATTTTTTGCGGAAGGTGAACGGGTCCATGCCGGCGGCGTGGGCCATTTCGTCGGCAAAGGACTCCGTGAAGAAGCCGTGCCGCGAGTGGGCAACGCTGCGCCAGGCGCCGGTGGGTACGGGCGCTGTCGCGTCCACCCATCCGATATGCTGATGCGCGACGGCATAGGGAACCAGGGCGGCCTTGGCGGGTTCGTCCTTCCAGTTATAGACGTTCATCCAGCCGACGGGATTGTCGTCCTTATCAAGGCCGCCTTTGAACCGGCTGAGGCCGGCGGGACGGAACTTGTCGTGCTGCATGTCTTCTTCACGGCTCCAGACCAACTTGATTGGGGTGTCTTTCATTTCCGCCGCGATCTGCGTGGTCTGGATAATCCAATCCGTATCGCTGCGGCGGCCGAACCCGCCGCCCATGCGCAGATTGTGGAGCGTCACTTTCTCGTCGTCGACATCGAGCGTCTTGGCGACGGCGGCGCGCGCGCCGAGGGGGTTCTGTGAGCCCACCCAGCATTCCGCCGTCCCGTCGGAACGCGCGATCACCGTGCAGCTCAGGGGTTCCATCGGCGCATGGGCCAGGAAGGGCGCGCGGTAAGTGGCTTCAACGATTTTGACCGCGCCTTTAAACGCGCTGTCGACGTCGCCCTGCTTGAGGTCGTCCTTGGCGGGCAAGCCCGCGACGGCGGTCTCAAACCCTGCAAACATGTCGTCAATCGACAAGCCGACGCTGGCGCCGCCTTTGAAGGTGACCGGAAGGGCTTTCACGGCCTGCATGGCGCGCCAGGTGTTATCGGCAACAACCGCGACCGCACCGTTGAGTTTCACGACCTTCAACACGCCGGGCATACTCTTGATGGCGTTTTCATCGAAGCTTTCGACCTCGCCGCCGAACACGGGGCTCTGCTTGATCGCGGCGTATTTCATGCCGTCGAGCCGCGTGTCGGTGCCGTACTGAGCGGTGCCGTTGACCTTTTCCGGAATATCGAAGCGCTTCACCGGCTTGCCCATGAGCGTGAACTGCTCCGGCGACTTCAGGCGCGGCGAGGCCGACGGCGACATTTTCGCGGCCGCAGCCGTCAATTCGCCGTAGGGCATTTTTCGTCCGCTGGGTTCGTGATGCACATGGCTGAGCTTGGTGGTCAGTTCACGCGCGGGCACGTTCCAGGCCGCGGCGGCGGCTTGCATCAGCATTTCACGCGCGGCGGCGCCCGCTGGACGCATGGCAATGGTGCCGGTGTAGCGAATGGAGGCGCTGCCGCCGGTGATCTGAAGGTTAAACATGCGCGTGATGCTGGGCGCGGCGGCGCTGAGCGGCGCCGCCAGAACTTTGGGCAATTCAATCTCGCCGGTCAGAAACCCTTGAGCGATCTCGCCGTTGGCGAAGGCGGTTTGCGCGGGCGCTTCGATCACCGAAACCAGATCCCAGTCGGCGTCCAGTTCATCGGCCAGCATTTGCGCCAGTGCGGTCTGGCTCCCCTGGCCCATATCGGAATGATTGACGACGATCGTAATACGGTTGTCGGGCGCGATCTTCAGCCATGTGGTGAGCATGGTATTGTCGCCGAGGATGGCGCGGGCTTTGTCGCGCTGCGGATAGGGCCAAAGCGCGTAACCAACGATCAATGCGCCGCCGGCCGCCAGCGTGCTCAGGATAGCTTTGCGTCGTGAGATTCCCATGACGGCCTCCTTACGCGTTGCTCAGCGAGGCGACGGCCTCGCGCACGCGGTCGTAGGTGCCGCAGCGGCAGATGTTGGTGACGGTCTCGGCCAATTGTTCATGGCTGGGCTGGGGATGCTGCGCCACGAGCGCCGCTACGGACATGATCATGCCCGATTGGCAGTAGCCGCATTGTGGGACTTGTTTGTCGATCCAGGCCTTCTGCAGAGGATGACTGTTGTCCGGGGATAGCCCTTCAATGGTCGTGACCGCTCCGGTTACGTCCTTGATGGGCAAGGAGCAACTACGTACGGCTTGGCCGTTAATGTGCACGGTGCAGGCGCCGCAGGCGGAAATGCCGCAGCCATATTTGGTGCCGGTCAGGCCGACGACATCGCGTAAGACCCAGAGCAAAGGCATATCGCCTTCCACGTCCACGTCGTGCGCTGTTCCATTGATGTTGAGTTGATAGGTCATGACCATCCCCCTCCGGCTTTCATAACGCGGAGCGACTATATCACCGGCCTGCGCAATGTATGAAAAAATATGCGGACACTCCCTGAGTTGGGCGATAACCTGCGCCATCCTTACGCATTCCAAGGGGAGGGAAAGGTGGAGAAAGTCGTTTATGTGCTGTGGCGCGACCCGACGGCCACGGCAAAGGCCTTCAATGCCAAGCTGCGCGGCGAGACCGCCGAAAAGCTGGCCAGGGCCAAAACCAAGTCCGTGCAGGTCAACATCGTCGACGAAGCCGTGGAACCGGCCGCGCCCCTCCGCCAAGTGTCGACCAAGCCGCAGATGGAAGCCATCGTGCAGGTGTGGGTCGATTCCAGTCTCGACCGTTTTCGCATGCCGCTGGATGAGATCGTGCGCGAAGCCGCGCCGCGCATGTCGGCCTATCTCGCGCTGGAATCGAAAATCATCCCCAACGTCAAATACCCGCCGAAAGCGGGCCAGCGCACCGAAGGCTTCTCGCAGGTGGTGTTCATTAAACGTCCGCCGCGCCTGACGTATGGCGCATGGCTGCATAACTGGCAGGGTTTGCACACGTCGGTGGGCGTCGATACTCAAAGCAACTTTGAATATGTGCAGAACCCGATTGTACGGCCGCTCACACACGCCGCACCGGTTTATGACGCCATGATCGAGGAATGTTTTCCCGCCGCCGCCATGACGGACCCGCGGGCGTTTTACGATGCCGGCGGCGACGAGCAGAAATATCAGCGAAACTATAAGACAATGATGGAGAGCGTTGCGCGCTTCATCGATTTCGATAAGCTCGACGTATTGCCCACCAGCCAATATGTGATCAAGTCCTAAACCAAAATACCGGGGCTGAATATTGAGCTAAAGCGTTGAGCTACGTATGTGACTGCCCCCAGCGAAAAATTAGAAGCACACGTTGATTTTCTGGTGATCGGTGGGGGCATGGCCGGTATGACCGCCGCCGCCCGCGCCGCCAAAGCCGGACGGCGGGTGATGGTGGTGGAGAAGGCCCCGGACATTGGCGGCTCCGCCGTGCTCTCGGGCGGGAAGCTCTGGACGGCCGCGACGCTCGCCATGATGGCCGAGGAATGCCCCGGTGGGGACGCGGCCCTCCAACGCAAGGTCTTCGACCGTTTTGAGTCGACCGCGGCATGGTTACGTTCCACCGGCATCACGGTGGAGCCGGAAAGCCGCCATCTGCATTACGGACGTGGCTATAACTTCGACGTCGTGGGTTATATCGCCGCCTGCCGCATGCTGGTTGAGGGTCATGGCGGATACATTATTCGCGGCGCCTTCGTCACGGAGTTGATCAAAAGAAGCGGGTGCGTCGTGGGCGCGCGCGTGGCGGACCGCGATGGCATCACCACCGTACACGCGCCCGCGGTATTGCTGGCGTCGGGCGGGTTTTCAGCGAGCCCGGAGTTATTGCGCAGTTTTGTCCACTTTAATGCCGACAAGGCCCTGGCGCGATCGAACCAGTACAGCGTCGGCGATGGTATGCGTCTTGGATTGGCGGCGGGCGGAAGTTTGTCGGCCAATATGGGCGGCTTCTATGGCCACGTCATGCAGTCGCCGGTGTTGAAGTGGGGTCCGCGCGAATATCGCGCTTATACCCAGGGCGGCAGTATCAAAGGCCTGCTGCTGAATCAAAGCGGTCAGCGTTTTTGCGATGAATCCCTGGGCGATCACCAGAACGCCCAGCGTATTCTGGAGCAACCCAACGCCAAGGTGCTCCTCGTATTCGATCAAGCGGTGCGCGAAGCCGAAGCGCAAACCATCCTCGCCAATACGGACAAGCCCATCGACAAGGTGGCGATTGCCCTGGACGAGGGCGGGCGCGTGGCGATCGCGGAGACGTGGCGCGCCGTTTTTGAGAAAAGCGTTGCCTGGGGATTCGCCGCCGATCAATGCCTCGCCACTGTCGAGGCATATAATAAGGGCGGCGCGACGCAGCCGGGACGCGTGCGCGACCTCTATCCATATCTCAAGCCGCCGTTCTATGCGCTCGAAACCCAGTGCGGCGTGACCGCGACGCATGGCGGACTACGCGTCGACGATCGCGCGCGGGTACTTGATGGCGATGGCGGAGCGGTAGGGGGTTTGTTCGCGGCGGGCGCCGACGCGGGCAACATCTACGGCGGCGGATATGCCGGGGGGTTGAGCTTCGCGGCGACCTTCGGCCTCCTTAGCGCCGAAGAAGTGCTGGTGCTTACCAGTCCCTAACGCGACCCACATCCAGATGCACGAGACGCGCTTCACCGAAATTATGCGCCGGTCGGAACCGGGCCGCTATTAAGGCGCATCAGCTCAACGCGTGTGCCGTCGGGATCGGTGAGATAAAGGAAATCGCCCTGATCCATCTTCGTGCGCGTGTGTTTGACCAGAATGCCGCCGCATTCCACGGCTTTGGCGGCCACGGCATCGACATCGTCCACCAGAAGTGAAAGGTGCGTGAGACCGGTGAGGGTCATGGACCGGCGTCCGTCCGCGCGCCGCACCTTGGGCGCTTCAAAATCCAGCAACTCTATATTCAAGCTATCTTTGCGGATCATTACCGAGTTCAGCACGATGTCGCCGTCGATCTCCATGATCGGCCCGGCTTCGCTGCCGATCTTATAACGGATGGTTTCCTTGAACCCGAGACCGTCGCAGTAGAAACGCATAGCCTTGGCCAGGTCCGAGACGCAGATGCCGATATGGGAAACAGAGATCATTTGCCGTCCACTGTAATCGCCAGCAGCGCGTTGCCGGGGCGCGGCGTGCTGAGGGTGACGTTGCCGGAGTTGAGATAGATGGCGCCGCCGGCGATGCTCAATGGGCTACCGTCGATGCTGCCGCCGTTGGCATCGGCGCCGTTGACGCCGGGATAGGTTTTGCCCACGTCCAAATCCCAAACCAGTTTTCCGGTCTTGGTGTCGTAGGCACGCAAGTGCCCGTCTTGACCGCCGGAGAACACCGCGCCGGTGATCAGGGCCAAGGCCGAACTCTGCGAGCGCGAGCATTTCTCCGTGCCCCAGGCGCAGACCGGTTTCGCAGGTGCGGGCGTATGCCAGGCCACTTCGCCGGTTTTGAGCTTAACCGCGTAAATGCCGACGTTGCCTGTGCCGTCGGCTTTGGTGTCGGTCATGGCGATGTATAAATGGTCGTCGTCCGCCGCCGGGCCCCACACCACGCCGGGCGCGTTGCCTTCGCCCAACGCCGTACGCCACAGGATTTTGCCCTGATCGTCGGGATCGAAGGCGAAAGCGGTGCCGCCTTTGGCGACGGCCAGGAGAATTTGTTTACCGCCCGGCAGCGTCTTTAAAATCGGCGCGCTGCCGAAATCGAGATCGGGGCCGGCTTCCTTGGGGCAGTTGCCTTTACCTTCCGCGCCGGCCGGGCAGGACATCAGCCAGTTATCCTTCGCGAGAACCTGACGCACCCACTTACGTGCACCGGTCTTAAGGTCGAAGGCGATCACCGCGTTGGTCGCGTCCGATGGGACGTCGGTATAGGAATCCCCGGTGCCGACATAGAGCACACCACGGTCGAAATCGATGGTGGGCGAGGTCCATATGGCGCCACCGGCGGGGCCGAACATCTGCGTTTCGGCGTCGTTCATGCGGGTGGGTTTTGGCGGCTCCGCGATGGTGAAGCTGTGCCAAACAATCGCGCCGGTTTCAGCATTCAAGGCGATGATACCGCCGCGGAAGGAGCAGCAGGGATATTTGGGATTGTTGCCCGCGGCCACTTCCTCCATCGAAGAAGTCGGTACATACAGGATGCTGTTGAACAGCTTCGGCGCGCCGACGACGCGGATCATGATGTGTTTCTCGACGACCGTCTTCCAGAGCAGCGTGCCGGTCATCGCATCGACGGCGTAAGCCGCGCCTTTTTCATCGGCGAAGTAGGCGGCGCGTTTGTTATTGGACATCGCGCCGATGGTGATGGCGGTGCGTACCGGTGCATCGGCCTTGAAGCTCCAGTAGGTACACCCGGTGGCGCCGTTGAGCGCGAAGATGGTGCCGTTGCGGGTGGGCACGAAAACATTGCCGCCGACGGCGGAGGGTTGGCCATAAGCCACGTTGGGATAGGCAAACGCCCACTTCACCTTGAGCTGCGGGATGTCTTTGGCGAGAAAGCCCGGCTCGTGCTGGCGGCGCGTGTTCCCCAGGTCGCGGCCCCAGCCGTTCCAGGACGGATCTTCCAGCGTCATGGCTTTCATGGGCGCGGCGCACATGTTGGCTTTCGGATCCGGCTCCGGCGGACTGGCGACGCGGTTGCTCAAGGCGTGCGCGAGAGTTTTGATTTCCTCCGGCGTCATCAACTCGGCCATGTAGCGCATACTGCCGGTGGTCAGCTTGGCGATGATCTCGTCCGGCGTCTGCAGGATTGCGATGGCCTGCTTGGGCGGAATCCGATCGGTGGGGCGGTCATGGCACTTGGCGCAGTTCTCGGCGTAAAGCTTGTCACCCGCTTGCACCAGGGCGTCGGGTTTCTTGTCTTCGATCAGTGCTTGAGCGAAGGCGAGGTGCGGCAGAACAACCGCGCAGGCGATCAAATACATAAAGCGTTTCATGAGAACGGACTTTAACCTTCGCGGTTACAGAGATACATGCGCGCCCAGGAGGGATTCTTCTCCTTCGGCAATGTGGTTTCGCCGCCATGCGGTGCGGCGCAGAAGACAACCTCGATTTCGCTGATGCAGGGGGACGCGACGTCGCCGCAGGCCTTGCCTTGCGCGAATTTGAAGCGCTCGATCAGGTGGACCGTCGCGGTGTAAGGGCCTTCAGGTTTCTCGCGGCGGTCCAACAGCCAGAAGAATACGGCCTCGTCGCCGTCCACCAATACGCGGTTGGCGTCGCGCACGGCCAAGGTCTTGCTGACGACGCCGTCGGCCGGTCCCGCGATCTCGGAGGATTTCGTCGCCGTCAGTAAACCGTTTTCCCAACGCATGAGATCGGGGGCAAGCCGCATCAGCGGCCGTGCGCGTCCATCGGCCCGCGCGTCAATATACGCGCGCGCGACCTCGATGAGGCAGTTCCGGGACATATCGGCGCATGGGGTCTTGTTTTGGGCGCCGGCGGGCACGGCTGCCAACACGCCGATGGCGCTCAGCGCCAGGACGCTCGGCAAAAGCCGAAAATTCGATTTCATGCTGTGCTCCCCCTGTAACAGAACATTCGGACTACATCGGCCTCCCGATTGTGCATAAGCCCTAAATGCCTGCCGCTATAATACAAGCTTCGTAGGGTTCAGCTATTCTTCTTGTATCCCTGGGAAAGGCGCGACACTCTGGCCGCCATTGCCGGTTCATGGGTATTGGGAGGTATCCATATGATCCAGCCGCACCCTTTTACGTGCCCCGAAAAAGGGATCAAACGCCGCGCCATTCTGGCTTGCGCGGGCGCTACGCTGGCCGGCTTTGCGGTACGCGCGGCAGCGAAGGACGACGGAATCTCTGTCCAGACCCTGACGATAGCGAAGCAGACAGGCTTAACGGGTCTGTTGGCGGAGCCCAACGGCGCGGGAAAGCGCGCGGCCATTGTGGTGATGCATGACTTGCAAGGGCTCAGCGCCCACGTCAAGAACATCACGCATCGCTTGGCCCGTGCGGGCTACACCGCTTTGGCCGTCGATTGCGCCAGCGTGCGCGGGTCGGCTTCGCCCGTGGATTTTAGAACTTTCAGCATTGTGGATACCGTCGCCGTGATGCAGTCGGCGGTGGCGGTGTTGCGCGCGCGTCCACAGTATGCGGGCAAGGTGGGGGCGGTGGGTTTCGGTTGGGGCGGAACGGCCATCAACCATCTGGCGCTGGCGGACCCCACGCTTGCGGCCGTGGTGTCCTATTATGGCCAGCAGCCGCTTTATTATCTCGAAGACGAATATCGGCGCTTCACCGCGGCAATGCTGCATCATTATGCTGGACGCGATACGGTGAATAACCAAGGCATCGACAATTTCCGCGTTAACCTGAGCGACGTGGGCAAAAATCTCGAATCCTACATCTACCCCAATGTGAACCGGGGCTTCGACGACGAATCGGCCGCGACATATGACGCCGCCGCCGCCGCGCTGGCATGGACGCGCAGCGCGGCATTCCTGAAAAAGCATTTGGGCTAGGACCGGCACGTGAAGTTCTTTTTCGCTTTAGCACTGATTGTCGCGATGACGGGTGCTGCTGCCCTCGCGCAGAGTGTTCCAGCGACGCCGGTGTGGACTCTCGTCGCGCGCACGCCCAATTCTATCCCCCTCGGCACCGTGGATCTGGCGGGCTTAAAAAACGCGCCGACACTCAATGGCGTGGCCTTGGTGAAACATGGCTATGTGGAGGAGGAGTATTTTATCTCCGGCAGAGCCAACATTTACGCCCCCGAAGGCGAGACGATTGATTTCTTGAAAACCTACGGTTTTGGCGGCGGCCGCGTCGTTGCCAAAGCGAATGTTCCATACAAAACCCGCATCGTGATCCGGCGTCCCGCCGATATCGGGAAATTCAGCGGCACCGTGCAAATCGAGCCGATTCGCGACGTCACGGAAGGTGTGACGACATGGCAGCGCGCGTGGCCGTACATCGTCAGCCATGGAGACGTCTGGATCGGCTTCACCGTGTCCAAGGCGAACGTCGAGAAGCTGCATAAGGCCTTCGATCCCGCACGCTATGGGTCTCTGGACATCTCGGACGAA
>JAIEMI010000319.1 GCA_019752235.1 Rhodospirillaceae bacterium
GTCTGTTTCTCGATATTTGCCGCCATTTCGACGCCTATGACGTTGCGCCGGGGGCCATTGAGGTTGCGAAGAGTGAAGCCGCCAAGATGGGGTTCGGTCCGCGGACCCACTACGAGGCGCGCGATCTCAACACCATGACATTGCCGCCCCAGGCCTATGACATCGTGTTTGCCTGTCAGTCCGCGCATCACTTCACCGCCGTCGAGCATATCTTTGGCCAAGTGCAAAAAGCATTGAAGCCGGGCGGTTTTTTCGTTCTCAACGAGTTTGTCGGACCGACGCGCTTTCAGTGGACTGATCGGCAGCTCGCTCTGGTCAACGACATCCTGCGCGCTTTGCCCGTGGAATATCGGCGTCTGGTGATGTCGCCGGAGACCATTCGCGACCGCTTGCCGCGCCCCACCGTAGAACAGATGATCGCCATCGATCCGTCGGAGGCCGTCAGGTCCGGCGAGTTGCTGGCGCTGGTGGACAGCCACTTCGATATCGTCGAGCGCATCGATTTCGGCGGCACGATTCTGCAGCTCCTGCTGCAAGACATCGCGGGAAATTTCAATCCGGAGAACCCGGACGACATCGCGATGTTGGATCGCTTTTGGACAATGGAAGACCAACTGATTGCGGCCGGCGATCTTCCCAGCGACTTCACCTTACTCGTGGCTAAAGCGAAGTCGTCCGGATAGCCGGCGAGACACTGCAGGGCAATGACCGGCGGCGGTTATTCGCTCAAAGCGAGGCTGTCTTTTTCCTGCAAAAAGCGCGCGCCTGGGGAACTGATGGTCGCCTTCCGCGAGCTGCCGATGTGCTCAAGCATGAGATCTGCGGCCAGCTCGTTATTTCCGGCCTCCAAGGCCGCCATGATCTCAAGGTGTTCATCGATAGAGGCATGCACCCGGTCGACGCCATGGAGCCAATGGTAGTTCAAGAAACGGCGCAACTGAATCTGCCGCTGTACGGCGCCAAGCATGTAGCGGTTGCCCGAACAGCGCGCCAGTTGCTCGTGAAAGTCGGAATTCATTTCATAGAATTCCACGGCCAGCACATTACGCCATTTTTTGCGGCGGAAAGCTTCGTGGCGCGCACGCGAGGTGTGCAGCCAGTCGAGATCGAGCTTGAAGGTCGGCTGCAGGATTGCGGCCGGCTCTATAAGCCTGCGGAAGGCGTAGCTGTCGGCCTGGGCCGTGGCGGAATCAATCGAGGGCGCGAAAGACCATCCGTTGCCGGCCTTGCGTTCGACGAGGCCTAATTCCGCCAGACGGCGCAACACACGCACGACCGTCGACAATTTCACGTCGAACATCCGTACAATTTCCTGCTGGGTGCAGTCCGTCGGCAGCGCGCCGGTATTGCGGGCCTTCGCGATGGCGACAAAAAGCTGATTGTCTTCGTCGTCGTTGGGGTTGACGGCATCGGTATCTGGGGCGTCTGTGACCGGTTCCAGCAGAACAAAACCGCGATTGGCGCGTGCTTCGACGGCGCCTTGCTTTGCAAGAATCTTGAGCGCGCCGCGAATCGGTGTGCGCGATACGCCGAACTCCTGGCAAAGTTCCAACTCAACGAGATGGTGTCCGGGGCCCGCGCCCTGCTTTTGCAAAAGGCGCAGAATACGGCCCGCCAGTTCCGCCTGCAGGCGGCTGGGCTTCGGTCCATTCCGCGACTGGGATGTACTGGAAGCTTTTGTTTTTTTAACTGCCTTACCGACCATGAAACTCTTGACCCCGCACCGCGTCACGCCGATGCCGCGCTTTTTCATATATATAATGTAAGGTCTTCGGACGGAATTTTCCAACAGGTCGTATGCTTCGCCGCATACTTCATTGCCGCGACTCATTATCAACTTGCTCACCGGTACACGCCGCGCCGCATTCCGGCAGTGGCCCGCAAAAATGCCCGTCCCCGCGATTTTGTATTTTTAATTTACTAAAAACAGTGTCATTAGTCTACCAAAATGCCTCGCCGACAGGGCGCTGGGCGATGAGGGGACGATGCCACGATGGCGCAGCCTTGCCGTTTGATTGAAGTTTCAGGATCCCCGCACGAACGCGGCCTCCAATATGGCCGTCAGGCGGCGGCGGAAATCGGCCGCTCCATCGGGCATTACGCCGCGCAGGTGAAGGCGTTGAGCCTCACGGCGGCCCGGCTGACCGATATCGTGCGCGCCTATGTCCCGCGGATCGAAAGCTTCGATGCGACCTATGTTGAGGAAATGCGCGGTATTGCCGCGGGCGCAAGCGTGGACTTCGAACTGGTGGTTCTGGTCAACGCGCGCACCGAAATCGTGCAGTTGGCCCGCAATCCGCAGTTGTTCGACGTTTTGCAGAACGCGATGGAGGCCGACGGGTGCACGACCGTCGTTGTTCGTCCCGATGCCGCCCGTGATGGCCAGCTGATCCATGCCCACAATTGGGACTGGAAGCTGGAGTGCGCCGAATCCTCGGTGATTCTGAAAATCCGCAATCAGGATGGGCCCGACATCCTGACGTTTACGGAAGCCGGCGCGCTGGGCCGTTTTGGCTTCAACGCCCTGGGGATTTGCATCACCGGCAACGGCCTTGAATGCGATCGCGATTACCGGCAGATCGGCGTGCCGCTGGCGCTGCTTCGCCGCAAAGTGCTGGCGCAGACGTATCTCGCGCCGGCCTTGACGACGGTTTACACAACGCAAAAATCGGGCTCGAACAATATCGCCGTCAGCCATGCCGCCTCGGGCTTGGTTTATAACTTTGAGTGTGCGCCCGACGAAACCTTCATGGTTCCTGATACCGGCGGCGTTCTGGTGCATGCCAACCATTGGCTCAGTCCGGTCGCGCTGGGCAAGATTCGCGAACGCGGCATCGGCAGTGCGCCCTCGACGCTCTACCGTGAGCAGCGCGCCCGTGAGGCCCTCGCGAAAAAGGCCGGCAGGCTGACGGTCGAGGACGTAACGGCGGTCCTGCTAGACGATTTTCAATCGCCGTGGTCCATCTGTTACCCGCCGCGCGCCGCGAACCTCACGGACTCCAGTCTCTACGCCACGGTGGCAAGCCTCATCATGCGGCCGATTCTCGGAGAAATGCGGGTGGCGATGTTACCGGCGCGGGATAAACGCTTCACCGCCTACACGCTGGAGATGGAAAGCGTGGTAGGCTCTCCAGGCGGTGTTTCAACTCCAGCTCTGGCTCATGGCTGACGCGCGGCGCACGTTCGGATCACGTTTTCGCCGGCCCTTGATCGGGGGCGCGGCGGCTCTCCTCAGTCTTTGCGTTTCGCTCACCACTTTCCAGACGGGCGCCCATGCGGAAACCACGCTGCGCGCGCGGCTGAACGCCGACATCCTGTCCACCGAACCCGGCGATCGCCGCGACGAAAACACGGACGGGGTTCTGTTGCACGTGGTCGAGGGATTGGTGGCGTCACGCGAGGACGGTGCTGTGGGGCCGATGCTGGCCCAAAGCTGGACCGTCTCGCCGGACGGCAGCACCTATACATTTACCCTACGCTCCGGCGTGACCTTTCATAACGGCGCACCGCTGACCTCCGCTGAGGTGGTCTGGTCGTTGGAACGCTATTTCCGGCAGGACAGCCGGTGGCGCTGCAAACTGGATTTCAGCGGGCAGGGGATCGGCAATCTGGTGTCGATGACCGCGCCCGGGCCCGCCACCGTGGTGATCGCGCTCGACCGCGCGGCGCCTTTGTTGCTCAAGATTTTGGCGCGCTCCGACTGCACCGGCACGGGCATCATGCATCCCGACTCTGTCGGACCGGATGGTGCGTTCAAGCACCCCATCGGCACCGGACCCTTCAAGTTGGGTGAATGGCGCCGTAATCAGTTCGTTGATCTGATCCGCTTTGACAAATACGCGCCGCTGCCTGGACCTGCCGACGGAAATGCCGGTGGGAAGGCGCCGCTCGTGGACAGGGTGCGGTTTCTCGTGATTCCCGACGGTTCGGCGGCCGTGGCCGCGCTTCTCCGCGGCAGTCTCGACGTGCTTGATAATCTTAGCCCTACGGAACTCGGCAGCGTGCGCGACAAGACGGGCGTGCGCCTCGATATCGCTCCGACCATGGATTTCTATTGCCTGCTGTTTCAAACCAACGATCCGGTGACCGGTGACGAGCGTCTGCGTCGCGCCATTGCCCTGACCATAGATACGGCGGGGCTGACCAACGCCATAACCTGGGGCACAAGTAAGCCGAACAATTCGCCGGTCCCGGCGACAAGTCCTTTCTTTGGATCGGTGCAATCTGAATTGCGCAAGCCGGACATCGCCGAGGCCAAACGTCTCATCAAGGAAAGCGGCTACGACGGGCGGCCCATTAAGATCATCACCAACCGCCGCTATCCGCAGAATTTCGATGCGGCCGTTCTTGTGCAGGCCATGGCGCGGCCCGCCGGCATCAATCTTGAGATCGACACGTTGGACTGGGCCAGCCAGCTCGCGCGTTACGGTTCAGGCAACTATCAGGTCATGGCGCACACGTTCTCCGCGCGTATGGACCCCTCGCTGCTGTTCAATGTGCTGATCGGAGATAAAACCCGCGACCCGCGAAAAGTCTGGAGCACGGAAGACGCGCGCGCAATGCTGCAGCAATCCATGGCCACCGACGATCCTGTGGCACGCCAGGCGGCGTTCGACGCTCTGCACCGCGCTTTTCTGGAATACACACCGGCGGTCGTGCTGTTCAACACATCACGCATCGCCGCCGTCCATGACAATGTTAAAGGCTATCGTGGTTGGGCGGGGGCGCAGCCCCGTCTCTGGGGCGTGAGCATCAACTAGGGAGCGGGGACAGTGCTGGCCTATACCTTCAAACGCCTTCTGCTGACCTTGCCGACGCTGCTGCTCGTGGCGTTGATCGTCTTTTTCATGATCCGTCTGATACCCGGCGATCCGGCGCAGGTGCTGCTGGGCGAAGGCGCCGACCAAGCCTCGCTGGCCGCCTTGCGCGAAAGCCTGGGCCTGGACAAGTCCTTACCGCGACAATTTCTCACCTGGGCTGGAAATGCGCTGCAGGGTGATCTGGGCCGGTCCATTGTTTCCGACGAACCCGTGATCGCCCTAATCATTGACCGCTTTCAGTTGACGGCGGTGGTGGTGCTCGTGGCCGTCGCGCTGGCGACAATTATCGCCGTCACCGCCGGGTTGATCGCGGCGTGGCGGCGCGACAGCGGCATCGACGTAGCGGTGGTGGGGACCGCGAGCCTCGTTATGGCGATCCCGAGTTTCTGGCTGGGATTGATCTTGCTGCTGGTGTTCGGGCTCAAGCTGGGGTGGCTGCCGGTCGTCGGCTATGTACCGTTTTCCGAGAGCGCTTCGGAAGCCGTGTTTTATCTCGTCCTGCCCATTCTGACGCTCACCATCATCGAAAGCGGCATGCTGACGCGGATGATGCGTTCCAGCGCTATCGACGTGCTGCAGTTGGAATATGTCACCCATGCCCGCGCCAAGGGATTGGCGGAACGTACGGTGTTGGCGCGTCACGTGTTCCCCAATGCGTTCGCGCCGACATTGACGCTGGTGGGCCTCACACTCGGTCATTTGCTGGGCGGCATCGCCGTGACGGAAACGGTGTTCACCCTGCCGGGGTTAGGCCGCCTGATGGTGGATTCCATCCTCGCGCGCGACTATCCGGTAGTCCAGGGCTGCCTCCTGTTTACGGCGGTGATTTACGTTCTCGTGAATCTGATCGTCGATCTGCTGTATCCCTTCTTCGATCCGCGGGTGACGGCGCAATGATCCGCGAATTTTTCACTCAGCTTCGGTTGAACGCGATCCTCGGCTTGTTTTTGGTCGGGGTGTTGCTGCTGGTGATTGCTTTAGGGCTGGTCTGGACGCCTTACGACCCCTTGGCGATCGATCTCGATCACACACTGGGGCAGCCCTCTTGGTCGCATTGGTTCGGGACCGATCAATTCGGCCGCGATGTTCTAAGCCGCGCCATGCTCGGCGCCCGCATCAGCACGATGATCGCCGTGGAGACCGTGGTCGTCGCGGTGGCGGCGGGCGCGATGCTGGGCGTGATCGCCGGATTTCTGCGCGGCTGGACGGATCGCGCACTCATGACCGTGACCGATGCCGTGCTGGCGTTTCCCGGCATGCTGCTGGCCCTGGCCCTGATCGCGGTTTTGGGATCCAGCCGTCGCAGCATCGTGCTGGCCCTAAGCATCGCCTACCTACCGTCGGTTTTGCGCGTGGTGCGCAGCGCCGTGCTGTCGATCCGCGAACGGGAGTATGTGGAAGCTTCGCAAGTCAGCGGCGATAGCACGCTGTACACCATGGTGCGCCATGTTCTGCCCAATACTTTGCCGCCGGTGATTGTCCTTGCGACGAGTATGTTCGGCTGGGTGGTCCTGTCTGAAAGTGCGTTGAGCTTCCTGGGCGTCGGCGTGCCGCCTCCCGCGCCTACGTGGGGCAATATGCTCTCCATGGCGCGGCCTTACATGGCCAACGCCGCGTGGCTGAGCATCGTGCCTGGTTTGTGCATCGCCGCCACGTTACTCGGCGTCAATCTCCTTGGCGATGCCATCCGCGATTACTTCGATCCACGGAGGGAAGCGCGATGACTGTTCCCGCGCTGCTCCAAGTCGATAGGCTACGCATCGAAGCCGCGGGTGCCGAAGCCGCGAGTCGTCCGCCGTTGCTGGAGGGTCTGTCTTTCACCATCGCGCCGGGCGAGTTCCTGGCCATCGTGGGCGAGTCCGGCAGCGGCAAAACCATGGCCGCGCGTTCGATTCTTGATCTTCTGCCGCCCGGCGTGCGGCGGGTTTCCGGCGCGATCCGCCTCAATGGGCGCGACATCACCGGCCTGACCCCTGCGGAGATGCGGTCCGTGCGCGGGGGCGAGGTCGGCATGGTGTTTCAAGAACCCATGGTCTCGCTGAATCCGGCGTTGACCGTCGGCAAACAGCTTGCCGAAGGACTGAAGCTGCATCGCGGTTTGTCCGACCCTGAAATTCACCGTTTGAGCGTCGAGATGCTGACGCGCGTGCAGATCAAGGATCCCGAACGCTGCTTGGCGTCATATCCGCACGAATTCTCCGGCGGTATGCGCCAGCGCATCATGCTGGCGTCGGTGCTGCTGCTGAAACCGCGTCTGTTGATCGCCGACGAGCCGACCACGGCGCTGGATACACTCAGCCAGCGCGAAGTACTGGAACTGATGGTCGAACTGGCGCGCGATTCCGGCACCGCCGTGTTGCTGATCACGCATGATCTCGGTTTGGTCGCGCGCTATACCGAACGCGTCATCGTTCTCGAAAAAGGCAAGCTGGTGGAAGCGGGGCGGACGCGGGAAGTTCTTGCCCGTCCGTCCCACCCCTATACCCGGCGTCTCGTCGGCTCCCTGCCGCGCCGCGCGCCGGACCGCGCTACGGTGCCTGCGAGCGCGCCGGTGATTTTGTCCGTCACCGGGGCGTGCGTCGACTACGCCGGCCGTCCGGGCTTTTTACGCCGCGGTACGCCTAAACGTGTCGTGCACGGCGTCGATCTGAACGTTCGCGCCGGCGAGATTGTCGCGGTCGTCGGCGCCAGCGGATCGGGTAAGACCACGCTGGGGCGCGCCGTACTGGGTTTGAAACCCCTGGCGGCGGGCAGCATCACGTTTGACGGCATCGCTGTCGGCGCCATGAGCGGGGCGCAAAGCAAGACATTCCGCCGCGCGGCGCAACTGGTGTTTCAAGACCCATTCTCATCGCTCGATCCGCGCGTGCGCGTGGGAGAGACCGTGGGCGCGGCTTTGCGCCATATGCCTGACGTGTCGGCTGCGGAGCGGCGCGACCGCGTGCAGGCGATGCTGGAGGAGGTCGGTTTGAGCGGTTTCGCAGAGCGTTATCCGCACCAGATGTCGGGTGGCCAGCGCCAGCGTGTCGCCATTGCTCGGGCGGTGGTGTCGCGCCCGCGCTTGGTTGTGGCAGATGAACCGGTCTCGGCGCTGGACATGACGATTCAGCTGCAAATCCTGACGCTGTTTCAAAAGTTGCAGGAACAGTACGGCTTCGCCTCGCTTTTCATTACCCACGACTTGTCGGTGGTGGAGCAGGTGGCAGACCGGGTCGTGGTGATGTCGGCGGGCGCCGTGGTCGAGTCCGGCACTGTGGAGGCGGTTTTCGCCGCTCCGCGGCACGACTATACCCGTGCGCTGTTGTCGGCCGCGCCGGGCTTCGCCGCCACGGCGTTCGCCGCCCCGTGAGCAACCCGCGAATTCTCCTCGAAAATCAGCGCCCAACGGGGCATTTTCGAACGGTTTTTCGGCGTGGCTAATAAGGCACATCCGGGCGTTTTTTGGTCGGATATGTATTTTTCATTTGAAAAAACCAATATTACCTTTTAATGAATGAAAATACATTCGGCCATTGCTGCGCGTGTGTTTTTTGCGGTTACGCGGTGGCTTGAAGTGGCGCGTTGGGCGCCAAGGGTGAACTGAGCAAGGGGATTAAAACATGCCTGGGGATAAAGCCGTCAGTGTGTCTAAGCGACTTCGTTTCGCGTTCTTGTCGACCGTCAGCCTTTCGACCGTCCTGACATTGAATGCCATGGCGCCCATCAAGGCCGCCTTCGCCGATGACGAAAAAACACCAGTGCTGGAAGAAATCGTCGTCACCGCCGACCGCAAAAATTCGTTCAGCGCCGACTTGGTGCAGGCCGGCTCGTTCCGCGGCGCGCGCCAGCTCGACACGCCGCTGACCGTGGCCGTGATCCCCGACGCCGTGCTGCAGTCCCAGCAGGCGCAGAGCCTGCTCGACGCCATGAAGAACACTGCCGGCGTCACGTTTTCGCAGGTTAGTCCGGCCGTATACAGCAACCTGGCCATCCGCGGTATCTTGGTCGAAAACCGCGGCAACTACCGCATGAACGGCGTGCTGCCGATCATCAACCTGACCGACCTCCCGCTGGAAGATAAAGACCGCGTCGAAGCTCTGAAGGG
>JAIEMI010000025.1 GCA_019752235.1 Rhodospirillaceae bacterium
AGCGCTAAAAGACAGAGCAAGAGCGATTAACGCGCCGCGCCGGTCGAAAAAACAGCCCGCCAGCACACAGCTTGTGACCATGAACATCAGCGTGCCGTTGCCACGCCCGTCCGTCAGAAAACCACCGATCGTAATGAGGAAGGGCACCGCCGTCACCACCGTGGCCCGCACGGTCAAGCTGAGGTGACGCCGCCGGAGCGTCACAAAAGCCAGCAACAGGGTTAAAACCACATGGAATGCACTGACCGGTCTCCAGCCCGTGTCCAAGCCCCGCAATACGCTGACAGCGCTGGCGACAATGGCCAAGGCGGTGAACGTCGTCAGAATGACATTGCACGCACCCGACCTGATCTCGTTCAGCGTCTTCGAGACATCCCTCTTTGCCTTTGGACGATTATTCCTACGACCGTTCACGGTCCTGCGCTTTCAACCTTCGGCCCCGAAAAATCTCTACCCCGGCGGGGTCAATTGCGGCGGATCCCAGTAAGCGTCGTTTGCCGTACCGTTCTTATCAAGAAAAGCTTTCACAAAGCTCGGGTCGGCTACCTGTTTTAAGGTGAATTTGCCCTTGGCCGAGGGGTTCACCGCGGCAAAGTAAACATTATTGAGCCATGCATTCATGTGGTCAAAGTTGATACCGCCGTTGGACGTATACTGCAGGCGATAATAGTTGAAAGTATCGTCGATGCTTTTCGGCGTCTGCGCGCTCATATCGACGTAAAGAGCCATGGCCTTGAGAAATGTAGCCCTATCCCGCGCCATGTCCCGCACGGCCAGCGCCGTCGCGTCGACAAAACGTTGCACTGCTTCGCGCTTCTCCGCATCAGCCAAAGTCTTGGTGGTGGTGAACCAGCACTGGCAACCATTCCAGCCGCTGTTGGCGCCAACCGGATCGAATGACAACAGATGAAGCCCTTTGTCAGGCGTGAGGAAGTATGACATCTCCATGGGCATCTGCGTGAAATCGATACGACCCGCCGTCAGCGCCTGCACGCGCGCAGCCGGCGCGCCGGCCACGGTCCAGCGCACGTCGCGGTCTGTGAGACCAGCCGACTTCAGCAGGGCGCTGATCTGCACGTAAACCGGATCGGTGGGATTGGGGCCCGCCGGAATGCCGATGGTCTTCCCCTTAAGATCAGCGACCGCGTTGATGCTGTTTTTGGCCGCAAAGACCCATTTCAATTTGTTGATCGTGTAGATCGCATTCAACTCCGCGCCAATGAAACGCACATCACTGGCTCCGGCCGCGTAAGCTCCTAAACCGCTCGCGATTGAGGCCGTGGCGACGTCGGTACGCCCCGCCACCAGCATTTGGATCGTGCCCGTGGACGCCGTGCCGACATTCACGACGGTCACATCCACCCCAGCACGCCGGTAATAACCAAGATCCCTGGCCGCCGGCACCGCCATACAACAGATCGGCGGCTTAGCTGGAAAAGGAACCGCCACCGTGAGGGGCAGCATCTTCTCCGCAGCTCCCGCGCCTTGCGCAAAAGACGCGGCCATTGCCAGAAGCATTATAAAAGTACGAAACACTCCCGTTCACCTTTCACCCAGCCCTCGCAAAGGCTAAACGAGCGTCCGACGGCTGTCAAAAAAGCGTGGCGGTCAGTACGTCACGCGGTTAGGGAATCGGGCTATTCGCGGGTACTGCGAGGGGCCTACCCTTCTCCACCACCCAAACACCGACAAGCTTGCATGGAATAGCGCCGACATTTTTCGCTGCGTGCACCTTACCCGCGGGCACCACGAAGCTGTCGCCCGCCTTCAACCGGCGCGGCGTTTCTCCGTCAATCACAAGCTCCACTTCGCCCTCCAGGACATATGTCATCTCGATGCCGTGGTGACTATGACGGTCGATAACGCCTCCCGCCGCCAGTTCGCCCGTACCCAACACGCTTTCCTGTGTGGCATTCACGTCACTGCGCTGCAGGATATTGCGCTTAAAGGCCGGCTCGGCCGCCACGGCGGCGGAAGCGATCAATGCCGTGATAACGACGGCGACAATTTCCTTCATGAATTCCCCCTAGAGATACGGCGTAAACAGCCTTGCGATATTATTGCGCAAACGCACCAAAACAGGCAGCGCTTTCAGCTCCGCGACCGATATCAATTGCGCTTTTCGTTGCATGGCTTGGAAGTGACTATCCATCTGCGCCGCAAGATCCGCGTCGTAAACTTCGAGATTGGCCTCAAAGTTCAAACGTAATGATCGCTGATCCCAATTGCTGGAACCCACCAATATCCACACGTCGTCCACTACCATCAGCTTGCTATGATCAAAAGGCGCCCCGCCCCAATAAATCTTCACGCCATGTTCCAGGAGGTCGGGATACTTTGCCGTCATGGCCCAATCCATCAACCTGATATCCGTGGCCTTGGGCACGACCACCCGCACGTCGACGCCGCGCAAAGCGCAGATGGCCAAGGCGTGAGTCAAAGCATCATTTGGCAGGAAGTACGGCGTGAGGATGTGCACGCTTTTTTGGGCCAGAGCGAGCGCACCCAGCATAATCCATAACGTACGCTGGAAGGGGTTGTCGGGCCCATCCGGCACGGCGCGCGCGTACTGGGGCAGCGCCAACGTGGTTTCGTTCCGCGGCGCGTCCGGCAACGTAATGGCCCGGCCCGAGGCGAACCGCCAATCCTCTTCGAAAACCGTACTCATCTGCGCCAACACCGGCCCCTCCACCCGGAAATGGATGTCGCGCACGGTCTCGGTGGCATCGCCATTGTAATTGCGGGCGATATTCATGCCGCCGATATATCCCACTAAGCCGTCGATAATGATGATTTTGCGGTGATTGCGCAGGTTCACGAAGGGCAGGAACTTGATCTTTTGCGGAATGAACCGCGCCGTGGAAATACCCGCATCCGCCAATTTCTTGTCCGCGGCATTGGACCCCGTGCCGCTTCCAATTTCGTCCACCAGAACATAAGTTTTTACGCCGCGGCCGTGAGCTTCCTTCAACGCCGCGATGAATTTTTCGCCAACGTCGTCGCGCCCAAAAATATAAACCGAGAGCGCGATACTTTCCCGCGCCTCGGCGATGGATTTTAGCATGTCGGGGAATGCCTCAGCGGCGCCGATCAATGGCGTGATGCGGTTGCCGCCTAGAAATGGCGCATCGTGCACAGCGCTTTCGTACAGGAAAACTTGCCGCTGTTGCGGCGTTGGGTCGCTCGAGAACGGCATGAATTGCGCGGCGTGCTGCGGGACAAACCGCGTGCGGCGCCCGCGTAATTTGCGCGCGCGGCGCTGCACGCGATTGATGCCGAGGATCCAGTATAAAAGGCTGCCAATGAAAGGCGACACCAGCACAAGCGCGATCCACGGCGGCGCCGAAGTTTCAGGCTTAGTGAGAAGGATATGAACACAAACGCCCGCAGCTATGGCAAAGTGCAGCACAAGCAAGGCCGTCAAGAAGCTTATCTCGGTCATAAGGGCTGTGGTCCGCGCTGGAGTGTCCGGTGAACAAACGCCGGATAACAACCTAGGTTCCCAGTGAGCGAATTTAAAGCGGGCACGAAATAAGCAGCCGCCGCGCTCATCGCCCTATTTACCGTCAAGGACGTCGCGCACGATCCGCGACAACCGCTCCAGCGTGAAGGGCTTGCCCAGCAGGCGCACACCCGGGTCGAGGGTGCCGTTATGCACGATGGCATTGCGCGTATACCCAGTCGTGTACAGCACCTTCAAATCGGGGCGTCGCTTCTTCGCTTCATCGGCCAGCTGACGACCGTTGATTTCCGGCATGACAATGTCGGTGAACAACAAAGCGATCTTTGGATTCTGATCCAGGAGCTTCAGAGCGTCCGCGCCGCCGCCCGCCGCCAGCACTTCATAACCCAGATCGCGCAGGCCCTCGCTGGTGAGCGCACGCACGGCCTCTTCGTCCTCGACCACCAGCACGATCTCGCCATCCTTGGCATGCGGCAATGCGCCGGAAGTCTGGGCTACGACGCTTTCTTCGGCGGGGCCGTGATGGCGCGGGAGATAGATTTTCACGGTCGCGCCGTGGCCGGGCTCGGAGTAAATTTTCACGTGCCCGCCCGACTGGCGTACGAAACCATAGACCTGGCTTAAACCAAGTCCGGTGCCGCGCCCGGCGCTCTTCGTCGTGAAAAACGGATCAAAGGCTTTTTGCAGCACCTCCGGCGACATACCTGTGCCCGTATCGCTCACGCACAGAAGCACATACTGACCCGGCGGCACATCTGTATGGCGCCCGACATAGCCTTCATCGAGATGAGCGTTGGCGGTCTCGATGGTCAGCTTGCCGCCCTCCGGCATAGCGTCGCGGGCATTGACGACAAGGTTGAGAATCACGGTTTCCAGCTGATGAGCGTCGACAAAGACGCGCCACAAACCGCCCGCCAAAACGACCTCGGTCCGGACCATCGCGCCCAGCGTCCGGCGCAAAAGGTCGGACATCCCCGATACCAGTTTATTGACGTCCAGCGCACGCGGCTCCAGCACCTGTTTACGCGCGAAAGCCAATAGACGTTGGGTCAGCGCGCCACCGCGCATTGCGCCGTCCATGGCAGCCTTCATGAACTCTTTCACGTTCATGTCGCCCTTATCGATACGGCGCTGCATGATGTTAAGCGCGCCGATAATAACCGCGAGCATGTTGTTGAAATCGTGGGCAATGCCGCCGGTGAGCTGCCCGATGGCCTCCATTTTCTGCACCTGCCGCAACTGGTCCTCGACCTTCTCGCGTTCACCAATTTCGGCCGACAGCTTGGCGTTGCTGGCTCGCAAGGCTTTCTGGGCTGTTTCCAATTCCTCGCGCTGCCGCTGCGACCGGTACAGCGCGAAGATCGCCACGGTCATGACGATGAACAGCGTGCCGTACGCCAAGAGCTGCAAATAGGTCGCTATGCGGCCTACGCTGCGCCGGCGTTCGCCAAGGATGCGATCTTCCTCCCCCATCATGGCGGCGATAATTTCGCGCGCGTGCGCGTGGGTTTCCGGCCCGCTGCCAATGGGCACCGGGAGCGTGCGTCCGGGCTGATAATAGCCGACCGCTCGCGTCATTTGGCTCATGCGCTCCAGTACAACGGGGCGCAACCGCGCGACATTGTCGCGCTGCACGGGATTATCGCCGATTAAACTTTGCAGGCGGTCCAACGCCGGGCCGATCCCGTGGCTCGCGGTGTTATAAGGCTTCAAGAAACCGTCGTCCCCGGTCAGCAGAAAACCGCGCATGCCGTTTTCGCCTTCCTGCATCAACGCGGTGATGGAGGCCAAGGTATCCTTCACGTCCTGCGTATGGCGCGATTCCTCCTGGAGTGTCAGGAGTTGACGCGTCACGATGGTCAACATCAGTGCGACCACGACAAACACAAGCGCCGGCACCAAAGTCGGCTGCAACCGTCGTTTCCAACTGGGCTGACTGAACATTCCCCGCCTTCATTCTTATGGCCGCGCTGAGGCGCGCTCCCCTACTGCGCGCCAATATAAAGGTGATTCCGGGGAAAGCGGTAGGTCGGAAGGTGGCGGCCACGAACGAAACTGCATTACACGCGTAGAAGGTAATACAGTTTCGATCGCCGAGAAGAGCCGCAGGCAAATTATGGGATCGCCAGCACCACAACCGTCGCGGAGCCCGGTTGGGTACGCCAGAAAGCGTTAGTCCCGCCCGAAACGGCCGCCACGTACTGCTTTCTATCCATTTGGTAGGTAACGACGCCTCCGATCATGGGGCCGCCGGTATTGAAGCGGTAGAGCACTTTGCCGTCGTTGGCGTCCAAAGCCAGCAGATCCCCGGTCACCTCGCCGGTGAACAGCAGGTTGGATGACGTCGCCGTCACCGCCGCCAGCATGGGCCGCTGCGACTGGTACTGCCAGCGTACCTTGCCGCTGGCCGCATCGATGGCTGTCAACCAACCGCGCGACTGCTCCGGCGGGTCGCGCGTCATGGAACACCAGTCAACCGCCGGGACATAGAGCGCGTTGGTTACGGGACTGAAGGCCGGCCCATTCCATTGCACGCCACCGATGGCGCCAGGGCACACACGTTCGCCGTTGGCGGTCTTATCAATCGCAATCCACTCCTTGTCGGTGTTCTGACGCGTGGTCACCGATACTTTATAGACGACCTCCCGGGCTTCACGGTCAAACGCATGCAGCAAACCTTCCTTGCCGACAGCCACCACCATCTTGCGCGGCTTGCCGTCGATGACCGAGGTAAACTGCGGACTAGCTTGCGATAAATCGTAATCATGCGTGTCGTGCGGCGTAATCTGGTGATACCAGAGCAACTTGCCGGTGCGCACATCGAGCACGATCATAGCGCAAGTGAACAGATTGTCGCCCACGCGCAGATGGCCTTCGAAGTCGGGCGTTGGGTTGGATACGGGGACATAAATACGGCCCGTGCCGGTATCGAGGGTCATCGATCCCCACACCGCGCCGCCGCCTTCTTCGCGGGCTTTATCATTGGGCCATGTATCCGCACCCGGTTCGCCTTTGTTTGGCACGGTATTAAAGCGCCATACGATGTCGCCATTCGAAATCTTGAAAGCGCCTATCCAGCCCTTTACGCCCAACTCACTGCCCGCGGGACCGACGATGATCAGATCCTCGAAAATCATCGGCGCCATCGTGAATCCGCCGCCGGTTTTCAGAGGATTAGTGACCTCGCGTTCCCAAATCACCTTGCCGCTACCGGCATCGAGCGCGATCAGATAGCCGTCCGGCGTGCCATAAATTAGTTTGCCGTCCTTCAGCGCCGCGCCGCGGTGCATCTTGAGACCATAACTGGCCGGCGTGCGCGACGTGCGGTCGTAACGCCAATTGAGCCGGCAGGTGGCGGCGTCCAGCGAGATCGCCGTATCCTTAGTGGTGATGAACATGGCGCCGCGATAGATCAGCGGATTGGCCTCAAATGGATTGAGGTCGCCGACCTGATACATACATACCGGCCTCAATTTACTGACGTTGTTTTTGTCGAGCTGCTTCAGATCGACAAACCGCTGTCCGCTGTAGTCATGATTGGTGAATAGCCAATCGGTGGTCTTGGCGCCTGCCGCCGTCAGTTCAGCCTGGGTCGGCCCGGCGGCAATGGCGGCACTGGTATCACGCACCACCGTAAGCCTATGTTTCGGCTTCACCGCTTCGCTCGCCGCGGCAATCTGCACCTTCGCGGCGGTTGAAGCGGTCAGATCCTTTTTGCCGGGGGCAAGGCCGTTCTTTTCCAGAAGGAACGCTGTTGCGTCCATGTAGTCCTGGTCCTTCAATGTCCCCGGACTGCCGTAAGGCATCGTGCGCACACGGGCATGGAGATCGGCGGCGGTCTGGCCAGCCCAGCGTTTCATATTGTCGGGGCCTGTCAGCGCCGAGGCTGAAGCGCCCTCAAGATCGGCCCCGTGGCAACCCGCGCAGTTGACCGCGAAGACAGCCGCCCCACGCTTAGCCTGGGCCGCGGAAAACATGCCCTCGCTGACTTGCGCCGCGCCCGCGACCATAGCCACCGCCAATACGCCAGCGCCCAAAATCGCGCCAATCCCAATCTGCTTCATGATTTCCCCTCCCAGAGACGCCCAATCTCGTGTCTCCTACGTTAGTGGATTGAAGCAAAACGCGAAACCCGCACCGCAGCCCATTTCGGTCATTTATTAACCCTTTGGGTTTTGACCGATACGAGGTTTACAAAAGGTGCTGGCGACCACATTTATAAGTATATATTCCCCAACGCTTTAGGACTGACTGTTCACCAACCCGATGGCTAAAGACCCCTATATTGTTTTGGGCGTCAAACGCGACGCCTCCGACGCCGAAATTCAGAAAGCCTTTCGCCGCGCGGCCAAAAAGTCCCATCCGGACCTGTTCCCGGGGGATAAAAAAGCCGAGGACCGGTTTAAGGAACTGAACGCCGCTAACGACATCATAGGCGATCCGGCGAAACGCGCGCGCTTCGACCGTGGAGAGATTGATGCCGGCGGTGCGGAAGTGCGCCAGAATCCTTTCGCGCGCGGCACACGCGGCGGTCCGGGCGGATTCAGCGGCGGCTTTCCGGGGGGTGGCCCGCAGGGTGGCTTCGGCCAGCAAGCCGGCGGCTTCGCTTTTGAAGACCTGAGCGACCTTTTCGGCGGCATGTTTCGTGGCGGCGGCGGTCACCAGGGACCGCCCGAGGATACGCGGTTTAAGCTTGAAGTGGATTTTGCCGACGCCGCGACGGGGGCGACCCGGCGCGTCACGCTACCCGGCGGCAAGTCGCTCGATATCGCAATCCCCGCCGGCATCAACGACGGCCAGACCATTCGCCTGAAGGGCCAGGGCAATCAGGGCGCCGACGCCTTGGTCGAGGTCAAGATTAAGCCGGACCCCATGTACCGCCGTGAAGGCCGTGACATTCATATCGAACTGCCCGTGTCGCTGGGTGAAGCGGTGCTGGGCGGTAAAGTGGAGGTGCCCACGGTGCACGGCCCCGTCACAATCACGGTGCCGCATGGCGCCAACACCGGTTCCAAGCTCCGTCTCAAAGGCAAGGGGGTCGCGGCGTCGAAGAAAGACCCGGCGGGCGATCAGTATGTGACGCTCAAGGTCGTGCTGCCTAAGGTTCCCGACCCTGAACTGGAAGAGTTCGTGAAAACCTGGGCCGCGAAGAAGCCTTATAATCCGCGGGGATAATCCGCGCCGCTAAGGCATTGATCCTGTTTTGACTCCGATCCCGCCCATCAGGCGCCGCCGTCGGCGAATTTGACTCTCACCCTCATTATCCTCTACGGCTGCCTGGAATTCCTTTGTCCGTAGAAACGGGCATATGCCGGGGGGCACCTCCATGCGCGTTCTTCGTTCAGCCGCGGTCGTCGCCGCGCTACTCATCGCGGGCGGCGCTCAGGCACAAACGCAAAGCGTCGGCACCATCACGCAA
>JAIEMI010000145.1 GCA_019752235.1 Rhodospirillaceae bacterium
GGTGACCAACCAGGAGTTCGCGCCCAAATAGCGCGCAGTTCTCATATATCGTCAGAGAGGGGAGAGAATCATGACGGACGACAAGCTTTCAGAATCCGGGATGTCACGCCGCACCGTGATAGGCGCCGCCGCCGCGCTGCCGCTGGCGGGCGTGCTGCCGCAGGTGGCCGCCGCAGCCGACAACATGGGCAGCGCCCCGGGAAGCGCAAAAGTTCAGATCACGCCTTACAAGATCAACGTCCCGCAAGCGCGCCTCGACTACATCGCGCAGCGCGTCAAGACCGCCGAATGGCCCGACCGCCCGGACGTCGCCGACGGCTGGATGTACGGCGCCGACTACGACACCATGAAGGACGTGGTCGATCACTGGCTCAACAAATACGACTGGCGCAAAACCGAGGCCGAGCTGAACAAGCTGCCGCAGTTCATGGCCAAGATCGACGGCTACGATATCCACTTCTTCCACATCAAGGGCTCCGGCAAGAATCCGACCCCGATCATCATGACCCACGGCTGGCCGGGCTCCTTCCTCGAATACACCCACATCGCCGAAAAGCTCGCGCACCCGGAAAAATTCGGCGGCAAAGTGGAAGACGCTTTCACCGTCGTCATTCCGTCCATCCCCGGCTTCGGCTTCTCGTCCAAGCCCAAGCGCCCCATCACCAGCGTCACCGTCTGGCGTCTGCTCGACAAGCTCATGGTCGAAGGTCTCGGCTATAAGAGCTACCTCGCCGAAGGCGGTGACTATGGCGCGGGCATCTCGTCGGGCATGGCGTCGGAAAGCGCGCACTGCAAGGCCGCGTTGATCCGCCTTGTCCTCGGCGTCGGTTCGCCGCCGCAGAACGACGAAGAGAAGGCCGCCCAGGCCGGCTGGAACAAGCTGATGATGACCGAAGGCGGCTACATCGCCATCCAGGGCACCAAGCCGCAGTCCCTCGCTTTCGCCATGAACGACAGCCCGCTCGGCGTCGCCGCGTGGCTGATGGAGAAGTATCGCGGCTGGTCCCAGACCAAGGGCGGCGATCCGTGGTCGGTCTACACCCGCGACCAATTGATCGACGTCATCATGGTCTATAACACCACCAGCACCTTCGGCACCGCCGCGTGGATGTACGCGCAAGGCCGCGGCGGCGGCGATCCCACCGTGCAGCCGCGCCGTCCCGCCGAGAAGCCCGCCGTGGCCGTCATTCATCATCCCGGCGAGTTCATCTTCTGGCCCAAGAGCTACGGCGAGCGCGTCTACAACCTCATCAGCTGGAAAGACATGCCCGCCGGCGGCCACTTCGCCTCCATGGAAAAACCCGATCAGTTCGTCGGCGCCGTCCGCGACTTCCGCAAGGAAGTGAAAGACAAGAAGATCATCTAACCGCGCCCCTCACCCTCCCGCTGCGCGGGCCCCTCCCTCTCCCGCTTGCGGGAGAGGGGCCGGGGTGAGGGTGGATCAATTAGGAACACTTATTATGAACACACTCTCCCTCTCCCGCCGCCGCATGCTCGCCGCCGCCGGCGTCATTCCGATTATGGGCACGCGCGCCTTCGCGCAAGACGCAGCACCCGCCGCCGCGCCCATCAAGATCGTACCCTTCAAGATCAACATCCCGCAGCCGCAGCTCGACGACGTCATGGCCCGCGTCAAGAACACCAAATGGCCCGTGGCGCCGGTCTCGCGCAATCCGCACGAGTACGGCATCGGCCTTGAGTTCATGAAGGATCTGCAAAAGTTCTGGGTGACCGAATACAACTGGCGCGAACAGGAAGCCAAGCTCAACGCCTTCCCGCAGTTCAAGGCCACCGTCGACGGCCGCGACATCCACTTCATCCACGTCAAAGGCTCCGGCAAGAACCCGCAACCCCTGATGCTGATCCACGGCTGGCCCGGCTCCTTCATCGAGTTCACGCGCTGCATCGACGAGCTGTGCCATCCGGAAAAAACCGGCGGCAACGAGGACGACGCCTTCTCGGTCGTCATCCCGTCCCTGCCCGGCTTCGCCTTCTCGTCCAAGCCGCCGCGCCCCGTGGGCGGACAATACATCTCGCGCCTCTTCGACCGCCTCATGGTCGAAGGCCTCGGCTACAAGAGCTACATCGCCCAGGGCGGCGATTTCGGCGCGGGCATTTCCGTCGGCATGGCGGCGGAAAGCGAGCACTGCAAGGCCGCGCTTGTGAACTTCGTCATCGGCCCCGGCACGCCGCCGGAGAACGAGGAAGAAAAAGCCGCGCAGGCCCAGTGGGACAAGATCTACCAGACCGAAGGCGCCTATCAGCACATCCAGCGCACCAAGCCGCTATCGCTGGCCTATGGCATGGCCGACAGCCCCATGGCCACCGCCGCGTGGCTGATGGAGAAGTACACCACCTGGGCCGGGCTTCCCGGCGCCAACCCCTGGGGCGTCTACCCCAAGAGCCAGGTGATGACCATCATCATGGTCTACATCCTCACCAATTCCTTCGGCACCTCGACGTGGATGTACGCCGGCGGCGGCAGCCGCGGCGGCAATCCGGACCCCGAACAAGCGCTGGAGCCGCGCCGCGCGGCGGTGAAGCCCACGGTCGGCGTCGTCCACTTCCCGACGGAACTGGTGTTCTGGCCGCGCAGCTTCGCCGAGCGGACCTACAACCTGGTCTACTGGAGCGACGTCGCCGCCGGCGGCCACTTCGCCGCCTTCGAACAGCCGCTCCTCTTCGCCCGCGAAGTCCGCGACTTCCGCCAGGAACTGGTGAAGCGCGGGATTTAAGGCTTCACAGCGACCAGACTGAGAATTCTCACCGCGCCGGCCGTCATGTTGGCGCGGTGATTTTTTTGCATGATCTCCAGCGGCGTCGGCGCTTTATCGGACGGCGGCACTTTGCGCGCGGCGTCCAGCTTGTCGTAGAACGTCAGCCCTTCCTGCGTGGCGTCGTGCTCCGACGCAATCTTGAAACCCGCCGCCGCCAGACCGGCGCGCAGCTCTTCCGGCGTCCACAGAAAACTCGTCGCAGGTGTTTCCGCCCACGGCACGGGATAGGTCACCTGCGCGCCCGCCGTCTTGAACGGATCGTGCAGCACAAACTTCGCGCCCGGCTTCAGCACGCGGAAAATCTCGGCGTACATGGCGGTCTTATCGGGCACGTTCATGCACATATGCAGATGCCACGCGCCATCGAAATGCGCATCGGCGAACGGCAGCGCCGTGGCCGAGCCCTGCACAAACTTCACCAGGGCTTCCTGCTTTGTCATGCCGGTAAAGAAGTTCGCGTTCTCGACAAAATGCGGCGCGAGGTCGATGCCCGTGACGCGGCAGCCTTTCATCGCGCTCAGCATGCGCGCCGGGCCGCCAAGCCCTGACCCCACATCCAGCACATGATCGCTAGCCTTGGGCGCCAACGCCTCGGCCATCTCCTTGGTCGCGGGCGGACCGCCGGTATGGAACTGGTCGAAAGGCGCCAGGGCCTCGGGCGTCACGTCATCGATGCCGCGCTTCTTCAGCGCCGCCAAAATCGGTTCGCGCTGGCCGAAAGCGGTGTAATGGTCGCTGACCTGATTTTCCGTGCTCTTCACTTAAGCGGCGGCTTCGTCGCTTTTTGCGCGGCGCCCTCTTTCACGGGGGAACTTCGCCAGGCCCGCGAGTTTCTCCGCGCGGTCGAGCGCGCGGTCGAGCGCCGCCATGGTTTTGGCCAAATCGGCGCTGTCGTCGTTCATCCAGGCGCGCAAGGCAAAGGCCGCCACGGCCTTGAGCCCTTGAATCCGCGCGAGGCCCATCAATCCGCCCGTGGACACGCCCGCCGCGCCCAAAATGGCGGCGAAGGATTTCTGCAAGCGGCAGCCCACCACAATCGCCGCCGCTGGATCGCGCGCCACGCCCGTCATCACCGCCTTGGCTTCTTCGCGGCGTTCGTTGAGCGCATCGAAGCGGCGCATGAGAATTTCAAACAGCCGGTCGCGCGGCGAATCCTCCGGGTCCAGCTTTTTCACGGGCGCCAAAGTGCGCGCGTCGATGCGGTCGATGATCGCGCACAGCGCATGAACCTTGCTGGGCACCTCCAGCAGCGCTTCGCCGAGGCCGAGCCCCGCGCGCGCCGCCACCGCGTCCATGCTGACGTGGCGCCAGCCGACGGCGGCGGCTTCCGCCGCCACGGCGTCGATCACGCGGTCCTTCACGGAACCGCCGGTAGCCTTCGGTGCAGATTTTTTAGCGGACTTTTTGGCGGCCATGGCAACCTCCCGCAGGCCCTGAACGGGCTGCATACAGGCATGGTTCCACTGCTTCACGGCGGAATCAAGCCACCGGAGGGTGTAAGCGGATCAGCCGCCCCGTGTTTAACCACCGAGTTCTTTGGAACGGCGTGTGGCTTCCGCCACAGCCTTGGCCAGCAAGGGCTTGAAGCCGCCCGCGCCCATCAGCACGTCGAGCGCGGCGGCGGTCGTCCCGGCCGGGCTGGTGACGTTCTTGCGCAAGGTTTCGGGCGGGTCTTTGCTCTGCTCCAGCAGCGCGCCGGAGCCCGCCACGGTGGCCGTCGCCAGCCGCGCCGCCAGGTCCGGCGGCAGGCCCGCTTCGATCCCGGCGTCGCGCAGGGTCTCGGCCAGCAGGAAGACGTAGGCCGGGCCGCTGCCCGACACCGCCGTCACGGCGTCCATCAGCGTCTCGTCATTGATCCATTCGACCGCGCCCACCGCCGACATCAGCACTTCGCACACATGGCGCTGCACCGCGCTGACCGCCGGCGAGGCATACAGCACGCTCACGCCCTTGCCGACGGCGGCGGGCGTATTGGGCATGGCGCGCACGACGGCGTCGGCCCCCAGGTGCTGCTGGAAATAGCGCGTGGTCTTGCCCGCGATCACCGACAGGAACACCGGGCGCTGGGCGGCGAAGGTTTTGTAGGCCGGCACCACGTCGTCGGTGACCTGCGGCTTCACGGCGAACACCACCACGTCGGGGCGGAAGTCGCGCGGCACGTCCTTGGCATGGGGCAGGCAGGTCAGCGCGCGGTGGCTGGCGCAGGGCGAAACCGCGTCGCGGCCCGCGGGTTCGACAACGATGACGTCGACCGGGTTCAGGCCGCGCTTGAACCAGCCGTCCAGGAGCGCGCCGCCCATTTTGCCGCAGCCGACAAGAAGAATTGTGCCTTCGATCATATCCGGTCTCTGTTACGTGACGGCAAGATACACCCGCATAAAATGCA
The DNA here is from genome assembly GCA_019752235.1 of Rhodospirillaceae bacterium. GTDB lineage: Bacteria > Pseudomonadota > Alphaproteobacteria > Rhodospirillales > Rhodospirillaceae > SHVO01. The sequence goes on from JAIEMI010000145.1 coordinate 5,164, forward strand.
TGTCTGCATGCATGTTCATGCGTTGCCGAATCCCATCCGTGACGCTACGCTGCTGCACATGATGCGCCGTTTGTTGAAACATTTGCGTGTCGCTGCCCTTCTCGCGGCGCCCCTCCTTGGGCTCAGCACCGCGCCCCCCGCTTTCGCCCTTACCGAAACCACCTGGACGCCCATCGTGCCCCCGGGCTGGGATAAGGTTGTGCCGTTCGATCTGCTCGGCACCGGCGACTTCGGGTTCCGCGCCAGCCAGGTCGACGGCTACATGGAAGCCGGCGGCGATTTCGACGGCGACGGCCGTCCCGACCGTGCCGAGGTCTACCTCAACCGGCACACCGGCAAGCATGCGGTGTTCATCACGCTCAACGCGCGGGCCGTGGCGCGGGTCTATAAGGTGATCGAAGCGCCCGCCAACCTGCTGGTGCGCATCGGCATCAGCCGCGCCGTGCCGGGGGAATACCGCAATGCCTGTGCCTCCGGGAAAACCTGTACGCCCGCCACGTTCACGACGAAGCACGACGGCCTCGCCTACTTCACGTTCGAGTCGGCGGCGCAGGTCGTCTATTGGGACGGGCGCGGGTTCGTGGACGAACGCGTCGGCGATTGAGAGAAGCAACGACCCCTCCCTAACCCTCCCCTTACAGGGGAGGGAATAAAACACCACGCACGTACTTTTCCCTCCCCCTGAAAGGGGGAGGTTAGGAGGGGGTCGTTAGTTGTTATGCTTGGTACGCGGCGAGAGCTTTACGCTTCGCCCACCGTGTCGAACAGCGAGCTGGCAATCGCGTCCTCGGCGGAACGTCCGCCCCAGATCACGAATTGGAAGGCCGGGTAATAGCGCTCGCACTCGGCCATGGCCAGTTCCATCAGCTCGCCGATCGCATCCGTATCGACGCGGTCGTTGAGCCGCACGGTGTGGCGGAACATCGGAATGCCTTCTTCCACCCAAATGGCGAAGTGGCCCATCCACAGGCGTTCGTTGAGCTTGGCGAGCAGTTCGTAGATCTGCCCCATCAGTTTGTTTTGCACCCGCATGTCGAGCGCGCAGGAGAAGTGCAGCGCGCTCAAGTCTTCGGACCAGGCGAAGAACATGCCGTAGTCGCACCAGCTGCCGGGCGATTCCACGGCCAGCTCGGTGTCGCAGCGGCGGTCGTAGACCCACTCCTTACCGGCGATGACTTCTTCGATGAGATCGATGGGATTGGAAACGGTCGCGGTAGACGTGCGGCGAAGCGTACTGGACTGCATTCGAGACCCCCGAAAACCCCCTGGGCCGACCTGGATAATCGTCCGAAAACGCCTTATCCGAGATTCAAGATATAGTAGGGGGTGGGGGCCCGCAACACAAAATGATGCGTAGAATCACCGAGTCGCGGCACGCCGGCAGAAACCCGCGAATTTGCGCCACAAGTGCGCGGTTTGAGGCTGTGGATAAGAACCGCCGAGAGTCCGCGCGGCGCTACTTTTTCTTGGCGAGCGCTTCTTCTAAAGCCGCGACACGCGCCAAAAGTTTCTCCTGCGCGACGCGGGCTTGAGACGCCATGGCCTGCACGGCGTCGAATTCCTCGCGGCGCACGAAGTTGCCTTCGGCCATGAAGCGCTCGAAGCGGTCGCGCACCATCGCCTCGACCTCCTGCTTCAGCCCGCCCAACGCACTGAGCGCGCCGCCCGCCACCTTGGCGATGTCGTCGAAAATCCGGTTCTGGCTTTGCATGACGGTTCTCCGGGGCTGTTCTCCGTTCCGCGTCTAATATCGGTATTCGTGTTGGCGAGCGCAATAGAGTTGGGCATAAACCTACCAACCCTAAGGAGGCGCGGATGTACGTGGTCACCGGCGGCGCCGGTTTTATCGGGTCCAATCTGCTCGCGGCGCTGCAGGCGCGCGGGCTGGGGCCCTTGGCCGCCATCGACCGCACCGATGATCCGCATAAAATCCGCAACACCACCAAGCGCGACATCAAGTACTTCATCGCGCCGGAACAGACCTTCGATTTCCTCGATTTCCAGGCCCGCAACACCACCCACGCCATCAAGGGCATTTTCCATCTCGGCGCCATCACCTCCACCACCGAGCGCGACCTCGTCAAACTCGACGAAGTGAACGTGCGCTTGAGCCGCGCCCTTTGGGCCTGGTGCACGCGCCACCGCGTGCCGTTCATCTACGCGTCATCGGCGGCGACCTACGGCGATGGCCGCGAAGGCTTTAACGACGACGGCAGCGTCGATGCGCTGGCCCGCCTGAAGCCGCTCAATCCTTACGGCCAGAGCAAACACACCTTCGACCTGCTGGTGGCGCAGGAAACCAGCGCCGGTTCCTCGGCCCCGCCGCAGTGGGCCGGCCTCAAGTTCTTCAACGTCTACGGCGCCAATGAATTCCATAAGGGCAGCCAGGCCAGCCTCGTCCCGCAGATTTATCCCAAGGCCGCGGCGGGCGAACCCTTTCCGCTCTTCAAGTCCCACAACCCGGCTTATGCCGACGGCGGCCAGCTGCGCGATTTCGTGTTTGTCGAGGACTGCTGCGACGTCATGCTGTGGTTGCTCGAACATCCGTCGGCCACGGGCCTCTTTAATCTCGGCACCGGCAAGGCGCGCAGCTTTTTGGACCTCGCTTCGGCGGTCTATCGCGCCACCGGCCGCGAACCGATGATCACCTTCCGCGACACGCCCGCAGACATTCGCGGCCAGTACCAGTACTTTACCCAGGCGCGCATGGACCGCTTGCGCGCGGCGGGTTACGCCAGGCCCTTCACCAGCCTTGAAGACGGCGTGGCGAAGACCGTGCAAAGCTACCTGTCGCAACCCGATCCTTACCGCTGAGTCTCATGTACGCCATAGCCTTCCCCGCGTTCGATCCCGTCATCTTCTCCATCGGTCCCTTCGCGATCCGCTGGTACGCGCTGGCCTATATCGCCGGCCTGTTCGCGGGCATCTGGTACGCGCGCTGGTCGGTGAAGCGGTCTCCGGCGCTGATGACGGCCGCGCAGGTGGACGATTTCCTGCTCTGGGTGCTGGGCGGCGTCGTGCTCGGCGGGCGCTTGGGGTATGTGCTGTTCTATAAGCCGTCGGAATATCTCGCGGACCCCGTCGGCATTTTCAAAACCTGGGAAGGCGGCATGTCCTTCCACGGCGGCCTGCTGGGCGTCACGCTCGCCATCATCCTTTACGCGCGCCACATCAAGGTGAACCGGTGGTACGTGGCCGACATCGTCGCCATCGCGGCGCCCATCGGCATCGCCCTCGGCCGCCTCGCCAATTTCGTCAACGGCGAATTGTGGGGCCGCGCCGCCGACGTGCCCTGGGCCATGGTGTTCCCCCACGATGACTTGCAGCTCCCGCGCCATCCCAGCCAGCTCTATCAATTCGCGCTGGAAGGCGTGGCGCTGTTTGTGATCCTGCATCTGCTCTGGCGCAATGACCGCATCCGCAGCCGTCCCGGCATCCTCACCGGCGTGTTCTGGGTCGGCTACGGCGTGTTCCGCATCGTCGGCGAACTCTTCCGCGAGCCCGACAAATTCCTCGGCTACCTGGTCGGCGGGGCCACCATGGGCCAGTTGCTCTCGATCCCCATGGTGCTGTTCGGCCTCTACAGCATCTGGCGGGCCAACCGCGCCGCGAAAGCCCGATGATCGGCGCGACGGTCCGGTTCAGATCACCCACCTCCCCCTGGCGGGGAGGTCGGCGAGCGTTAGCGAGC
>JAIEMI010000173.1 GCA_019752235.1 Rhodospirillaceae bacterium
TCGATCTTCTTATAAAGGTCGTGCTTGATGTCCAGGCGCTCGATGACGGCTTCGACGATCCAGTCGCAATCCGCCAGCAGGTCGAGATTGTCCTCGATATTGCCGGTGGTGATCATCTGCGCGTTGCGCTTGGACATGAAGGGCGCGGGATCGGTCTTCAGCATCTTGGCGACCGCGCCTTCGGCGATGGCGTTGCGGTTGTCGCCCGCCTTCGGAACGATGTCCAGCAGCACGCAGGGCACGCCTGCATTGGTGATATGAGCGGCGATCCCGGCGCCCATGACGCCCGCGCCGATGACGCAAGCTTTTTTGATCTCGGCCATGAGGGTGGCTTCCTTACATAGCTTCGAGGATGGTGGCGATGCCTTGCCCGCCGCCGATGCACTGTGTCGCCAGCGCGTATTTCTTCTTCTCGCGCTTCAGCAAGGCCGCGGCCTTGCCGGTGATGCGCGCGCCCGTGGCGCCCAGGGGATGCCCGAGCGCGATGGCGCCGCCGTCGAGGTTGGTCTTGGAGAGATCGACGCCCAAATCTTTCACGACAGCGAGGCTCTGCGCGGCGAAAGCTTCGTTGAGCTCGAAAATATCGATCTGGTTTACTTTCAAGCCGGCGCGCGCCAGGGCCTTTTGCGAGGCGCCGACCGGGCCGATGCCCATGATTTCGGGTGCGCAGCCGGACACGGCGATGGAGAGAATGCGCGCCAGCGGCGTCAGCCCGTTTTTCTTGGCGTATTCCTCGGTGCACACCAGCACCGCCGAACCGCCGTCGGTCAGCGGCGACGACGTGCCCGCGGTCACGCTGCCTTTTTCGCTGAACGCCGGCTTCAGGCCCGCCAGCGTTTCCGGCGTGGTGTCGGCGCGGATACAGCCGTCGCTATCGACCATGCCGCCGTCGCCCTTGACGGGAATGATCTCGTCCTTGAACTTGCCGGCGGCCTGCGCGGCGGCGGCGCGCTTGTGGCTTTCAACCGCGAAGGCTTCCTGTTGGGCGCGGCTGATCTGATATTTCTCGGCCAGGTTCTCGGCGGTTTCGCCCATGCCGATGTAGGCCTGATGTCCGGCGTTGACCAAGGTCGGGTTCGGCATCGGGTTGAAGCCCGCCATGGGGATGCGGCTCATGCTCTCGACCCCGGCGCAGATGAACACTTCGCCCGCGCCCATCTTGATGGCGCCCGCGGCCTGGTGAATGGCCTGCATGGAAGAGCCGCAGAAGCGGTTGATGGTGTCGCCGGCCACCGTGATCGGCAGGCCCGCCAGGAACACGACGTTGCGCGCGATGTTCAGGCCCTGCTCGCCTTCGGGGAAGGCGCAGCCCATGGCCAGATCTTCGATGTCGGCCGTGTTGACCTTGGTCTTTTCAACCAGGCCCTTGATGACCGTCGCAACCAGATCGTCGGGCCGCGTTTTGCGCAAGGCGCCTTTGTTGGCCAGATGAAAAGCAGAGCGGACGTATCCCGCGATGACAACATTGCTCATTGGCGTGTCCCCTTTTGACGATCCCGTGTGTATTTTTAAGTGTTGCCGCTTTTGGCGGCTTCGGCTTCCTCTTGCTTTAGTTCTTTCTTCGACAGCTTGCCGATCAGCGATTTCGGCAGTTCGTCGCGGAATTCGTACTGCGCCGGCTGCTCGATCTTCGAGACCTTGTCGGCCATGAATTTGCGGATTTCGTCTTCCGTCAGCGTCATGCCGGCGCGCACTTTGATAAAGGCCTTGGGCGCTTCGCCGCGGTACGCATCGGGAATGCCGATGACGGTGGTCTCTTCCACGGCCGGGTGCATGTAGAGCGCTTCTTCCAGCATGCGCGGGTAAATCTTGTAGCCCGAGGCGTTGATCATGTCCTTGATGCGATCGACGATGAAGACGTAACCCTCGTCGTCCATGTAGCCGACGTCGCCGGTATGCAGCGCGCCGTGCTTCATGACGTCGGCGGTGTCCTGGGGACGGTTCCAGTAGCCTTTCATGACCTGCGGGCCGCGCACGCAAATCTCGCCCTTCTCGTTGACGCCCAACACGCGGTCGTCTTCCAGCGAACGGATTTCAATGATCGTGCCGGGCATGGGCAAGCCGACCGAGCCGGGTTTGTTCACGCCTTCGGTGGGATTGGTGCAGGCCACCGGCGATGTTTCGGACAGGCCGTAGCCTTCCACCACCACGCACTTGGTCATGTCTTCGAAGGACTTCTTCACTTCCACCGGCAAGGGCGCTCCGCCCGAGATGCAAAGCTTGATGGAGGTAAGATCATAACTGCGCACGTCGGGCGCGTTGTTGATGGCGGTATAGATCGTCGGCACCGCCGGGAAGAAGGTCGGCTTTTTCTTGTCGATGTTCTTTAAGCAGTCTTTCAGGTCGAAGCGCGGCATCATGATGATCTCGGCGCCGTATTCCAGGCCGACCAGCAGAATCACCGTCATGGCGAAGACATGGAAGAACGGCAGGGCGGCGAGGAATTTTTCCTTCCCGCGCTGCGGTTTGCCGTACCAGGCCGAGACCTGCCGCGCGTTGGCGGTGATGTTGCCGTGGGTCAGCATGGCGGCCTTCGGCACGCCTGTCGTGCCGCCGGTGTATTGCAGCACCGCGATATCTTCCGCCGGATTGACCTCGGCATAGGTGGCGATGCCGTCGTTGTCGATCAGATCGTCCCACCAAATCTGGCGGTCGTCTTCTTCGACGTTGGCGACGGTCGAGCGCTTGAACAGGTTGAACATGACCGCCGTTGCAAACGGCAAGGCCCCGGCCATGGAACAGACGATCAGTTTCTTCAGCGGCGTGTTGTTGAGCAGCGTGCGCGCCTTGGGATACATGACCGTCAGGTCCATGGTCACCAGGAACTCGGCGCCGGAATCTTTCACCAGATGCTCAAGCTCGCGCGCGGCGTACAGCGGGTTCATGTTCACGACCGTGCCGCCGGCCATGAGGATGCCGAAGAACGACGCGACGTAGTAAGGCGAGTTGGGCAGCAGCAGCGCGACGCGCGTGCCCTTGGTCACGCCGAGTTTCTTGAAACCCTGCGCCGCCTGCGCGGCCAGCCTTCCGGTCTCGGTATACGTCCAGCGCTTCCCGAGAAACTCCATGCACGGATTATCGGGATAGGTGGCCACCGCGTCGTGCAGCAGCTTGTAAGCGGGCACGCTGGGAATCGGCATCGCCCAATCCGCGAACGGCGGATAGGTCTTGAGCCACGGGTAATCGGCTCCTTGGACAGGCTGTACGTGACTGGCCGCCATGGTCCTCCCTTAACCGGTCCTGCCGCGCCGGGGTCTTGGCGCCCCGGGGAACGGCCTCCCAGCCGGTAAATCCATCGTGTTCGGAAAAATCCTAGCGAATCAAACGCTTCGCCACCAGGGGCGGGTAAAATGCCTGTAAATCCGCCCTCTCATGGGGGCTTTAATCTTGGAATAGGCGGGCGGCGCGCCCGACTCGCCGCGCCCGAGTCCCTATTTGTCCAGCAGGCTCGACAATTTTAGGGCGATCCCTTTGGACCCAAAGACTTTCAGCTTACCCAGGGTGAAGGCCACCATGGGGTTCAGATCGCCGTTGATGAGCTTCACCATATTGTCGGCCGACAGCGCCAGCGTGGTCTCGGCGTCGTCGCTGTCGGGATTTGGCGTGATTTTTACCCCGTCCCCGGTGGCGTCCAGCAGGATCTTGCCGTCATCGCCCAGGTCGAAAAGCACCGTATGGTTCAGTTCCTTCAGTTTATCGGCTTTGGTTTGCATTTCGGCGACCAGTTCGTCCAAGGCCATATCCGGATCCTTCTCTGCAGGTGCTGTAGGAAGAGGCTCAAATCCTCAGGGTTTAGGGGATCGACTGGCAACCAGTATGCCACAGAAATATAAGCATTTCATGGCGTTAATTGACGTTCCCCGGCTGACGGGCTAGCTTGGCCTCAGCACGCGAAAGCATCTGGCCGACGCGGGTTCACGTATGCGGGCGAAGGCCCTACACGCCGGGGCTGCGGCCTCGGTCAGGGACAAGAGCGAGATGGCGGATAGTCAAGCTGCGGTGAGCCAAGCTGGGGCTGCACAAGCCAAGCCGAAGGATTTGCGCGCTCTTGTCCAGGACATGGGGCATTGGCGGCATGCGCCCGAGGGCGGGGTTAATCTCATCGTCATCAGCGCCACCGCCGCTCTGCCGGAAACCAAACGCACGCCCGATCTGATCGCGCAGCTGTGCGAAGGCGTCGTCGGCATCGCCGGCAAGAAACACGGCGCCACCTATCAAGTTTCCAGCTGCGACTTCGCCATCATGGTAAAGGCCACCGAAAGCGTGCTGGTCGGCATGGTCCGCGACCTCAAGGTCGACATGCTGCGCACCATCGAGCGCAATTTCCCCGGCAGCTTCGGCACCATCGACCAAAGCCGCCTGGTCCTCAGCTACGACCTCGTCAACAATTACCGCTCGGCCGCGGACCGCGTCGCCAAGTACGCGGAAATCGCGCAGCGCGCCGTTGCCGAAACCGACGGCGGCGGCGAGAAGCAGCTTCGCCCGTTGACGACCACCGACATCAAGAACGTGATGAAGGCCTACGAGAAATTCGGCACCGACAAGTTCGTCAAAGCGTTCGTGCGCAGCCAGGATGTGATGCTGAACATCGCCGGCAAACCGCCGGAAGCGGTGATGACCGAGTACTTCATCAGCATGGACCTCTTGCGCAAGCCGCTGTTCATCGATGTCGAAATGCGCGGCTCGGGCCGCCTATTCAACGAATTCACGCTGGTGCTGGATCAGATTTTGCTCCAGGCCTTCAATCATATGCACACCACCGATGCGCGCTGTTCGGTCAACCTCAACGTCGAAAGCGTCTTTACCGAAGCGTTCGAAGGCTTCATCGAAGCCACGCCGCAAAGCAAGCTGGAGCAGGTGGTGTTCGAGTTCCGCCAGTCCAACATCGTCGAGAATTTCGACGAGTTCCAGGTGGCGCGCGGCCTGATCAAGTCCAAGGGCGCGCACATCGCGGTGGATCAGATTTTTCCGCAGACCGTGGGTCTGGTCGATCTGGACTACATCGGCGCCAGTATCGCGAAGATCCATTGGCGCAACGGCGCCGAGGAAATTCTGAAGGAGCGCGAGCGGGCGATCAAATACCTGATCGACTGTAACGTTCTGCCGGTCCTGATTCGTGTCGATAACGAGCGCGCGCTTGAAATCGGCGCCAGCATGGGCATCAACATGTTCCAGGGCTTCCACATCGACAAGTTGCTGGAGAAGAAGCCGGGCTAAAACGCCCGCCTTCGCGTTCTTGTCATGGCGGCGCTAAACTGGCCGCGAGGAGTCACGGCCGTTCGTATGCGCATTCAAGCCAAACTATTTCTGCTTCTGCTGGTAATCGCGGTGGTGCCGCTGGTCGCCCTAAGTTGGCGCGGCGAGCGGGCGACGGAGAACCTTGGCCTGGCCGTGGCCGAACACGGCAAGGCCGCCGAAATCGCGCAGATCGAGGACCAGCTCCGCCAGACGGTCGCCTCGGCGTCCGACGTCATCGCCTCACAGCGGCGGCAGGTCGAGCTGGCGGTGCGTCTGCAAGGCGCCGAGGTCGAACGGCGTCTGGGCGGGGACGCGCCCGCCGACGACGGCACGCCGATCTATCTGCACACGGCCTTCGATGATCCGCAGTCATGGCCGCCTGGAACCGAGCTGGCGCTCGATCACGCCATTTCGTCGCCGGGCCGCGAGATGCAGGCGGTCCCGATTTCACGCGATCACCAGGCGTTTTTGCTGGCGCCCGATGCCGACCCCAAGCGCGCGAACGAGCTCATGCGGCGGCTGGCGTCGCTCAATCAGGTGTACCGTCAGGTCGGCGACACCAATCCCAATCTGTTTTATTGGCAATACGTATCGCTGAAGGACGGCGTGAGTTCGGCGTATCCCGGCCATGGCGGTTATCCCGTCGGCTTCGATCCTCGCAAGCGCGCGTGGTACACGGCCGCCGCCGAGGCCGGAGAGCTGGTCTGGACGCCGCCGCTGCTCGATGCCTCGACGCGGCGGCTGCTCCTGACGGCATCCTTGCCCGTGCGCGCCGCCGATCAAACACTGGCCGGCGTCACCGGCATCGACGTCGACATCCTCACCATTCTCAACGGTGTGCACGCGCGCTTGCGCTTGGGCGCCGATGCCGAAAGCTACATCGTGCAACTCAGCGACGCGCAAGGCGCGTCCTATGTGGCGGGGGAAACGCAAGGCCCGCCGGAATTGCGGGTGATCGCGTCCAGCACCTATCACGATTCAGGCACGGCGTGGGATGCGATGCTTGAAACACCGGTCCTAAAATCCGGAACACCCACCGGCGTCGATACGATCGCCGCCGATCTTATGGCGGGCCGCGACGGCATCCTGCAGATGCCGCACAAGGGCCGCGACGCCATGTGGGTCTACGGTCATGTCGAAGGTCTCCCTCTGGGGCTGCTGTATATCGTGCCCGTGGATGAGATCGAGATCATCGCCGATCAGGCGCAAGAGTCGGTGCGCCAGGCGATTGTCGATCAGGTCCGCCTCGCCGGGATCGCGACCGTCGCGCTTACGATCTTGGTGGCTGTGCTGTCGATGCTGGCGGCGCGCTCGGTGACCAGTCCGTTGCGCGAACTGGCGGCGACGGCGCACGGACTTGCGCAAGGCAACCTTGAAGCGCGCGCGACAGTCAGCAGTTCGGATGAGGTCGGCGAACTGGCGACCGTGTTCAACGCCATGGTGCCGGAATTGCGGCAGCACATTCAGGTGAAGGAATCGCTCGCGCTGGCGCGTGAGGTGCAGCAGAAACTCCTGCCCGAGAAAGCGCCCTTGGTGGCGGGCTTCGATATCGCGGGCTCCAGCATCTACAGCGAAGACGTCGGCGGCGATTACTACGATTTTATCGAACTGGCCGACGAAGCCGGCGAGCGCCATCTCGGCATCGTTGTCGGCGATGTCGCCGGACACGGTATCGTCGCGGCCTTGACCATGACATCGGTGCGCGTGCTGTTGCGCAGCCATGCCGGCGACGGCACGGGGCTGAAATCGGTCATCCGCGCGGTCAATCGCCACTTGTCGGAAGACGCCACGGCCGGGCGGTTCGTCACGCTGGTCTATATGATTCTCGACCCCGACACACGCGAACTGCGCTGGGTCAACGCCGGACACGGTCCGATTTTCCTCTACGATCCCGCGCAGGACACCTTCACGGAGATGGGCGCCCACGATATTCCGCTCGGCGTCAAACCCGACTGGCAGTACCAGGAGCAAAGCCGCCAGGAATGGCCGGCGGGCGCCGTTCTGGTCATCGGCACCGACGGCATTTGGGAAGCGCAGAACCCGGAAGGCCGGGCCTTCGGCCGCGACGGCATGAAGCATGTCATCCGCTCCACGGCCAGGGCGCCGGCTGCGGAGATCTGCAAGGCCATGGAAGAACGGCTCAAGGAATTTTCCGACGGCGTGCCGCAGCGCGACGACGTGACGCTGGTGGTTGTGAAGTTCCCGTAATCGTCATGCCGCTCAATCTCATCAAACTCGCGGTCGGCATCGAAGACCTTGAGCATCTGGAGCGCCGCCAGACGCAGTACCGGGATAAAAAAACCGGTAACTTCGCGCACCGCACGCGCATGATGCCGCAACGCCAGGGCGACGTGCTCGACGGCGGGTCGATGTATTGGGTGATCCGCGGCCTGATCCTGGTGCGCCAGCCGATCCTGTCGTTATCGGAAGGCCAGGACGAACACGGCAAGCCGTTGTGCGTGATCGAGCTGGAGCCGCGCCAGATTTTGGTTCAGCCCCGCGCGCAGCGGCCTTTCCAGGGTTGGCGGTACCTGAAGGCCGAGGACGCGCCGGTCGATATCGCCGCGGGCGGCAAGATTTACGTCGATCCGACGATGCCTAAAGCCATGCGCATGGAATTGGCGCGCTTGGGGCTGTTGTAGGGGTCACTGGTAGGTGACCGTCGCCCGCGCGGCGGCCGGCGACGCGGCGAACCCTTCGGTGCGCGCGCTGTCGATCATCAGATAATCGCGCGTTATCGGCACCGCGGTCTGATGGTGGGCAAGCTGAATCTGGAACACCATCAAATCCTCAATGCGGAACGAGACCTCGCAGCAGGTCAGATAAAACTCCCACATGCGGCAGAAGCGTTCATCGTAGAGCATCAGCGCTTTGCTGCGGTTGGCGAGGAAGCGCTGGCGCCAGTGGCGGATGGTCTCGGCGTAGTGCAGCCGCCAAATCTCGATATCGGTGACCTTCAGTCCCGCGTTCTGAACCGCGGGCATGACCTGGGACAGGGCGGGCACGTAGCAGCCCGGGAAAGTGTATTTCTTAATCCACTCCGGCGCCGGACCGGGCCGCGCGTACATGCCGATGGAATGAATCAATGCGACGCCGTCTTCGTTCAGCATCTCGGCGATGTGCTTGAAGAAGGTGCCGTAATGCCGGAGGCCCACGTGCTCGAACATGCCCACCGAGACGATACGGTCGTAGTGTCCGGGCTCCTCCCGGTAGTCACGGAAGAGAAAGCGGCAATGATCGTCAACGCCGCTGGATTTGGCCCGCGCGTTGCTGGTGGCGAGTTGTTCGCGCGACAGCGTGATGCCGGTGACGTCGGCGCCGTAGCGGCTCGCCAGCGACAGCCCCAGCCCGCCCCAGCCCGAGCCGATGTCCAATACGCGCTGGCCGGGCGCCAATAAAAGCTTCCGCGCGATCAGCATCTTCTTGTTGCTTTGCGCCTGTTCCAGCGAGTCCGACGGCTCGGCGAAATAGGCGCAGGAATATTGCCGGTCGGAATCCAGGAACAGATCGAACAGCGGATCGCCCAAATCGTAATGGTGGGCGACGTTGCGCTGTGCCCGCTTCATC
>JAIEMI010000310.1 GCA_019752235.1 Rhodospirillaceae bacterium
GGCGCGGGCGTTGCGGCGGTGGCCGGCGCTTGCGGCGACACCAAGTCCAGCACGACCGCGCTGCCGACCGTGAAGGTGCGCATGGAAATATTCGGCCGCAGCGTGAAGGTCAGCGTCTTGCGGTCGGGACTAAAACGGCTGCCGGTAACATACTGTCCCAGCGCCTGGGTGACGGGCGCGACATCGCTGCCGACCGGGCGTTCGAACTGCACCACCAAGGTGCCGTTCACGACCTCGGCGGCATACCGCACCGGCGTGTCCCAATCGAACACCAGACGGCCATAACCGTCGCGCTGCGCCGAACGCACGCCATCGGCCATTGCTGGTCCGCTATATATTTGGGAAGCCAGCAGCGCGGCGACGCCGGCGCGCACGAGGATTTTGGAAATGCTCATCATGACGCGGGCCTTTCCGGCATGATGAGAATATCGATGCGGCCGATGGCGGCGGCCACGTCGGTGGCTTCACCGCCGCGTCCCAGCACCGTGACGGATTGATCGTACCCGGCTGTTTTCAGGGCGTCGGCCATCGCCTGCGCGCGCGCGACAGCCAAGCCCCATGCGGGCGCGCTGTCTTCAGCCTGCGCCATCGCCGCGGTACCGACCACTGCAATGCGGTTTTTCAGGTTGCTCAATACGCCGCCCAAATCAAACACCGGTCCCTTGGCTTCGTCGCTAAAACTGCCCGACCCGGGCGCGAACACACCGTCCACCGGCAGCGACAGAATAAGGTATTGGGAGGTCCGTTGGAACCGCACATCCTTTAATGTCACGGTGCCGGCGAAGGCGGACTTGAGAACCGCTTCCAGATAACCGAGGTCGTCGCCGGAGACATTGGCGATTTTCGGCAGCCGGATACGCGGCGCGGGCTTTTCGGCGATCGCGCCGGTGGGATTAAAGGCATCGCCGTAGGATTTCGCGAGCGCGGCGTATTTTTTGGCTTCGACGTGCGACATCGAGAACATCAGCACGAAAAACGCGAGCAGCAGCGTCACGAGATCGACGATGGTCAACAACCAAAGCGTGCGGGGCGGGGTGCGCGGCGCCACGGCGGCATTGGGGTGGGGAAGGCCATAAATGCCCGAAGACACACTCATGGCGTCCCCTTTCCGCCGCTCATCATGCGCACGGCAGCCAGGTCGTCATCGGTTTCCAGCAGCAAGAACGTGAAGCGCAAGGCGCGTTCGCGGGTGTTCGCGCCGGCAGCGTCCTGCAGCACACCCACGGACAACGCGGCGAGCGGAAGGCCGCGGCGCACCAAGCCATCGGCGAGCGCGGCGATGCGGGCTTGCTCAAGAGCCGCGGCGGTTGTTTCCCCGGCGGAACGCACGACCAATTCCATGCGATAGCCCGCAGGAGGCGCGTTCACCAGCGCGACAAGTTTTTCGAGGATCGGCAGCGGATAAAGCACGGCTTCGTGGTCGGCGAAGAAAATCTCCATCGGCACGTCGATCTCGACGCGGTCCGGCGTCATGGCCGTCTTGGACGGCGCGCTGTTATCGACCGGCAAAATGCCGACAAAAATTTCAGAGACGGCGGCGCGCAAGGCCCCCACCGCGGCGCGCAGCACGCCGTCATCGATCACCGCGGGTTTGTCTTTGATTTCCTCGCGTGCCGGCACGAACGTCGACTGCACGCTCATCACCACTTCGCGCATGCGGCGTTGGTCGAAACTGGCGGTGGACGTCAGCACGACAAAAAACGCGAGCAGCATGAGGCCGAGCGCGAGCAGTGTCAGCATGATGCGGTCCCCCCCGGCTTCATCAGCCGCGGGCGCCGTGACAGTCATATGCGCAGTCGGTTTCATCACGCGAACGTTCACCCCGGAGGCATAAGCCGCCGACACTTGTTTTCGGAAGCCTACCGGCAAACCGTGAACGAGGGGTTAAAACGTTGGAAACCTTAGGGAGAATCGCCCCCGGGAGACGCGGAAAACGCGCCTTTTTTAGCCCGGCCCGCCGGCGGAGGGCAGCTGCTTGCGGACCGTCAGCTCCTCCGTCAGCGCCGTGGCCTTGGCGGGCGCCATCAAAGCCATGATGGGCGCGACCTTGGATTCCTTCATATTCTGAATGACCGAGACCAGGATCGGCATTTCGAGGGAGTCGAAAATGCGCGCGGCGTCCTTGGGCTTCATGGTGCCGTAAATCTTCACCAGCTGCTCGATTTCAGCCTGTTTCTGCCCATCGTACTTCTTCAGCAGGCCCTGGATGTTCTTCTCCAGATCCTGCAGCTGGGCAATCTTGCCGTCGATGCGGGTTTCGGCGGCCTTCATCAGGCCTTCCTTGGCTTCCAGCTCGCGTTCACGCTGGGTAATCATGTCGCGGCGTTCCGCCAGGCGCTGCAAGATGTCGATTTCAGACTTGGTCAGCGTCGAGGGGTCGAAGTTGATCGGCAGCGGCGTGGCGGTCGCATCGGCCGCGGCGGCGGGAACCGCACCTTCAGCGGCAGGGGCAGCGGCAGGGGCAGCGGCGGGGGGAGCGGCGGGGGCAGCAGCAGGGACGGCGCCGGGAGCGGCGGCAGCCGGAGCGGCGGGTGCGGCGTTCTGCGCCAGGGCGGTTTGCCCGACTTCAACGGTCGCGGTGCGCCTGTTCGCGATGTCGCGCACCACCACCTGGATCCGGAAGCCCAGCATGAAAACAGCGGCGATGATCACCACCGGCAACAGCCGCAATACCGGGCCTTGCTTAAAGGCGCCGGGTTCGGCTTGCGCGCGCGCAAAGCGCGGGCGCATCGGTCGGGCAGCAGCGTTCGGCGGAGGCTTCATAAAACGTAACCTTAGCGGGCCGACTGCAGGGCTTTAAGGAGTTCACGTTCCGCTTCGGAACGGTCTTCCTCAACGGAATCGACAAACGGGCGTTCAGGGCCGGCGCGGCGGTCTCGGTCAGCGGACGGGGCGCGGCGGGCGCGGGCGCGGCGGCGGGGCCATGAACGGCGGCGCCTTCGGTACGGGCGGCGCGGACGGCGCCTTCAAGACGCGCGGCCAATTCTTCGGCGCGTTCGATCATGAACGCCAAATCGTCGCGCAGCGTCTGGGCTTTTTCGACGCGGTCCTTCAGCGTGTGGTTGGCCTCGGTCGTGGCCTTCTTCAGCTTCGGGATGCCGGCTTCGGCGCGCATGGTCGCTTCGTTGAAGCTATTGACGACCTTCGACAGCTCTTCGCGCGAGCGGCGCAGGGCGGTCAGGCGGCGATTCAGAATGATGGCGTAAACAATGGTGGGGACGAGCAGCAAGATAACGACAACATCCAAGATCATCCCTGTCGTCATAACTGTCTCCCGTGGCGTTCAACGGTCGGCGCGTAAGGCGCGCTTCGGTATTTTAAGTATACGGCCACTCAGTGCAAAATTGCGGCCTTCGGAGGTGAAAGTGCCAGGGGGGGTATAAAAATCCGTTAACCCGGCAGCTTTTGCCGCCTCGCCCTTCAAAATAAAGCTTATTTGGCGTCCTGGCGGCGGCGGTGATCGACCCGGATGGCGATATTGCTGCCGCGCTTGCCCATCTTGCCGATGAACATCGGCTGGTCGCCGCAGCGGAGCACGACCGGCGACTCCGGCGTGGCATTCAGCAGGAACTTGGACCCGACCTTCATTTCGAGGACGCGGCTGAGCGGCAGGATCTGGGTGTCCAGCACGGCTTCCAGCGGCACTTCCGTGAACCACATTTCCTCGGCCAAGTGGGTTTCCCAAATCGAGTCACGGCCGAACTTTTCACCCATGAACATCTGGAGCAGCAGCTCGCGGACGGGTTCGAGGGTGGCAAACGGGATCAGGATTTCCAAACGACCGCCGCGGTCTTCCATGTCGATGCGCAGGCGCGCGACGATGGCGGCGTTGGACGGCTGGGAGATCGTGGCGAAACGCGGGTTGGTTTCGAGACGGTCGAAACGGAACGTCACCGGCGACAGCGGATCGAAGGCCGCCGACAGGTCGGCCAGCACGACGTGGATCATGCGCTCGACCAGCGTGCGCTCGATGGTGGTGTACGGACGGCCTTCGACGCGCATGGCCGCCGTGCCGCGGCGGCCGCCCAGGAGCACGTCGACGATCGAGTAGATCATCGAGGAGTCCACGGTCATGAGGCCGAAGTTGTCCCACTCTTCCGCCTTGAAGACGGTGAGCATGGCGGGCAGCGGGATCGAGTTCAGGTAGTCGCCGAAACGCTGCGATAGAATGTCGTCCAGCGAGACTTCGACGTTGTCGGACGTAAAGTTGCGCAAGGAGGTGGTCATCATGCGCACGAGGCGGTCGAAGACCACTTCGAGCATGGGCAGACGTTCGTAAGACACCAGCGCCGCGTTCAGGATGGCCTGGATGCCGGCGCGGTCAGAGCCTTCGTCGCCGGCTTCGTCGAAGCCCAGCAGACTGTCGATTTCGTCCTGGTTCAAAACGCGCGTGGATTCACCGCGTCCGCCACCGAGGGGGTCGTCCATGCCTTCGTCGGCGCCGCCGAGCATGGCCTCCCATTCCGCGGCCATGGCGTCGGCTTCCGCCTCGCCCCCACCCGTTTTGGCAGGCGCCGGCGTGGCTTTGGCGTCGGCTAATGCCGCGGCAAGTTCGTCTGCTTCACCCGGAGTCATGCGCGTTTAACCACGTAACCCATTGATATTATTACTGAACGATCATTTCTTTGAAGAGCACGTCCTTCACCTGGGCAGGCCGCACGGCGGCGTTGACCCGGTTCAAGAGCTCTTCACGCAAGCGGTACATCCCAGCGGCGCCCTGCAAATCCTCTAAGCGCAATTCGCGCAAGTAGACCTGAAAGTTATCGACGATGCGCGGCAGCACGTTTTCGATGCGGTTGATGTCGGTCTCATTCGCCAGCTCAAGGCTGACACGCATTTTGAGGAAGTTCTTGGTGCGGCCCGCGGTGTTGATGTTCACCAGCATTTCGGGGAGATCGTAGAACACCGCCGCACCGGTTGCGCCGGCCGCCGCGGGAGCGCCTTCCGCCGCAGGCGCCGCGTGCTCACCTTCTTTAGCATGAGCCGGGGGGGCACCTTCAGCCGCATGTTCTTCGGCCGGGGCTTCTTCGGCGCTTTTGCCGGTGATCATCGCCACCAGCGGATCCGCGAGGCCGGAGAAATACGCACCGGCGGCGCCGCCCACGACCAGAAGAATCGGAATGACGATCATCAGCAGCTTTTTTCTGCCGCCGCCACCGCCGCCTTCGAATTCCGGCTCCTCGCCTTCGAAATCTTCTTCCGCCATGTGCGATCCTTAGATGAAAGGAACGCCGCCGGACATCTTAAGACGGATGCCGCCGACACTCTCGGTTCTGCCGCAGGCTACTCGTCGCCGGTTAACAATATATTGAATCGCCGGCACAAGGGACGGCTCATCACTTATAGAGCCTCAGGACGCGTCGCGCGGATCGACCGCTGGGGCGGCAAGATTTGCCATGCCGGTCCCGGCAAAAGGCGCATCCGGCCCTCGGCGCCGCGCCGCGATATCTCCTTATCTCATTGAAATTATTCATAAATATAGACTGGCACGGCCTGTGCATATGTCTGACCAAACAATCGCACAAAACGTGCGGAGAAGGCCATGGATAACACAACGTACATCGCGCTATCGCGCCAGACGGCGCTTTGGAATCAGCTTGAGGTTGTCTCAAACAACCTCGCGAACGTGAACACGACGGGCTTTAAGGGCACCGACACGTTGTTCGCGCAGTATCTTTTCAAAGTGCCGCAGAACGACCGTACCTTTAAGGACAAGGTCGCGTTTACCCACGACTTCGGTCTGGTGCGCAACCTCGCCCAAGGCACGTTCAATTACACCAGCAACATTTATGACCTCGCCCTGCAAGGCGAAGGCTACTTCGTGACGCAAGGGTCCGCCCCCGGCCAGCCGGAGCGTTTTACCCGCGCCGGGAACTTCACCCTGGATGCCCAGGGCCAGCTGGTGACCCAGGACGGCCGCCCGGTGATGTCGGTGAACAATACGCCGATCATCATCCCGACGACGGCCGGCGAAGTCACCATTCAGGGCGACGGCGCCATCATGGACGACGCCGGCAACCAGATCGACCAAATCCGCGTGGTGCGCTTCGAGTCCGAACGCGATCTGAAACAGATCGACGGCACCTCGTTCGTCACCGGCCCCGGACAAACGCCGATCAATATCGACAATCCGAAGGTCGCCCAGGGCGTCCTCGAAGATTCCAACGTCAACGGCGTGACTGAAATGACGCGCCTGATCGCCTTGAACCGCACCTACGCCGATGTCGCCCGCCTTGTGGAAGCCGAAAACGACCGCAAGCGCAAGGCTTCGGACCTCTTTACGCGCCAGATATCGGCGTAAGACGCACCAGGATACGGAAAAGGAAATAGGCCATGAGTATCCGAGCTCTCAGTATCGCCGCGACGGGTATGCTCGCGCAGCAGACCAACGTCGAAGTGATCTCGAACAACATCGCCAACATGAACACGACGGCGTACTCGCGCCGCCGTACCGAGTTCAACGACCTGTTGTACCAGGACTTGCGCCGCGTCGGTTCGACCTCGTCCGACGCCGGTACGATCGTCCCCGCGGGCGTGCAGCTTGGTTTGGGTGTGAAGACGGCCGCCGTCTACCGCATCGCCGAGCAAGGCAGCTTGCTCTCCACCGACAACAGCCTCGACGTCGCCATTCAAGGCAAAGGGTATTTCCAGATCCAGCTGCCCAGCGGCGAAACCGCCTACACCCGTGACGGCTCGTTCCAGTTGTCGCCCACCGGCCAGATCGTGAACCACAACGGCTTCACGGTGCTGGGCGTCGGCGCCGTTCCCGTGGACGCCGTCAGCATCTCGATCAACCCGCAAGGCCAGGTGTTCTACAAGCAGGACGGCGTCACCGATCCCGCCCAGGCCGGTCAGTTTGCCTTGGCGACCTTCGCCAACGAAGCCGGGCTCGAAGCCGCCGGCGACAACCTCTATCTCGTCACGCCCGCCTCGGGCCAGGAAACGCTGGGCGTGCCCGGCACCCCGGGCTACGGCACGATCCTCCAGGGCTTCTTGGAAACCTCGAACGTCAACGTGGTGTCCGAGATCACCGAACTGATCAGCGCGCAGCGCGCCTACGAAATGAACTCCAAGGTCATCAAGACCGCGGACGAAATGGCGTCCACCATCAACCAAATTTCGTAACGCCGACTTCAGTATAGGTTCGTCATGACCATGTTCTCGTCTCTCGTCGCGCGCCTCGCCGCCGTAACCCTGGGCACGTTGCTGTTCGCGGGCACGGCGGCGGCAAACGAGGCGCATGGCCTTGATGACGGACTGCAACTCAATACCGCCATCACGGTCACCGGCAGGGACATCAAGCTGGGCGATATTTTCTCCGGCTACCTCAGCCGGCCCGAAAAAGTCGTCGCGCAAGCGCCGCGCCCCGGTCAGCGCCTGGTGCTGAACGCCGAGTGGCTGTCCGCCCTCGCCCGCACGTACGGCCTCAACTGGCGCGCCGCCAACGGTTACGACCGCGCGGTGGTTTATCAGCCCGGCCAGACGATCTCGGCCCATGAAATCATCGCGGCCGTGAAAGCCGACCTGATCGCCAAGGGCATGCCGGCCAATTACAGCGTCGCGCCCAACGCGCAGCTGCCGACCGTGACGACCGCCGTCGGCGCCGCCGACGTCGGCGTGCGTGAAGCCTTCTTCGACGCCAGCACCAAGACCTTCTCCGCCGTCGTGGAAATTCCGCCGGGCGCGCCGAATGCGCAGTTCGTCTCGATGCGCGGCGCGGCGTTCGCGGTCGTGGCCGTGCCGACGCTGAAGGAAAGCGCGCCCAAGAACACCGTGATCACCGCGGCGATGCTGACGACGCTGGACCTGCCCGAAGAACACATGCGTCCCGACACCATCACCGACGCCGCCGCGCTGATCGGCAAAGCGCCCAAGATCTTTGTCCGCGCCGGCGTGCCCGTCCGCGAAACCGACGTCGCGCAGATGACCCTGGTGGAAGTGCCGGTGCTGAACATGGACATGCGCCGCGACTCCACCATTGCCCAGTCGCATGTGACATTCGCCACCTTCAGCGCCGACGCCTTGCCGGGCGATGTTGTCACCGACCCCCGCCAGCTGATCGGCCACACGCCGCGCCGCTCGATCAGCGCCGGCACGCCCATGCGCCGCGGCGACATCCAAATGGTGCGTCAGGTGCAAGTGCCCGTCGCGGCCCGCGACCTGACGCGCGGTGAAGTGCTGGACTCGCAGGACATCACCTGGGTCACCATGGACGACGGCGACATCGTCTCCAACACCATCACCGACGAAGCCGACCTGATGGGCCGCGCCACCAAACACCCGATCCGCGCCGGCCAGCCCTTGCGCACGTACGACATCGCCCGTCCCGTGGCGGTGGCGCGCGGCAAGCTGGTGACGATCCTGTGGTCCTCGGCGGCGATCAACCTGACCGCGCAAGGCCTGGCCATGGAAGCCGGCGGCGTGGGTGATGTCATCCGCGTCACCAACACCAAGAGCAAGACCATCGTGACCGTGGAAGTGATTGACGCCACCACCGTGCGCGTCGCCTCGCAGCCGCAAACCGCTTCACGCTAAACCGACAACGAAAATCCTAAAAAGGACATCGGCCATGAAATCCAACACCACTTTCGTCAAGCTCACCGCTTGCCTGCTGGCGGCTTCCACGCTCGCCGGATGCGGCGGCATCGAGCGCCTGTCGCGCATCGGCGAACCGCCGGCCCTGTCGCCGGTCACCAGCCCGACCCAGCGCAAGGATTATCGCCCCGTCAGCATG
>JAIEMI010000082.1 GCA_019752235.1 Rhodospirillaceae bacterium
CGCCGCTTGGTGCTGAAATTGAAACACGGTGACCGCACCGACGCCGCCGTGCATCTGGCGCGGTGGCTGCACCGGGCGGGCGGCGAACTAGCCGCGCGCTGCGATGTCATCATCCCGGTGCCGCTGCACCGTTGGCGCTTGCTGATGCGCACCTATAACCAGGCGGCGCTATTGGCTAACAAACTTGGTGGGCTTGTCGATAAACCGGTGGCGCCCGATGCGCTCGCGCGTATCCGCCGCACGCCGCCGCAAGGCGGGCTGGACCGCGTCGCCCGGCGGCGCAATGTCGCGAAGGCTTTCGCCGTCACGCGTCCTGAGACGGTTGCAGGTAAACGCGTGTTACTGGTTGACGATGTGTTGACCACGGGCGCAACCGCCAATGCCTGCGCCGCAGCTTTGCTCAAGGCCGGTGCGGTCGCTGTGGATGTGCTGGTGCTGGCCCGTGTGCCAGGCCCTGGCGCTTAGGCCTTACTCTGCACTTGGCTCAAAACCACGTGAATGCCGCAGGCCCGCCGCCGCAGTTCGGCCTCGGCGGGGTCCATGTCGGGCGTGACGTTGGCGAGGGCATAGCACTGGGCCTTGGTGGTCTTGCGTCCGCTCCACTGGTAAAACAGACGGCGAAGCGGCTCGCGCTTGATCGCCAGATGCGGCGCCAGAATTTTGAAAGCCTCGATCAGTTCCATGAGGGTTTGCTCTTCCAGGGCTTCGAGGTTGCAGTCCGCCGGGATGGCAAACCACTCCGCCGTGACGATGGCCCCGGAATCGACGCGCGCTTGCATTTCATGGACGGTAATGCCGAAGCGTGGCGCCCTGTCGTACAGCGCGAAAACGGCGGGATAGCGCCCGGGCCGCTCCGGCGGGCCGGGATGGAAATTATAAGAAGGCCCCGGCAGGTTTCGCAGCAGAGGCTCGGGGACAATCACGGACGTGCAGAAGGAAATAAGCCGCGTTCCCGGCCCGCTTTGCGAGCAGGCGGTTTCCAGCTCCGCGACGTTTTCCACGGCTACGACATCCAACGCCGGATTGTGAAGCCGCAAAATCTCCGTCAGGAAGGACGCTTCGGCCTTGCCTGCCAGCAGGATGATCTGCGAAATCGCGTCCGGTTGCATGGACCCCGTTGTCCCCCCATATCGAGCCTGCGTAAACTCAGGTCATCTCGTCAGCCCTTATACCTTAGCGGTGGTTCTTATCCGTGACCAAAATTGAAATCTATACCTCGCCGTTCTGCGGCTACTGCAGCCGGGCCAAGAGCCTCCTGAAAAGCAAGGGTGCCGCCTTCGAGGAAATCGACGTGATCGCCGCCGCCGGTAAGCGCGAGGAGATGATGAAGCGCGCTCACGGCCGCCACACGGTCCCGCAGATCTTCATCGATGGTAAGCACGTGGGCGGCTGCGATGACCTCTACGAGTTGGAAGACAACGGCAAACTCGATCCCATGCTGGCGGGCGCCTGATGGCTGAGAATTTCACCGCCGCTTGTCTCCAGGTGAACGCCTCCAACGATATGGCGGCGAACATCGCGGCGGCTTCGGACCTGACGCGCCGCGCCGTGAAGGCGGGGGCTGACTTCGTCCTGATGCCCGAGAACGTGGCGATGATGGAATGGGGCCGGGCTAATGTGACCGCCAAAGCCCTGCCCGAGGACACACATACGGCGCTGGCGGCGTTTCGCGCACTGGCGAAAGAACTCAACATCTGGCTGCACGCCGGGAGCCTCGCCGTCAGTCTGCCCAGCGGCAAAGTCGCCAACCGCACCTATGTCCTGACGCCCCAGGGCAAGATCGCCGCGCGCTACGATAAAATCCATATGTTCGACGTGGATCTCGGCAACGGCGAACGCTATACCGAAAGCTCCACCTTCGCGGCGGGCAACGAGGCCGTTGCGGTCGATTTGCCCTGGGGCAAGTTGGGCCTGACCATTTGCTACGATCTGCGTTTCCCGCACCTCTATCGTCATCTCGGCCAAGCGGGTGCGGACTTCCTGACCGTGCCGGCGGCCTTCACGAAGGTCACCGGCGAGGCGCACTGGCATGTGCTCTTACGCGCCCGCGCCATCGAGACGGGATGTTTTGTTTTCGCGCCCGCCCAGACCGGCACGCACGCGGGCGACCGCAAGACCTTCGGCCACGCGCTCATTATCAACCCGTGGGGCGAAGTGCTGGCGGACGCCGGGACCGAGCCGGGGTTCGTCACGGCGCAGATCAATGTCGCCGAGGTCGCCAAGGCGCGCGGCAAAATCCCGGCCTTGAGCCTGGATGCGGCTTATTCACGGATCTAAGTCCCCCTCAATCGTTACAATTCATTGAAATTTTGCCGTGTTAGCTTTAGATCAAGGCCACGCGAAGAGAGTGCCAGAATGATTTTGTACGACCTTTCTTGTCCCGACGATCACCGCTTTGAGTCCTGGTTCCGCAACAGCGGCGCCGTGGAGAAACTCATCAAGGCGGGGCAGGTGGTGTGCCCGGTGTGCGGCAGCAAGAAGGTCCAAAAAGCGCCCATGGCGCCCATGATCGGCAAGACGGGTATTGCCAAATCCAGCGACGACGCGCCGCATGCGAAATCCGAAAACACCGAATTGACCGCCGCCATGGAAAAAGCCGCGGCGGCTTTCACCGAACTGCGCAACGTCATCGAGAAGAACTTCGACAACGTTGGAGACAAGTTCCCCGAAGAAGCGCGCCGCATTCATTACGGTGAAGCCAAGAAGCGCGGGATTTACGGCGATGCGACGCCGAAAGAAACCGAAGCCCTGCGTGAGGAAGGCATCGAGGTGTATGCCATTCCATGGAATAAGCGCAGCAACGCGAATTAGCGCCTTACCGCCAGCGCCATATAGTTCACATCAAGATCCTTGCTCGCGCGCCACGTGTCTGTGAGCAGGTTGTAGCTCATGCCCGCCAGTTCGGTAACGGCGAGGCCGCCGTCGCGAAGGCCTGCCGTGAGTTCGCTGGGTTTCACGAACTTGCGCCAGTCGTGGGTGCCGGGCGGCAGCCAGCGCAGAATGTATTCGGCGCCGATCTTGGCCGTGACCAGGGACTTCAGCGTGCGGTTCAGCGTCGCGGCAATCAGCGCGCCGCCGGGTGCGAGCAACCCCGCCGCCGCTTTCAGGAAGGCGTCGACATCGGTGACATGTTCGACCACTTCCAGCGCCAGCACGACGTCGTAGGTTTTGCCGCGCGCGGTGAGTTCTTCCGGCGTCGCAACCTCGTAGGTGATATCCAATTCCGACCGTGCCGCGTGCACACGCGCCACACCGATGTTCTTTTCGGCGGCGTCGATGCCGGTCACGTCGAAGCCCAGCCGCGCCATGGGTTCGGCGATGAGGCCGCCGCCGCAACCGATGTCGATGAGGGACAGGCCTTTGAAGAGCGAGGGGCTGCCGGTCTCGCGACCGAAGTGGGCCGCCAGGCGGTCGCGGACGAAGCGGATGCGGGCGGGGTTGAACTTATGCAGGGGCTGAAAGTCCCCGCTCGGATCCCACCAGGTATCGGCCATGGCCGAGAATTTGGCGATTTCCTCCGGGGAGGCGGTGGATGCGACTGGGAGCGCTGTGGTGGACGCCATGGCGGTGCGAGGGCCCTAAGTGGTTGCGTATCCGTACTATAAGTGGTTCATCCGTAAGCGCAAACCGGTCTTGAAACGGTCCGATTTCGCGCTTGTTCGGCTGGGGCGCTTTGGCTATCTATACGCGCCCCGCGCAGGCCGGTTTTCCAGACAGGACAAGCGTTTCCGGGCAGATTGCTCTTTCAAGGTTAAGGTGAGACGCGGCCCATGGCGCGGATCGTAATGAAATTTGGCGGCACGTCGGTCGGCGACATCGCGCGCATCAAGAATGTGGCGTTGCGCGTGAAGGCCGAAGTGGACCGCGGCAACCAAGTGGCGGTGGTGGTGTCGGCCATGTCCGGCGTGACCAACCAACTGGTGGCCTATTGCACGGAAATGGCCACGCTGCATGACGCGCGTGAGTATGACGCCGTCGTCGCCACGGGCGAGCAGGTGACGTCGGGTTTGCTGGCGATCGGTCTGCAGGAGCTGGGCATTCAGGCGCGCTCCTGGGCGGGTTGGCAGATTCCCATCATCTCCGATGACGCCCACGGCAAGGCGCGCATCGAAGACATTAAAGGCGACGAGATCATCAAGGGTATGGAGCAGGGCCACGTGGCCGTGGTGGCCGGTTTCCAGGGCGTCGCGCCCGGCAACCGTGTTTCCACCTTGGGCCGCGGCGGGTCGGACACCACCGCGGTGGCTCTGGCGGCGGCGCTGAAGGCCGACCGTTGTGACATTTATACCGACGTGGACGGGGTTTACACCACCGACCCGCGGATCGTGAAAGCCGCCAAGAAACTCGATAAAATCACCTACGAGGAAATGCTGGAATCCGCTTCCCTCGGGGCTAAGGTATTGCAGACCCGGTCCGTCGAAATGGCCATGAAGCACCATGTGCGCGTGCAGGTGCTTTCAAGCTTCAGCGACGCCCCGGGAACGCTGGTATGTGATGAGGACGAGATCGTGGAAAAAGCACTGGTAAGCGGCATCGCCTATAGCCGCGACGAAGCGAAGGTCACCCTCATCGGTGTCCAAGACCAGCCCGGCATCGCCGCGGCCATTTTTGGCCCCCTGGCCGATGCGAATATCAACGTCGACATGATCGTGCAGAACACCTCGCACGACGGCACCACCGACATGACCTTCACCACGCCGCGCGCCGACCTGGAACGCGCGCTGAAAGTCGTGAAGGATAATATGAAAGTGCCCTATAAGAGCATCGACACCGACAAGGGCGTCGTGAAGGTCTCGGTGATCGGGGTCGGCATGCGCAGCCACGCCGGCGTGGCGCAAACCATGTTCAAGGCGCTGGCCGAGAAAAAGATCAACATTCACATCATCTCCACCTCGGAAATTAAAGTGAGCGTGCTGATCAGCGAGGAATATACGGAACTCGCGCTGCGCGCCCTTCACACCGCCTACGGCCTCGACGCGGCCTAAACCCTCGGAGTTCGAATGTCGGAAGCGGTCGCCACCAACACTCTTCACAAGACGGCGGCGCCGCCGCCGCCGAAAGTCCCCGCACGCCTGGCCGAGCTGTGGAAGCGCGGCGCGGACTTCCTGGGCTGCCCGGTTGCGATTCTCGCCGGGGCCATGACTTGGGTGTCCGAGCGCAATCTGGTCGCCGCGATCTCCAACGCCGGCGGTTTCGGCGTGATTGCCTGCGGCGCCATGACGCCGCAACTGCTGGACGCCGAGCTGAAGGCGACCCGTGCCCTGACCCGGAAGCCCTTCGGCGTCAATCTCATCACCATGCATCCCCAGTTGATGGAGCTGGTGGATGTGTGCGCCGCCAACAATGCGACCCACGTGGTTTTCGCCGGTGGAATTCCCCCCGGGGAAGCGATCAAGAAGGCAAAGGGGTTCGCGAAAGTCATTTGTTTCGCGCCCGCACTGGTCATGGCGAAACGCCTTATTAAGAACGGCGCAGACGCGCTGGTGATCGAAGGTCATGAAGCCGGCGGCCACATCGGCCCCGTGTCGACTTCGGTGCTGGCGCAGGAAATCCTCCCCGTTATTCGTGACGTGCCGGTGTTTGTGGCCGGCGGTATCGGGCGCGGCGAGGCGATTGTCTCCTTCCTGGAAATGGGCGCGGCGGGCGTGCAAATGGGCACGCGTTTTGTCTGCGCCACGGAAAGCATCGCCCATCCCAAGTTCAAGCAAGCGTTCATCCGGGCGTCCGCCCGTGATGCCATGCCGACAGTGCAGTTGGACAAGCGCTTCCCGGTGATCCCGGTGCGCGCGCTGCTCAACAACGGCACCGAAGAGTTCATGGCGACCCAGCGCCGCGTGCTGGACAAGTTCGTGCGCGGCGAAGTCGAGCAGCAGGCCGCACAATTGGAAATCGAGCACTTCTGGGCCGGGGCGCTGCGCCGCGCGGTGGTCGATGGCGACGTGGAGAACGGATCCCTGATGGCCGGTCAGAGCGTCGGCATGGTCACGAAGGAAGAGCCCGTCGCCGACATTATTGCCGAGTTGTTGTCACAAGCCGACGCCGTATTTGCGGCGCGCTCCGCGTCATGAGCTGATTTATGCCCACCTCCTTCAGCGCAGGTGATCTTCGGCGCATGCTGTCGCGTCTTCGCGACGTCATGGCCGGCGTCGGCGCTGTCCAGGGGCGCCTTGACAAAGTTGTGGCGCTGATCGCCCAGGATCTGCGCGCCGATGTGTGCTCCTGCTACGTGATGCGCGCCGGTGAGGTGCTGGAACTGTTCGCCACCTTTGGTCTGTCGCAAAAAGCCGTGCACTTGACCCGCCTGCGCGTGGGTGAAGGTCTCGTCGGTGAAATCGCCGCGCATGCAAGGCCCGTGGCGCTGGCCGATGCCTGGTCGCATCCGCAGTTTGTCTACCGTCCGGAAACCGGCGAAGACTTTTTCCGCTCGCTGATGGGCGTGCCCATGATCCAGGCGGGCCGTGTCATCGGCGTGCTGGTGGTGCAGACCCGCGAGGAACGGCCCTTCAACGAGTGGGAAGTGGAGACGCTGGAGACCGTCGCCATGGTCATCGCCGAACTGATGGCCGCCACCCAGGTCGTTAAACGCGAAGAGTTATTCCAGCAGGAAGGCAACGCGACGCTGCATGTGCGCCTGGCGGGCGCGCCATTGCATCCGGGCGTCGGCGTGGGCGTCGCCGTCATGCACAAGCCGCACGTGCGCATAGGGCGGTTGGTGGGTGACGACCCGGTCACCGAACAGCACCGCTTGCATACCGCGTTGAACACGCTGCGCCAGGAAGTCGATGCGCTGATCGACGGCAGCCGCGGTGACGCGGAAGGTTATGGCGACATCCTTGAAGTCTACCGCATGTTCGCCGACGACCGCGGCTGGATCAGCCGCATTTCGGATGTGATCTCGACGGGGCTGACCGCGGAGGCCGCCGTGCAGAAGGCGCACGACGATACGCGTGTCCGCATGATGAACATCAACGATCCGATTATCCGCGAACGCATGCAGGATCTGGATGACCTCGCCAATCGCCTGATGAGTATTCTCGCGGGCGGCGGTATGCGGGCGGAACTGCCCGATAACGCGATCCTGGTGTGCCGCTCCATCGGTCCCACGGAGTTGCTGGATTACGACCGCAAGAAACTCAAGGGCCTGGTGATGGAAGAGGGGTCGCCCACCATGCACGCCGCCGTGGTGGCCAAGGCCCTCGACATTCCCGTGCTGGCCCAAGTGCAGGGCGCGCTGACGCGTATCGACTCACTCGATCTGCTTGTCCTCGATGCCAACGCCGGCCAGGTGATCCTGCGTCCGTCGGAAGAGTTGATCGATCTTTATATGACGGCCATCGAAGCGCGCGTGAAGCAGAAGGCCGCCTATGCGTCGTTGAAGAACTTGCCCGCGACCACCAAGGACGGTGTGACGGTATCGCTCAACATTAACGCCGGATTCCTTTTGGATATGCACGGGCTGGCGGAAACCAACGCCGACGGCATCGGTCTCTACCGCACCGAAATGCCGTTCCTGGCGATGCCGACCCTGCCCGACGTCAACGCGCAGTATGCGCTGTACAAACAAGTCGTGGACGGCGCCAAAGGCAAGCCGGTGACGTTCCGCACGCTTGATGTCGGCGGCGACAAGATCGCCGCGTCGTCGGTCAGCGGCCCTGAAGACAATCCGGCCATGGGCTGGCGTTCGATCCGCCTGACGCTGGACCGTCCGGCGTTGCTGAAACAGCAGCTGCGCGCCATGATCAAGGCGACGGAAAACGAGACGCTGCGGGTGATGTTTCCCATGATCGCCAGCGTCGGCGAGTTCGATGCCGCCCACCGCATTTTCAAGTTGGAGCTCGATCGTCACGCCCGCGATGGCGGCCGCGTCCCTAAAATCGTTAAGGTCGGCACTATGCTCGAAGTGCCGTCGCTGATGTGGCAGATGCAGGCGCTGGTGACGCGCGTGGACTTCATCTCCATCGGCACCAATGACCTGATGCAGTTTATGTTCGCGGCCGACCGCGGCAACACCCGCCTGGCCAACCGCTACGACGCCTTGTCGCCAGCGGTGTTGAATATGATCCGCTTTGTCGTCCTGCAGTGCCGCGACGCCGGCGTTGAAGTGTCGGTGTGCGGCGAAATGGCGGGCAAGCCCTTAGATGCATTAGCGCTGATGGCGGTGGGATGCCGTAATCTTTCCATGTCGGCCTCGGGCATCGGCCCGGTGCGATCGACTATCCGCAGCGCCGCATTGTCCGAGATTGAGCCGTTTATTCTGGGACTTTTATCGTCCGACGAATCTTCCATCCGCGAAAGATTGCGCGCTTTCGCGCGTGATCGCGGGATCGCGGTCCCGTAATCGGCCGAGGCCTTGCCCCTTTCCATGGCAGGCCAACCGCTATAAGTTTTGGGCACCTTTTGGGGAGCACGGCAGTCATCCATGGAAGCCGCCAGCGCGGACGCGCAAAAAGCTTCGGAGACCTCGGTCGGCACGCTGTTGTGCGCGACACGCATGCGCTTGGGCAAGGATCTCCAGCAGATCGCCGCCATTCTTCACATCCGCTACAACTACCTCGTCGCGATTGAGGACGGACGTTACGAAGATCTGCCCGGCCAGGCTTATGCCATCGGCTTCGTGCGCGCCTACGCAGATCACCTTGGCCTCGACGGCGATGAGATCGTGCGCCGTTATAAGGAAGACAGCTCGGGCCTGAAGACCCGCGCGGTGTTTGAGTTTCCGCTGC
>JAIEMI010000307.1 GCA_019752235.1 Rhodospirillaceae bacterium
TGGTAAGGCGCTGCTCTTCAATGGTGGAGCTTGCGAGCGCGCTGATGTTGATGGGCGTCTTGTAGACGTTTTCCGTCCGCTTGGACGCCGTGACGAGAATTTCCTCAATCACGAGGCCGTCGTCTTGGGCGTGAACCGCGGGAGCCGCGGTGACGAGCGTCAAAGCAGTCGACGCGAGCAAAGCCTTGGAGATGTAGCGGGACGTGCGGCGCATAATTCCCCCATCGGTGAGTGGTGAAACGAAAAGCTCCCAGTCCGTGAAGGTTACGTGAAAGTAATGTTGCGATGCAATAAAAAGAAGTGGCGCGAAACCGCTCTCATGGCCCTTTTGCTACGCCTTTTACGGCTTCCAGGAGCCGTTCGCCGCTAAAGGCGTGAAAAAGGACAGCATTTCCTGGTTTGAGAGGTCGGCCTGTTCGTAATGCACGAAGTGGCCGGCTTGCGGGGCGGTGGTGAATTTGAGGTTGGAGAAGTAGTCGCCCAGCTTGTCGCCCCAGGCGGCGGGGCAGACGAGATCGCTGTCGCCCCAGAACACCCGCGTCGGACAGGTGATGGGGTCCATCTTCGGCGCGCCGTCTTTCATCCACTTCAGCCGCATGGCGAGCGCGCCGCGATACCACTCGAATCCGCCCTTGAGGTTGCCGGGTTTCATGAAGTTATCGACCCACATTTCCAGGTCGTTGTCGAAGGTGTGCGGATCGTAAGACCAGCGGCGCAGGAAGTGGCGGAAATAGATGCGGCAGGTGTCGCGGTTATAGCCCACCAGTTCCTCGGCCATGGGCCACTGTTGGAAATACTGATAGAAGGCTTCGGGGAGATAAGGCCCCTCGCCCCAGCGCGTGCCGATGCCGGCATAGGGGCAATTAAAGAAGAACAGCGCGGCGACGCGCGGCGGCGCATAGCGCGCGAAATTCTGCGCCACATAAGCGCCGACGTCATGGCTGACGATGGAGACGCGGTCGAGTTTCAGAGCATCGAGGAAAGCGCCGAGGTCGTTCGACAGGATTTGCGCCGTGGTCCTTTCCACGTCCTTGCCGTCGCGCCGGCGCGTGTCGCCAAAGCCGCGCAGGTCGGGCACGATCACGTCGAAGTGCTGCGCCAGTGGTCCGATGTTTTTCTTGTAACTGCGGCCGAACTCGGGCCAGCCGTGCAAGAGCACCAAGGGCGCGCCCTTGCCTTCGCGGATGTAGTTGACCACCAGTTCGGGCGTTTCAATCTTACGATCCACGAAATCCATGCGCTGTCCCTTCCCTGAATGCACCGGATTTAACTTATAGCTCCCAGGCGAAAATGTAGTCTAGTTTTAGGCCGTGGAGAGGGAAATGCCGCAAAGTGACGCCTTATGGTACGTGGCCGACGGACGCGTTGAAACGCGCGCCGTTGACGTGCCCGCGTTACACAACGGCGAGGTCCGCGTCGCCGCGCGCTATTCCGGCGTCAGCCGCGGCACCGAGCGTCTCGTCCTGCAGGGCCGCGTGCCGCCGTCGGAATATGAGCGCATGCGCTGCCCGCGCCAGGAGGGTGCATTCCCCTTCCCGGTGAAATACGGTTACGCACTGGCGGGCGTAATTGAGGACGGCCCGAAAGAACATCTCGGCCGGAACGTCTTCTTGCTGCATCCACACCAGCGTGTCCTTAACGCGCCGCGGACCGACGTGCATTTTCTTCCAAAGGACGTGCCGTTGCGCCGCGCCGCGCTCGCCGCCAATATGGAAACCGCCTTGAACGTCATCTGGGACGCCGATGTGCTGCCCGGGGACAAGGTGCTGATTGTCGGCGGCGGGGTGTTGGGCCTGTTGATCGCCGGGATTGCCGCGCGGATTCCCGGGACAACAATCACCGTTGCGGACACGGACGCAACACGCGCGGCAGCCATCGAAAAGATGGGCGCGGTGTTTGCAACGCCCGACAACGCACCCCCCGAACAGGATGTGGTGATTCACACCAGCAGCAGCGAAGACGGCCTGCGCACCGCGTTGCGGTGCGCGGGTACGGAAGCGCGCGTGGTGGAAGCCAGCTGGTTCGGCAACCGCGCCATCGCCGTGCCCTTGGGCGAGGCCTTTCACGCGCGGCGCTTGCAGCTCGTTTCGTCGCAAGTTGGGGCTGTGCCCGCCGCCCGCCGCGCACGCTGGACCTACGCCCGGCGCATGGCCGCCGCGCTCGACCTGCTGCGCGACGCGCGCTTTGAGGCGCTGATCACCAACGAGATCGCTTTTGCCGATGCGCCCGCCAAACTGCCCGCCGCGCTTACGAGCAACGCCGGGTTCATGACTATTTTAACCTACACCTAGCTTAAGGAACGCGACCCATGTACGCCGTAGAAGTCCGCGACCACGTCATGATAGCCCACAGCATTAAAGGCGAGGCCTTCGGACCCGCGCAAAAACTGCATGGCGCGACCTATGTGACCGACGTGCGTTTCATGCGGCCCGAGTTGGACGAGAACGATATCGTTCTCGACATTGGTTTGGCCATCGACACCGTGAAAACCGTGCTGTCGTCCATAAACTACAGCAACCTTGACGACCATCCGGATTTCAAGGGCCGCCGCTCCACCACCGAAACCGTCTCGCGTTGGGTGTTCGACAAGATGAAAGCCGCCATCGCCGCCGGCAAGCTGGGCCCTTCGGCGAAAGGGATCACGCGCATGAAAATCACGCTGCACGAATCCCACAACGCGCTGGCATCCTACGAGGCCGACCTCGGTGCCTGACGTTTGGTTCGCCGTTCCAGGTGATCCGGCGACCCTGACAGGCGGCTATGTCTATGCCCGCCGCCTGACGGAGGCGCTGCCCAGCGCGGGCTGGATGGCGCATCCGGTGCGCCTGCCCGCCGGCTATCCAAACCCCAGCGCCGCCGACCTCAAAGAGACGCGCGACATCTTTGCACAACTGCCCGAAGACGCGGTGGTGCTGGCCGACGGCTTGGCCTTCAGCGCCATGCCGCGCGACGTACTAGAGGCAACCCCGCATTTAAATATGGTGGCGCTGGTTCACCATCCGTTGGCGGACGAAAGCGGGCTCTCGGCGGCGGACGCCGCACGTTTTAGGCAAACGGAACGCACGGCGTTGGAATTCGCGCGCGCGGTAGTCGTGACCAGTCCCCATACCGGCGACACTTTAGTACGCGACTACGGTGTGGCGCGCGACCTGTTGCACGTCGCCGTGCCCGGCACCGACCGCGCACAGCGCGCACGCAATATAAGTGGCACGCCGCAACTTCTGACCGTGGCGACGCTGACCTACCGCAAAGGCCACGACGTATTGATCAAAGCGTTGGCGGAGATCAAAGACCTGCCGTGGCACAGCACGCTGGTGGGCAGCCTCGCGCGCGATCCCGCCGTCGTAACACATATAAAAGAACTGATCGCGGTGCATGAGCTGCAAGACCGCGTGACTCTGGCCGGCGAGTTACAAGATACGGCATTGTCCGCCGCCTACGGCAGCGCCAACGTGTTCGTACTGCCGTCGCGGCATGAAGGCTACGGCATGGTCTTCGCCGAAGCCCTCGCTCATGGGTTGCCGATTGTCGCCTGCGCCGCTGGAGCCGTGCCGGAGACCGTACCGCCCGATGCCGGAGTCCTTGTGCCGCCCGATGATCCGGCTGCACTAGCTACGGCGTTGCGACGAATCTTGAGCGACGTGTCATATCGCACGCGTCTCAGTGACGCCGCCTGGACTCACGGGCAGCACTTGCCGACGTGGCGGGACACGGCGGCCTGCGTGGCGGACGCCCTATGGGCGGCGCTGCCATGAGTTTTTCACCCGCATGGCTGGCCTTGCGCGAACCCGCCGACCGCGCCGCGCGCAACAAGGACGTGCGCGCGGCCTGCGCGTCGCACTTTGCCAAACACGAAACGATCAACATCTGCGATCTCGGCGCGGGCACCGGCGCGTCCCTGCGCGCCCTGGCGAACGCTCTGCCAGCACGGCAGCGCTGGACGCTGGTGGATTACAACGCGGAGAATCTGGCGGCGGCCAGGACGGCGCTGACGGCCTGGGCCGACACCACGGAAACGAATGACGGCATTCTTATTCTGCGGCACGGCGCGCGCACGATTGAGGTTCACACCCGCCGGCAGGATTTCGCGGAGAACCCACAGTGCTGGTCCGCTGACACCGATCTTGTGACGGCGTCAGCGTTGTTCGATTTAGCTTCGCAAGAATGGATTGAACGGTTCGTGGCGCGGCTGGCCGCGGACGAAACGCCGCTATTGTCCATGCTCACCGCGAACGACGTTATTGTCTCCAACCCCGCACACGCGCTCGACCGCGCCGTCGTTGCCGCTTTTCACGCCCATCAGACGCGCGACAAAGGCTTCGGCCCTTCCGCGGGAAGCGCCGCCGCCCGCCTTCTGGAAGAGAGCTTGCGCAATGCAGGTTACACCCTCGCCGTGGGCGACAGCCCTTGGGAGTTGTCATGGAGCGAACTGCTCCAGACGACCTTGGACGGCATGGCCCACGCCGTCGGCGAAACAAATAAGGTAAGCGCCGAGGATATCGCACGCTGGCGCGCACATGAGCGCGAGCATCTCACCGTCGGCCACCGAGATGTCTTCGCGCGGTTTATCTGAAAGCGCAGTCTGAAAGAACGTCGCCGCCGGGCAAGAGATATGTCGTCACGGCGGGCTTCAGCGCCTGATCGAGATGCACGATGGCGGGAAGCTGAATGCCGGCGGAACCCGAGCCGATGATCAGCGGTCCGGTCATGATGTGCAGACGATCCAAAAGATCAGCGGCAAGAAAACGCGACAGGGTTTTCGCGCCGCCTTCGATCAGCACGCGCCGCAAGCCCAACCCGCGCAGCGCCGCGAGAATTGCCGTGGGCGGCATCGCGCCATCGGCGGCAGGCACGGTGATGGATTCCACGCCGGCGCCGAAGGCCGGCGCTTTATCGCTGCAGCGCACAACAATGCGGCGCGCGCCGCCCGGACCGGAATCCGCGGCGAGACAGGCGGCATTGGCCGGCATGCGTCCATGAGGATCGAGGATGACCCGCGCGGGCTTGGTCTTGCCCGCTGTTACGCGGCGGACATTCAGCTGCGGGTTGTCGGCAACGACCGTGCCGACACCGACCACCACCGCGTCCACCAGCGCCCGCAGACGATGCAAATGAACTAAGGCAGCCGGGCCGTTGATATAGTGCGAATGCCCCGAGGGCGTTGCGATCCGCCCGTCCAGCGACTGCCCCAATTGCCCGATCACGAAACTTTGATCTTCAGCGATTCGGGCCAAAGGTGCGTAAAGGGGCCATAAGCTGTTACCGGCAAGGTCGGCCGCCGCATCGCAACTGGCGGCTGCGTTCAGCACCGCCGACCATTGCGGAGTGTCGCTTTCCCAGTCCACAATAGAGTCCATGAAACTTTTCAGACAATTTCCTGACGCGCGCGTTAAGCGTCAGTGATGTTTGGGTGAACCGTGCCGAACGAAGACGTGAAGATTGGTACCGTCGATGGTGACTTGGCAAGGTGGTTCGGTAATCCCGGACGCCTGACGGTCCAGCGCGCCATTGCCGAACTGCGCGCGGGGCGGCCCGTCAGCCTCTCCGCCAAGGGTTTTGCCAATATCACCGTGGCCGCCGCCGAGATGTTGGGCGGCGCACGCATCGCGGCCTGGCACCGCGCCACGGGCGGCGCGCCGGGGCTGATCCTGCCCGCGCCGCGTCTCGCGCACCTGGGCGTCGCCGCCGAAGGCCCCTCTTACATTTCTCTCACCGGTCTCACCGACGACGAGATCGACACGCTCCTGCTGGCCGTGGAGCCGACGGTACCGGTGTTCGAGCATCGCCCCGCCAATGTGCTGGAAGTCGCCGCGCTGGATCTGGTGAAGCGTGCGTTCCTTCTGCCCGCCGCCGTCGTGCTGCCCGCCGCCGCCAGCGAACAGACGTCGCTGGTGCATGTGGACGCTGCCGCGGTGTCCGATTACCACGACCAGTCGGCGCGCGACCTCACCATTGCCGCGCGCACGCGGGTTCCGCTAGCTGAAGCCGCCGGCGCCGAGTTTGTGATTTTCCGCGGCGGCGACGGCTTGCACGATCAGGTGGCCGTCGTGGTCGGCGACCCCAGTCCGGCGCAACCGGTGCTGACGCGCCTGCATTCCGCGTGTCTGACGGGCGATCTGTTTGCGAGCTTGAAGTGCGACTGCGGCGACCAACTGCGTATGGCCGTGAGCGAGATCGCGGCGGCGGGTAGCGGCGTGCTGCTGTATCTCGACCAGGAAGGACGCGGCATCGGCCTGCTCAACAAAATGCGCGCCTACGGCCTGCAGGAGTTGGGGCACGACACGCTCGATGCCGATGCCGTGCTGGGGTATGAGCCCGATGAACGCCGCTACGCCATCGCCGGCGCCATGCTGGCGCTCTTGGGCTACCGCAAGATCAAGCTGATGACCAACAACCCCGGCAAGATTTCGGCGCTGGAGAATTTCGGCGTCAATGTGGTCGGGCACCAACGCATCATCGGCGCCATCAACCCGCACAATCACAACTACCTGCACACCAAGGCGGAACGGGCCGGGCACATGCTCGAAGCCCTGACGCGCCGCTCATTCCAGAAGAATTAGCGCGGCCATTCTGCGGCGGCCAGTTCATGCAGCAGCCCGAGCAGTTTCGCGCCCGCGTGATCGAGCAGCATTTCCCCTTGGGCCGCGGTAGCCAGGTCGGGCCGTCCGATCCACCCGCCTAAACCATCGCGCGGCGCGAGATCGTCGAGCTTCCAGCCCCAAGCGATGGGGCCGTTGGGAAACAGGCTGGGGGGAAACAGGCTGGGCGCGGGCGGCGCGGCGGCGCGGGCGGCGATGGCGCCGCGCACCACCAGCTGCGGCGCCATGTGCATCAACACCGATGTTTCGATCCAACCGCCATGCACGTCGGCCACGGGCGCGCTGGGCGGCACTAGGCCTTCCGGTAAACCAAAGTCGAGCCAATGGGCGCTGGCCGCCAGCATGTTGAAGCGTGTCCGCAGCTTCAGCGCCGCGAGGGACGCCGGCGCGATGTTGCCGCCGTGACCGTTAAAAAGCACGACGCGCTGAATGCCGCAACGCGCAAGGCCTTCGCCGATGCCTTCGATCTGCGCGATGAGCTGCTCCGGCGTCATGCTCAACGTCCCCGCACGGCCGGCGTGCTCGCTGGACGCGCCGCACCACAGCAAGGGCAAACGCACGAACGGCGTTGCGCTGCCGTCCTGCCGCGCGACGTGATCGAGGATGCCTTCGGCGATGATGCCGTCGGTCCCCAAGGGAAGATGCGGCCCGTGCGTTTCCACCGCACCCAACGGCAGAATTGCCACGGCCCCGTCGCGGGCGGCGGCCGTCTGCGTTTGCTGGGCGAAGGATACGAACACCGCGAGTCCTTTAGGGCGTTTCTGTTTTTCTGTCCGGTTCGGCGTCCGGCGGCGGCAAGTCTGACTGATCGCCGGACGGCGTGAAAGCCCCGAGAATGCGTTCCCGCAGGCTGTCCATGGGCCACACGACGCTGGACGCATTGGGCTCCATGCCCGGCGTCCAGGTGTCTTCGTCCAATGCGGCCAGGAGGGCGGGGTCTTTGGCGATGATATGCGCCGGAACGTCGTGACTGGCGTTTTCGCCGGCCAGAAACGGCATGGGTTGGTGGTCACCCAGAATGATCAGCAGCGTATTGTCGCGGGCGAATGTCGTGATGAAGGACATCAGCGTGCGCAGGCTGTAGTCCACCGACATGGCATACTGTTCCGGCACGCGCCCGGCGCGGAAGACGTCGTTGGCCGATTCCGCCGTGCGCGCGGTCTTGAAGATGCTGCCGTCGCCGACCTCGTCCCAGGGAATCAACTTCGGCAGCGGCGCCCAGGGCACGTGGCTGGAGATCAGCGCCACTTCCGCCATCACCGGCGCGCGGTCGGTGAGTGCCAGTTCCTGCGTCTGCAGGACCGACAACGCGAACTGATCGGACATGGGCAGATAATCGAACTTGTCGCCTTTGTAGTCCATGTCGGGCGCGGCGTAGATTTTGCCGTAGCGGAAAAACGCGGCTTCGGGCCAGGGCGCGGTGATGGCGGGCATGACCGCCACGGTGCGCCAGCCGGCGGCGTTGAAATCGCCGATGAGCGTGCGGCGCGTGCTGGTGAGAAGCTGCGCATAGCGCTGACGGTTATCGATCCATAGGCCGGAAACGGCGGTGCTGTGGGCAAGATAGCTTTCACCGCCGAAGGTGGATGACGTCACCCAGCTGCTGCGGGCGCTGAAACCCTTTTCCCGCAGCACCGTATCGAATTCCCTCAGCACGCCGCGCAAGCGCGGCGCATAGGCGGGATTGTCCAAGGACGCGCGGCCATAGGATTCGACAAAGATCAGCAGGACGTCCATGCCCTTCAGCCGCGCGAGCAGGCTGTCGGCGGGCACATCGTGGAAAGGGTCTTGCAGGAGTTCCGCTTTGAAGGTCTGTGCTTCGCGCAAATCTTCCGTCACCGTGCGCACTTGATCGCGCACGAACGGCGCAGCGGTCCAGGCTCCGTAAGGCGTGAACATCACGCCTGCGAGGGCGAGCGCGGCAACAGCGGCGGGAAACCGCGTGTGTGCCGGAACGCCGCGGACGATGACGCCCGTGGCCCAGGCGAAGATCGCGACGACGAGCACGAGAAGAAGCCCAACGCCCGCGATGATGCCGATGCCGCCGGCGGAGCCGCCGGCCTTGGTGAGCGTGTCCAGCAGCGCCGGCAGCATCAGCGTATCGGCCAGCAGATTGA
>JAIEMI010000128.1 GCA_019752235.1 Rhodospirillaceae bacterium
GAGCACGTGGAACGGATGGGGCAGTGGGTGGTATTGCCCGGCCACCGACACGCGGCCTTCCTGCATGGACTGCAGCAGCGCCGATTGCGTCCGCGGGCTGGCGCGGTTGATTTCGTCGGCCATCAGCAGTTGGCAGAACACCGGCCCCTGGATGAAGCGGAAGAAGCGGCAGCCTTCGGCATCCTCTTCCAGCACTTCGGAGCCGATGATGTCGGCGGGCATCAGGTCGGGCGTGAACTGCACGCGCTTGTCGTCGAGGCCCAGCACCGTGCCCAGGGTCTGCACGAGTTTGGTTTTGGCGAGGCCCGGCACGCCGATCAGCAGGACGTGGCCGCCGGCCAGCAGCGTGATCAGGCACTCCTCCACCACCTCGCCTTGTCCGTAAATCACGTGTTCGACGGCGGTTTTGGCCTTTTGCACCAGCCCGGCAACCCGCTCCATATCGGCCACGGCGCTGTCCTGTCCCGTGGCCTTCCCCGCAGGTGACACGCCGGTGCTTGGTTGTGTTATCGTTGCGCTCACGAGGCTAACTCCACTGGTGAATTCAAAAGTCTGGACAATTGATTGCGGTGAGTATGGAACCAGGCACACGTCCCGGAGAAGCAGAATCTCGCAACGCTCCAGGCCCGCCCGGCACAACCCAAAGTCAGGGCGCCGGTCAAGGGCTTGGCGGTGCGGCGTTCCCGGATGTGTGCGGCGATTTCAACATGCGCATCGACCGCAACGGCACTTGGTACTATCGCGGCTCGCCGATCGGCCGCTTGGCCCTCGTCAAATTGTTCTCGACGGTGTTGCGCCGCGATGCGGAAGGCCGCCACTGGCTGACGACGCCCGTGGAAAATGGCCGGATCGAGGTTGAAGACGCCGCCTTTATCGCCGTCGAGCTTATCGCCGAGGGCAAGGGCCGCAACCAAATAATCCGCTTTCGCACCAATGTTGACGACATTGTTACATTGGACGATGCGCATACATTGCGCGTGGCCCATGACGCGGACAGCGGCGAACCGCGGCCTTATATTCATGTCCGCAAAGGTCTCGAAGCCCGCCTTGCGCGCGCGGTGTATTATCATCTGGTCGAAATCGGCGAAGAATTGGACGATAACACAGGCACTTTTGGCGTGTGGAGCAGCGGCCGCTTTTTCCCCCTAGGTTCACTGGCATGAGTGCCGCGGCCGCCGCCATGGTGTCCACGCTGGATCGTGCGTTCTTGCGCGCGCGTCTGGCCGCGACGCGCCCGCGGCGCGCGCGCGGCGATGTCGCCACGGCGGCACGTTTGATGCAAAGCGGCGCCGGCGAGCTGACGCCGTTCGAGCAAGGCAATTACGGTCCGGTTACATGGAGCGCGATCCCTTACGATAAGGCCCCCGGCGCACCCGGTATCGTGACGCCGCGCGTCGCCGCCGCCGTGCTGGTGCCGCTGGTGGAACATGACACCGGATTTACGGTGCTGCTGACCCAGCGCACCGCCGATCTCAAATCCCACGCCGGACAAATCGCCTTTCCCGGCGGACGCATGGAGCCGCGCGACGCCGACGCCGCTGACGGCGCCTTACGTGAAACTGAAGAAGAGATCGGTCTCGCGCGCCGCCATATAGAAGTGTTGGGGCATCTCGATCCGTACATCACGGTGTCGGGTTACGAGGTGACGCCGGTGGTGGGCGTGGTGAAGCCGCCCTTCGACCTGAAGCCGGACCCCATCGAAGTGGCCGACATTTTTGAAGTGCCCCTGACCTTCCTGCTCGATCCGGCCAATCATCAGCGTCACAGCCGCACCGTGGGCGGCAATATCACGCGGGCTTATTACGCGATGCCTTATGGCGACCGGTATATCTGGGGCGCCACGGCGGGTATGCTGGTCAATCTCTACGAAGTGCTGACGGGGGCGTAGGGCTGCACATTAAAACACGGGATGACAAACAAGGCCATTTGCGTCATGTCGCGGATCATCTTCACTTATATTGTACCGTTTCTGCTGCCGGCGGTGGCCTATGCCCTGTGGGTCTGGTACCGCACCAACTACGTCGCGCGCCACGGCGGCGAAGCGCCGCGGCTGG
Organism: Rhodospirillaceae bacterium; assembly: GCA_019752235.1. Classification (GTDB taxonomy): domain Bacteria; phylum Pseudomonadota; class Alphaproteobacteria; order Rhodospirillales; family Rhodospirillaceae; genus SHVO01. The sequence goes on from JAIEMI010000128.1 coordinate 2,055, forward strand.
AGCAGGGGCCCTGGCCGCTGCTTCTGTTCATAGGCGCGGTGCTGGCTTTCGCGGTGCTCGCCGTGACGGCGCTGACGCGCGGCGGCGATCCCAACGACACCTACGTGCCGCCGCGCCTGGAAAACGGTAAGTTGATCCCCGGCCACCTTGAGCCCCAAAAGAAATAGATCTTCAGTAGGTAGTTCTTCGCGTGAGTCCGCAGCATCTTCCCATCCGGCCTTGGATGACCGCGCCCGCCGTGACGCGCGTGCTGCGTGCGCTCGACGCCGGAAATGTCGACGTGCGGTTTGTCGGCGGCGCGGTGCGCAACGCGGTGATGAATCTGGCCGTCCGCGATGTGGACATCGCGACGCCTGATATTCCCGCGCGCGTGATCGAACGCTTGACCGCCGCCGGTTTAAAGGCCGTTCCCACGGGTCTTGATCACGGCACCGTCATGGCCGTCGCGGACGGCGGCACCTTTGAAATCACGACGCTGCGCAAGGACACCGCCTGCGACGGCCGTCACGCCGCCGTGGAATTCACCGCCGACTGGCGTGAAGACGCGCGCCGCCGCGACTTCACCTTCAACGCCATGTCCATGCGGCCGGACGGCGCGGTCTTCGACGATCACGGCGGCTGGGACGACGCGAAAGCGGGCCGCGTGGTGTTTGTCGGCGCGCCCGCCGACCGTATTCGGGAAGACTACCTGCGGATCTTGCGCCTGTTCCGCTTCTTCGCCTGGTACGGCCGCGTGCCGTTGGACGCGGCGACATTGCAGGCGTGCCGCGACCACGCGGCGGGCCTGGATCGCCTGTCGGGCGAACGCGTGCGGCAGGAACTTTCAAAATTGCTGGAAGCGCCTGCGCCCTTTGAAGCCGTGAAACTCATGGCGGACAGCGGCGTCCTCGCGCGCGTGGTTCCCGAAGCGCGCGACATCGCGCCGCTGAAAAATCTGGTGCCGCTGGAGAAACAAGGAGATTGGCTGCGCCGTCTCGCGGTGCTGTTGCCCGATGACGGTGCCGCGCAGGCTGTCGCGGATCGCCTCAAACTATCCAACGTCGCGCGCGGCCGGCTGGCGGCGCTCACGGCGGCGTCCACGGTTCATGAGCGTATGGACCCGCAAGCCCTGCGCCGCGCGCTCTATCATGACGGTGCGGCCCTGGTGACGGACCGGGCGCTTCTGGCCTGGGCGCGGACACCCAGTGAAGCAGGCCTTTGGCGGGCGCTTCTGGAGGAGGCCGCCGCCTGGACGCCCAAGACCCTGCCGGTGGGCGGGGGCGATGTTCTCGGCTTAGGGGTTACACCGGGCCCCGCCGTGGGGCGGCTGCTGGCGGCGGTGGAGGATTGGTGGATTGGCGCCGGCTTTGCGCCCGGGCGCGGCGCGACCCTGGCGCAGCTCAAGCATTGGAGGGAGCAACTCTCTGATCCATAAAGAAAAACGGCTCCGGAGGGGTGCCGGAGCCGTTTGCTCTGTAGAACCTTGAGGGGGCAAAGTTCTTTGTCTTTGTCAGGCCACCAGCAGAGGGGTGCTGCTTTTGGGTGGCTGACCATGGTGGGAATATAAGGGCCCGACCCTTACAGAATCATGGTCCCACGATGAATTTCCTGTCACCTGCCCGCAGAGATAGGCGCATAATCAGCATAATCAGGGACGGACCCTAATTTATCGACAGAATAAATCGGGGTCCGTCCCTGATTATGCCGCTTAAAGCACGGTTTTCCCGGTAAAAGCGCCCAGCTGCCGCAGCGCCTCCGTCAGCACGATGGCCCCCGCCATCACCACATTGAGGGACCGCATATCGGCGGCGATGGGGATGCGCACCCGGGCGTCGGCGGCCCCGTGGACCTCCGTCGGCACCCCCGCGCTTTCGCGTCCCAGCAGCAGTGTGTCATCGGCGTGAAAGGCGAAGTCCGTATAGGGCACGGTCGCGGCTGTGGATAACAGCACGATCCGCCGCGCGGGCGTGGCGCGGGCGGCCCGCAGAAAAGCGTCCCAGGACGCATGGCGCTGCAGTTCGCACGACCCGCCGTAATCCATGGCGCTGCGGCGCAAACGCTTGTCGTCTAACGGGAATCCGCACGGTTCGATGATATCCACCGGCACCCGGAAGCACGCCCCCAATCGCAGGGCGGCGCCGGTGTTCTGCGGGATATCGGGCTGGTAGAGGGCAAGCCGCATTTGGGTTCACAGGTATGGCGCAAAAGGATGATTTCGCAGGGCTGATAAGCCCCCGCGAGGCCTTTTCAACGGTGGCTTTTTATTCTATACCCCGGGCGCTGAAAACCCTTATGCTTCCGCCGGTTGGGGCCGGTCACGGGGGCATTGGGGCCACGGTTCACCCAGCACGAAACCCTTTCCAAAAGGGGGTTTTGGGCCTGCGGCAGGAACCATCGGGGTCACAGAGAAGGATTACATCATGGCGAACACGGCACATGGTCATGCTGCCGCCGCGGCGGGTGAGACTCGTCGCGACTTTTTGTTGCATACGACGGTAGCGATGGGCGTTGTGGGAACCGGCATGATGATTTGGCCGCTGATCCACAGCATGAACCCCGCCGCCGACACGCTGTCGTTGTCGACCACCGAATTCAACCTCTCCGGACTGACGGAAGGCCAGCGCATCACCATCGTCTGGCGCGGCAAGCCCGTGTTCGTGGCGCACCGCACGCCGAAAGAAATCGAAGAAGCCCGCGCGGTGAACATCGCCGAGCTGCGCGATCCCCAGACCGACGAATCCCGCGTGCAAAAGGGCAAGGACCAGTTCCTGGTCATTGAAGGCGCCTGCACGCACCTGGGCTGTATCCCGATGGGCGTGAAAACCACCGAGCCGCACGGCGACTTCGGCGGCTGGTTCTGCCCCTGCCATGGCTCGCACTACGACACCTCGGGCCGTATCCGCAAAGGGCCTGCTCCGCTGAACTTGCACGTCCCGCCCTACAAGTTCACCACCGACACAACTGTGCTTATCGGTTAAGGAGCAGCACCCATGAGCACAAATACAAGCACTGAAAAAAGCGCGATCCGCAAAGCTTACGAGTGGCATGAAGCGCGTCTGCCGCTCGTCAACTGGCTCGATCATAATCTCGGCACCAAATATCCGGTGCCCCGCAACCTGAACTACTGGTGGAACTTCGGCGCCATCGCCATGTTCATGCTGGGCGTGATGATCGCCTCGGGCGTCTTCCTCGCCATGAACTACACGCCGCACGTATCGCTGGCCTTCGACAGCGTCGAGCGCATCATGCGCGACGTGAACTACGGCTGGCTAATCCGCTACATGCACGCCAACGGCGCCAGCTTCTTCTTCATCGCCATTTACATTCACATTTTGCGCGGCATGTACTACGGCTCCTACAAGCCGCCGCGTGAAGTGCTGTGGTGGATGGGCATCCTGATCTACCTCGTCATGATGGCCACGGGCTTCCTGGGCTACGTGCTGCCGTGGGGCCAGATGAGCTTCTGGGGCGCGACCGTCATCACCAACCTGTTCTCGGCGATCCCGTGGGTGGGCGAGTCCATCGTCACCCTGCTGTGGGGCGGCTTCTCGGTCGACAACCCGACGCTGAACCGCTTCTTCGCCCTGCACTTCCTGCTGCCGTTCGTCATCGTCGCCCTGGTGTTCCTGCACATCTGGGCGCTGCACGTGCCGGGCGCCAACAACCCGCTCGGCATCGACGCCGCGCCGTCCGACAAGATCCCCTTCTTCCCCTACTTCGTGGTGAAGGACGTGTTCGGCCTCGGCGTGTTCATCTTGATCTACTTCGCGGTGGTGTTCTACGCGCCGAACATGCTCGGCCATCCGGACAACTACATTAAGGCGAACCCGCTGGTGACCCCGGCGCACATCGTGCCGGAATGGTACTACCTGCCGTTCTACGCGATCCTGCGCGCGATCCCGGACAAGCTGCTTGGCGTCATCGCCATGTTCGGCTCGATCCTGATCATGTTCGTCCTGCCGTGGCTCGATAAACATCCGGTGCGTTCGGCGAACTTCCGTCCGGTGTTCCGCGTGTTCTTCGCGATCTGGGTGGTGAACGCCGTGATGCTGGGCTGGTGCGGCTCGCAGCCGGCCGAAGGTATCGCGCTCATCCTCAGCCGCATCGGCGCCTTCTGGTACTTTGCCCATCTGATCATCGTGCTGCCGCTTCTCAGCTGGCTGGAGACACCCAAGCCCTTGCCGGTGAGTATCAGCCAGTCCGTCCTCAAGGCCGCGGAGTAACGCCATGAAAAAGATCATTCTGGCCGCCGCGGCGGCGCTCGCGCTCTCTGTTCCGGCTGTCCCCAGTTCCCTTTGGGCTGCCTCGGAAATCAAAATTCCGGAGGAAAAGTGGAGCTTCAACGGCGTGCTCGGCAAGTTCGACCGCGCGCAGGTCCAACGCGGCTATCAGGTGTACAAGGACGTCTGCGCGGCCTGTCACGGGCTGCAGTATGTCGCCTTCCGCAACCTCGCCGACCTTGGCTACAACGAAGCGCAGATCAAGACGCTCGCCGCGGGTTACGAGGTCGACGACGGCCCCAACGAAGAAGGCGAGATGTTCAAGCGCAAGGCCAAGGCGTCCGACCGCCTGCCGAAACCGTTCCCGAACGAACAGGCCGCGCGCGCGGCCAACGGCGGCGCGTTCCCGCCGGATCTGTCGCTGATCACCAAGGCGCGTGCCGGCGGCCCGGATTACATCTTCCATCTGATGATGGGCTATGAAGATCCGCCGGCGGACGTGCAGATGATGCCGGGCCTGAACTACAACAAATACTTCCCGGGTCATCAGATCGCCATGTCGAAGCAGATTTCCGATGGCCTCGTCACCTACGCCGACGGCGCGCCCAACGACGCCGCCAGCATCTCCAAGGACGTGAGCGCCTTCCTGCACTGGGCCGCCGAGCCCAAGCTGGAAGCCCGCCACTCCACGGGCCTGCGTGTGCTGCTCTACACGCTGATGTTCACCATCGTGGCGTACTTGTTCAAGCGCCGCCTGTGGAAGAACATTCCCCACTAAGAGGAACCGCAGACTGAAATGCAAAACGCCGGCCCGAAAGGGCCGGCGTTTTTGCATCACCCAGCTTTTCTTACGCTTCGTTTTCCCTGGCGAGCTTACGAAAGCTCGCCAACGAAAGCTAAGCGTCGCTCAGCCACTTTATTGCCGCGATCATGTCGTTGTAGAACACGCGGTAGTCGCCTTCGCCAAACGCAAGACGCGCGAGATAGGCGAGCTTGCTGTTGGGCACGACGATGGCGCGGCGGAGCTTGATGGCGCCCAGGTTTTCGTCAAGCGCGCGCTGCGACCACGGCACGTCCACCGGCGGCGCGTCCATTTCCAGCGTGTCGTAGAGCACCTTGCCCCGGCCCGCGGCGCGCACCAGGAACAGCACTTTCTCCTGGCATTCGCGCAACAGCGCTTCGGTGGGTTCGCCGCGCACGCGGGCGATCACCAGATCGCCGACCAGTTCTACCCAGACTTGGTTCTCCATGAAGCACTCACACGTTGAAGAGGAAGTTCAGGATGTCGCCGTCCTGCACGACGTAGTCCTTGCCTTCGGAGCGCAGCTTGCCCGCGTCCTTCACGCCTTGTTCGCCGTTGAAGGCGATGAAGTCCGCATAGGCCATGGTCTCGGCGCGGATGAAGCCTTTTTCGAAATCGTTGTGGATGACGGCGGCGGCCTGGGGCGCCTTGGTGTTGTTGCGGATGGTCCAGGCGCGGGTTTCCTTGGGGCCGACGGTGAAATAGGTGGCGAGGTCCAGCAGCTTGTAGCCCGCGCGGATGACTTGCGTTAGGCCGGTTTCCTTCAAGCCCAGGCTTTCGAGGAATTCTTTCTGTTCCTCCGCCGAACCCAATTGCGCGACTTCGGCTTCGATGGCCGCCGAGATGATGACCATGCCCGCGCCTTCGGCCTTGGCGCGCGCCGCGACCTTTTCGGACAGCGCGTTGCCCGTGGCGGCGCTGCTTTCCTCGACGTTGCAGACGTACAGCACCGGCTTGCCGGTCAGCAGTTGCAGGCCGGTATAGATTTTGCGCTGGGCGGGATCTTCGGGCCGCGCGGTGCGGGCGGGCTTGCCGGCGCGCAAGGCTTCCAGCACCGGCTCCAGGACCACCAGCATTTCCTTGGTTTCCTTGTCGCCGCCCTTGGCCTTCTTCTGCGCCTGGTCGGCGCGGCGTTCCAGGCTTTCAAGGTCCGAGAGCATGAGTTCGGTCTCGACCGTCTCGGCGTCGCGCAGCGGGTCGATGGAATTCTCGACGTGGGTGACGTTGCCGTCCTCGAAACAGCGCAGCACGTGCACGACGGCGTCGACCTCGCGGATATTGGCGAGGAATTTGTTGCCGAGGCCTTCGCCCTTGCTCGCGCCCCGCACCAGGCCGGCGATATCGACGAACTCCAGCTGGGTCGGGATGATTTTTGCCGACTTGCCGATGGCCGCCAGTTTATCGAGGCGGTCGTCGGGCACCGCCACGCGCCCGACGTTGGGCTCGATGGTGCAGAAAGGGAAGTTCGCCGCCTGCGCCGCGGCGGTGGCCGTCAGCGCGTTGAACAGCGTGGATTTGCCGACGTTGGGCAGACCGACAATGCCGCAAT
>JAIEMI010000230.1 GCA_019752235.1 Rhodospirillaceae bacterium
TGCACGCGCGCGGCGGTCGCGGGGAAAGTTTGATCGGGCGTGGCCGTGGCGACGACAAACAAATCGACCTCCTTACCGTCACGGCCGGCGGCGGCAAGCGCCTTCCTGATGGCGGCGATGGCGAGGTCTGATGTTTTCTCGCCTTCGGCGGCGACGTGGCGCTTGCGGATGCCGCTGCGCTCGACGATCCACTCGTCGGAGGTGTCGACTTTCTGCGCCAACTCGGCGTTGGTCAGGATTTTTTCAGGAAGATAAGAACCGACGCCTTGAATCACGGAACGAATCGTCATTGCGACGCGGCCTCCGCCGCAAGCGCGGGTTCCGGCGGGGTCTGCTGCATCTGCGCCTGTTCGGCGGCCATATGCGCCAGTTCTTCGCCAATCTGACGGTTGAGGTCGCGCGCGATCATATCCACCGCCACCCCGATCGCGTTGGCAAACCCGACAGCATCCGTTCCTCCGTGACTCTTCACGACAACACCGTTCAAGCCGACAAACAGCGCGCCGTTATAGCGGCGGGCGTCGGTGCGCGCCATAACCTGCGACAGCACGGGCTTCGCGAACAGCATGCCGAACTTCGCCAGCCACGAACTGCGGATCGCAACCTTCAGGAATTCGCCGAACAGCTTGGCGGTGCCTTCGGCGGTCTTGAGCGCGACGTTGCCGGTGAAGCCGTCGGTGACAACGACATCGACGGTGCCCATGGCGATGTCATCGCCTTCAATGAAGCCTTTGAACTCGAGATCGAGATGCGTGCTGCGTAAAATCTGGCTGGCTTCACGCAAGGCGCCGGTGCCCTTCACATCTTCCGAGCCGATGTTGAGCAGGCCGACACTGGGCCGCTCAAGACCGAGGATAGCGCGCGCGAAACATTCGCCCATAATCGCGAATTGCACGAGATTCTGTGCATCGCATTCGGCGTTCGCGCCTAAATCCAGCATCACGGTTTCACCGAGACGTGTCGGAAATAACGAGCAGATCGCGGGCCGGTCGATGCCCGGCAGCGGACGCATAATGATTTTGGCCATGGCCATCAGCGCGCCGGTGTTGCCGGCGGAAACGACACCGGCGGCCTCGCCGTTCTTCACGGCTTCGATAGACTTCCACATGCTCGACTGGCGGCCCTGGCGGATCGCCTGACTGGGCTTCATCTCGCCGGAGATCACCTGCTCGGTGTGGCGCACCGTGCATGCCGCCGCGAGCGCCGTGTCGGCGTCCAGCAGCGGTTTCAACCGGGCTTCGTCGCCGAAGAGAAGAAAGTGCGCGGTGGGGTAGCGCACGCGCGCGATGGCCGCGCCCTTGAGGACGATTTCCGGGGCGTAGTCGCCGCCCATGGCATCCAACGAAAGGGTGAAGGCCGCGCTCAAAAATGTCCCCGGACCAATTTAGCCGCAACGCGTCGGCACGATCGCCGGTTTCGCGTGTCCCCCGACCGCCGGGTTAAACCCCGGGCGGCGTCACGGTCTCTTGAAGATTATATGACGGGCGGGGCTAGGCAACAGCCTCGGACTCAGATGTAACTTCGCGTCCGTCGTAGAAGCCGCAGGACGCACAGATGTGATGCGGGCGCTTCAGTTCGCCGCAATTCGGGCATTCCTGATGCGCCGAGGTCGTCAGAGCGTGGTGCGAGCGACGCATGTCGCGGCGCGACTTGGAAACTTTCTTCTTAGGAACCGCCATAGACGTGATCTTTCGTGGTAGGGGCCGCGCGCCGCCCGCCGCAAACGGTTTGGGCAGTGGGAGACAGGGGCAGGAAAGCGCGACTAGATAGCGAAAAAGCCCTGGAGGTGCAAGGACGTTCCCCCTGCCGCCCGGGTGGCTAGGCTCCCGGTTTCTTGAGCTTGGCCAGGGCGGCGAAGGGACTGACCACGGTAGCCTTTTCATCTTTTTCGCCCTCCCCGCCCCAGGCCTGGGCGTCGAAAGCCGCTCCAGGGGCCTTGGGATAGGGATCAAGGGCCAGGGCCAGGTGCACAACGGCCACCTCGCCCAGGTCGATTCGCCCGTCCCGGGCGATTTCCGGCGGATCGTCACCCTGGAGCCCGATAACCTCTTCCTCCTCCCCGGCGGCCTTTTTCGGCACCGATTTTCGGGCTTTGGCGCGTTCTTTTTTGAGGGCGTCGGCGGCCGCCCGCTCTTCGGTCACAAAGGTCGCGCTGACGGCGTCTTCCACATGGGCGGGCACCGGCGCCAAGCTGACAACGCAGGTTTGCACAACCTCGGCCTTCACCGTGCCGGTGACTTTGATCAGCCCCTTGCCGGCCGGCGTGATCTCCAAAACGGCATTGATCGCGCCGATGCTTTGCAGCCCCAGCCGGGCCGCGACCAGCCCACATTCCTCCGGCGAAGCTTTGATGGGATAGGAACGCCCGATTGCCGGCAACGTCGTGATGTCGACGGGAAAGGAGAATTCCGGCGCCACTTCAGCCGACATGCATGCCTCCCGCCAAAACCGGCACCGCGAGATTGATGCGTCCGGCCGCAATTTCCGCGACATCTTCGCGCTGCGCGTGAGCATCCGCGCGGCGCATGTAATCGGCCATCTGCGCGACAACCGCGTCGGCGGGCGCGCCCTGGCGGTAGATATTTTCCTTCAAGGCCTCAGCCACGGCGGCGGGATCGTCGCCGTCCAGCGCCGCTTCATAGCGCTCCCCGCGGCCGAACATCGCCTTGGCCATCTTTTTGATGTGCTTGCCCACGCCCATGTCGCCGACACCCATCTCGCGCAAAGACTGGTCCATGTCGCGGAACATGAGTTCGAGCATCAACTTGCCCGTCCGGTTAGCCATCGTGCCGCCGCCGCGCAAACGCCGCAGCACCAGCATGGCGTGAATCACCAGCATGTCGAACCGCCCGTTGACGGTGTCGGGCACGCCCAAGGCGGCGTAAAAAGCCGGGTCGCGCGCCTTTTCCACCAGGCTCCGGTACAGCGACAGGGCAGCGTCTTCGTGGGGGCGAGAGCGGCGGAAAAAGTCGGCAAAAGCCATTTCTGTAACTTCGGCATGAATTGTGGCGCCCCACGACAGGCGGGGGACGGCGATAACCTGGGGGCTGGTCGTCTGCCGCGAGGTGATATAATACGTCACGGCATGAAGGCCAGACATAAGACTTTGGGGATTCATTTTGCGGTCGCGCTCACGGCGGGACTGCTCCTGTCCGGCTGCGCCAAGGACATTGAAGCCCGCGGCAACCTCCCGACCCCGGAGGCCCTGGCCAAACTTGCCCCCGGCGAGCAGACCCGCCAGGACGTTCAGGGCATCCTGGGCACGCCGGCCACCACGGCGGCCTTCGACCAGGAAAATTGGTACTACATCAGCGCGCACACCACGCAATACGCGTTTTATCCCAACCACGAATTGGATCGAACGATTTACGTCGTCAGCTTTGACGACCGCGGCATTTTGTCGGGCGTGCGCAAGATGAGCCTGGAAGACGGACAAAACGTCTCCCTCGCCAGCCGCGAGACGCCGACAAAGGGCCGTGAAGTCAGCCTGCTGGAACAGTTGCTGGGTAACATCGGCCGCATCGGCAGCAGCCGCACGCCCGGCGGCGGCGGCCCCGGCGCTCCGCCGCGCTAAGCGCGCGCACCAAACCTCTCCCCCTCTTCAGTTGCAATCCGTCCGCCGCCTGGTCTCTACTTCCCGGACAGACACCTATGGGGGCTATCATTTCTCCGCGGGACGACAGCCAGTCGGCGTTGGACCGGGCGCGCGCTTTTGAAAAAGGCGGCGACCTGTTGGCGGCCTACGACGTCCTGGCTGAAGCCTTGGCCGATGCGCCGCATGATATTGATCTGAAGCATCGCGCGGTGCTGACGCTGGCCCGCGCCGGCGCCACCGCTCATGCGCGCCGCGAATATCTCCGCCTTGGACTAAACGACGTTACGGACCATGTCGACGTTCTGGCTTTGGGCGGTCGGCTTCTCAAGGATCTCGCGCTGACCGCGACGCATGAAACACGCCGCGCCTTGGCGCGAGAGTCGGCGGACATGTATGCCAAAGCCTACGCCGTCTCCGGCGATTACTATCCTGGAATCAATCTGGCGACGATGACCCTCTTGGCCGGAGACCCGGCCGGCGCCGCCGACCGCGCCCGCGCGGTGCTGCGCGGCATCGGCGAAGCCGCGCACCGCGACTACTACGCGGCGGCCACCGCGGCCGAGGCCCACCTTCTACAAGGTCATCTCACGGACGCCGATGCATTGTTCGCGCAAGCGATCGCGCTGGACTCGAAAGACTTCACGGCCCATGCCAGCACGCTGCGCCAATTCGGCGTCATATGCCGTGCGCTGAATATCGCCTCCGGCTGGCTGGATCGGCATCGCCCGCCGCGCGCCCTGTATTACTGCGGACACATGTTCGCTTTGCCCGGCCAATACCCGCCCGACCTGCTGAGTGAGCTTGGGCGCGGCATCGACACCGCGCTGGCGGGCATCCGCCCCGGTGCGATATTCGGCGCGCTCGCCGCGGGATCGGACATCATGATCGCGGAAGCCGCCTTGCGGCAGGGTGCGGAACTGCACGTGATTTTGCCGATGCGCGAAGAAGATTTTATTCGGCAATCCGTGGCGCCCTTTGGCGAGGCCTGGATCGCACGGTTTCATGCATGCCTTCGCCACGCGGCGACCTATCGCCTCGCCACGCATGAGCCCTTCCTGGGTGACGACAGCATTTTTTCCTACGGCACCGAGATTGCCATGGGATTGGCGGTGCGTCATGCGGAGACACTGGAAACGGTGGCGCACTTGCTTGCGGTGTGGGACAGCGTACCTGTGTCCGGACCGGCCGGAACCGGCGCCGACGTCGCCCGGTGGCAAGGCACCGCGCGGCCCGCAACCGTGATTCCGCTATCCGCCGCGATGCGCGCCAAGCCCGCGCCCTCGGTGCGGACTCATTCCGCGCCGCGTCCGGGGAACCCGGCGCGTAAACTTAAAGCCATGCTGTTTGGCGACGTGCGCGGCTTCAGCAAGCTTGAGGAGTCGCAAATCCAACCGTTTGTCGAGCACGTCCTGACGCCGTTGTCGGAGGAGCTGCTCGGCTTACCCCAACAACCCGACGAGGTTGCTACGTGGGGGGATGGACTCTACGTCGTCTACGACGATATCGCCGGTGCCACCGCAGGCGCTTTGGCGCTCTTGCGGCGATTTAGCGAGATCGACCTCACCGCCGCCGGTCTTCCGAATCATCTCGCCCTGCGCATCGGCGGGCACGCCGGGCCGGTGATTCCCTTGACCGATCCCTTCATGGGAACGCTCAATTTCTTCGGGACGCACGTCACGTTGGCGGCGCGGATCGAGCCCGTGACAATGCCGGGATCATTCTATGTGAGCGAGCCCTTCGCCGCCCAGCTCGGCCTTGCCGCCCCCGGACGTTATCAGACGAATTATGTCGGGCAGACCGAGCTTGCAAAAAAATTCGGGAACGTGCGTCTATTTGCCGTCAACGACGCCGGCGGCGGATATTTGCCATGAGCGCGAACTTTCAAGTTTTCAAGAAGATCATGGAGCGCAAGAGCTTTCCCGCCGGCGCTACGATTTTCCGCGAAGGCGACACCGCCACCAATGCCTTCGTGGTGTTGCGCGGCGATGTCGCGATCACCACCGTCAATGCCCAGGGCAAGTCCATTCATCTGACCGATGTGAAAGTGGGCCAGATTTTCGGTGAACTCGCGCTGATGCAGTCCGGCATCAGCCGCACGGCAACGGCCTCCACGGCGCAGGGCTGTGAACTGATGGTCATCAGTCACACGACGTTGAAGGAGAAGCTGGACTCCGCCGACCCCTTCCTCCGGTTCTGGATGCAGTACCTGTCCGAACGCGTGATCGACTTGTCGAAGCGGGTGTGATCGGTTAGTAGCGGCCGACACCCGTAATCATCGGATCGAAAATATAGTATTCGTCCGCGCCGCCGCCCGCCGGACGCCACCGCAGCGTCAGCGCATACTTGTATGCGACCGGCGCGGAGCCTACGGCCGGATCATAGTCCATCCGCACCGAAAGACGGCGCGAGCCGTTGGTGGGCGTTCCATTGCCTTGACCCGGAAAAATCTTCTTGTTCTTGAACAGGCCGGCGGGCGGAGCCGCGCCGGTCATCATGTTGACGATCTTCAGAACTTCGTCGTTCTTATCGTTGGCGTCGCCGCCGGCATTAAAGAAATCCAAAGTTCCGCCCGCGCTTGGATTTTGGCGGCAGATCCACACGATCTTGGCGGGCTTTGCGGTATCAGTCGTATCATCGTCGTCGTCCACATACTCGGCGATGGGCATAACTTCCGCGGTTAACGAAGCAGGGTTTGCCGGGTTTTTGACCGATAGATACTTGGGCTTGTTTGCGCCTGGAGACGGCAAAAGATCGATCACGAATTTTATTCGTTGGATGGCCATGGTTCCCCCTTAGTGGTGTGAACGAAGTGCTACTAAATTGAGCGGGCGGCGCGCTTCTCCATTGACGAAAAAACGACGATCACCGCCCGGAGAGGCAGGATGCAGCCGGAACGTCACAGCCGCCCGCAATACTTGCTCATCGAAGCTGGCCGCCTTTTTGTCCGCCCCAAGCCGTGTCAACGCGCGTTTCCACAGTTCATCCGCCTGGTGTTTTTCGCCTGCAATCGCCAGCGCGTCGCCGCGCGCCATGTCAATCGACGCTTTCAGCCAGGCAAGGCTGAGACGCCCGTTCAGATGCTCATTTCCGCTTTCATCGAGCACGGATTCGGCATCGTTTAAAATCTCTTGAGCGCGCGCCGTGTCGCTGAATCGCAGCAAAATACTGGCCTTCAGAATCAAAAGCGGCGCCAGGAGTTCGGCTTTCCAGGCGCTGACAGCAGAACTTGTCTCGATCAACCGCCGCGCGATGACTTCCGATTTTTGCTGGCTGTCTCGTGCCGCGGGCAGGCGTTGAGCCAGCATTTGCGCTTCGGCCAATTCCATCAGCACACGCGCTTCTCTTTCCGCCCAACTCGTATTTTCCGGATCGTGTTGGCTGAGTTGCGCAGCTTGTCCCGCCGTCTCCTGCAGGACGGATAAAGCAGATTCCAAATCTCCGAGATCCAATAGCAGCCGGCCACGCCCGAGATTAGAATTGACGAGAAACTCGCGGGTCGAACGATCGTTTTCGTCTTTCGCGATGAGCTCCAGATAGATCGCACGCTCCATATCACTGATGGCAAGCGCTTGACGCACAAATCCCTCGGCGCGCAGACTCGCTCCATACCAATGCAAGGATTGCGCATGATCCCGGGCAATCGGCTCGCTCTCGCGGGACGCATCGTGCAAAGCCCGGAAAATGGCGGTGCTTCTCTGAAATTTCTCGGAAGCAGCCGCGAACTGCCGGGAATCGAGATTCAGAACGCCGACGTTCACATAAGCGTAGCCGCTTTCTTTTTGCCACTCCGGGTTCCCCGGCTCCAGTTCCGTCAAAGAATTGGTCAGCTTGAGGTAATCGGCGAAGGCGCGCTCGGCGGCACTGAAATTGCCGGTTTGCCAGTCGACGTATCCCGCCCAGTAAATGCTTTGCGCGTGCTCAAAAAGGCGCGATGTATTCTCCGGCGCACGTGCAAGCAATTCCTGCGTCGCGGCCTGCGCTTCGGAGAACACGTCTTTTGCACTGGCATAGTTGCCCCGCAGACTGTGAATCTCGCCGATCAGATGCAGGGCGCGGGCGCGGCGTCCCAGGGTATTGTCATCAATTTCGTTGGGGCGTAGCGAGGCAAAGTACTTCAGCGCCTTGTCGCCGACGGAATCCAGCACTTCCAGCCGTCCGACCGGTTCCAGTTTCCGCCGCAGATCGCCCAGCATGAACTCGATCAGATCCTCGGCCTGCGTCTTCTGACGCTCGGCATCGTCGCGCGCGACCACGGCTTCGTTCCGGGATTGAATCGCGAAGACCGTAAGAACACCCATGACCACCATCGCGGCGGCCATACCGCTCGACAGCCAGAACAGGCGCTGTGTCCGGCGTTGATTCTCGCGGCGCACCAACTCGTCCAGACCCAGGCCGAGCAAGCCGGCGATAACCTTCAGCTTCACGAGCCGCTTGGAATCTTTTTCCGGGCGAAGATCCGCGGCGATGGGTTCGGCGGGCTGATCCGTCAACGCGCCGTCGGGACCGATGCGGAAACGCAACGCCGGCGCGAAGCATTCTTCAGCGTCCCGGCCCGGCATATTTGTCGCGAACGGCTCGCCGCCGATGATGACCGCTATGATGCTGTCCTCACCCTTGAGCCGTTTGAAATTGATGACTTCCTGGTTGACCCATTTGGATTGGGCCGAGGCCGGTGAGCACAGAACAACCAGAAATTGCGTGGCCGCCAAAGCCTCATTGATCTTGCCGGAGAGATCCGAGGCGACAGGCAATTCATCCCTGTCCCGAAAAATCGCCCCGATCCGGCGCGCGATGAGCCCCGTGGCAGTCTGCTTCCCGACGAGCCGCGCGG
>JAIEMI010000174.1 GCA_019752235.1 Rhodospirillaceae bacterium
TGACAGTGGGGCAAACCCTGGAAGAGATCGAAAGCTGGCCCGATGAGATCGCCAAGGTGACGACGGATCAGGTGCGCAGCGCCGCGCGCAAACTGTTCACGCAGTATTCCACCGCCACCGGCGTGCTGCTGCCGCCCGACATGCCTGCACCTGCCGCCGCGGCCGGAGGGCCCGCACCATGAAGACCTTCTCCCTGAAGCTGACGGGCGTTGTTATTGCCGGGGCCCTGCTGTTCGCAGGGCCGGCCCTGGCCCTCACGGTGAAGGAAGTCAAAAGCCCCGGCGGCCTGACCGCCTATCTCGCCGAGGACCACACCACACCGATCATCGCCATTACCTTCGGATTCCGCGGCGGTTCGGCGCTGGATCCGGCGGCGAAGCAGGGCCTGTCCGGCATGGCGGTGTCGCTGCTGGACGAAGGCGCGGGCGAGCTTGATTCCTTTGCGTTCCAATCGGCGTTGGAAGATCGCGCCATCAGTCTCAGATTCTCCGACGATCGCGACATGATCCGCGGCAACCTCATCACGACGACGCCCAACGCCGCCAAGGCCTACGAGCTGATGCATCTCGCGCTGACCAAGCCGCGCTTCGACGCCGAACCGGTGGAGCGGATCCGCCGCCAGATTCAAGTGGGCCTCGCCGGCCGTCAGGAGAATCCCAACCGCATCGCCAGCAAGACGCTGATGGAAACGGTTTTCCCCAACCATCCCTATGGACGCGAGGACGGCGGCACGCCGGAAACGGTCGCGGCCGTGACGGCGGACGATCTGCGCGCCTGGGTGAAAAGCCGGTTCGCCCGCGACCGGTTGCTGATCGCGGCGTCGGGCGACATCACGCCCGCGGCCCTCGGCAAGGTCATGGATCAGTTGTTCGGCGATCTGCCCAAGGCCACGGGGCTGAACGTCACGGTGCCGGAGATTGAACCGCCGGCTAAGGGCCAGGTCGTGCGCGTTGAAAAGGACATCCCGCAGAGCATCGTGGTGATGGCCGAGAAGGGGCTGAAGCGCAGCGATCCCGATTGGTATGTGGCGACCGTGACCGACTACATCTTCGGCGGCGGCAGCTTCGCCTCGCGCCTGATGAACGAAGTGCGCGAGAAGCGCGGCCTGGCCTACGGCGTGTCCACCAGCATGGTGCCCTATGATGCGGCGGCGCTGATATACGCCCAAGTCGGCACGCGCGCCGACCAGGCCGACACCAGTGTCGCCATCATCCGCGAAGAATGGAAGAAGATGGGCGAGCACGGCCCGACGCAAAAGGAGCTGGACGACGCCAAGCAGTACCTCACCGGCGCGTGGCCCCTGCGTTTCACCTCCACCGGCAGCATCGCCGATATCCTCTTGGCCGTGCAGCGCGACAAGCTCGGCCTCGACTACATCGATAAGCGCAACAGCATGATCGAAGCGGTGACCCTGGAGGACGCCAAGCGCGTGTCCAAGCGCCTCTACGATCCGGAGGGGTTGACGGTGGTGATCGTGGGGCCGACACCGAAACCGCCCGCTAAACCAGCCGCTAAGGCCGCGCCAGCCCCGAAGGGTTAGGCGGTCCTACCCGTAGCGGCTGCTTTTGGGAGCCCTCAGTTCGCCTAATCCATTGATTTCTAAGGATTTGACTATTCGGGGGTTTGGCTTCGACACCGCGGGTTGATATGGTGTTACAGGCATTTGCTCTGAACACGGACACGACTTTTAAACGATGACGGGACACCCGCTCACCACGCTGCCTGCCTGGCAGGCGCTGGAAACCCACGCCGCGGCGTTGCGCGAGACGCATCTGCGCGATCTCTTCGCCGGCGATCCCGACCGCTTCGCGCGGTTTTCGTTTTCGCTGGGCCCGCTGCTGGCCGATTATTCCAAGAACCGCGTGACCGCCGAGACCATGGGCTTGCTGATGGAACTGGCGCGGGCGCGCAACGTCGAAGCGGGCCGCGCCGCCATGTTCGCCGGCGCGCATATCAACACCACCGAGAAGCGCGCCGTGCTGCACGTGGCGCTGCGCAACCGCGCCCATCGTCCCATGACCGTTGATGGCGTCGACGTGATGCCCGAGGTGCAGGCGACACGCGCGCGTCTCAAGAAATTTTCCGACGATGTGCGCCATGGCGCCTGGCTGGGCGCGACCGGCAACCCGATCCGCCATATCGTCAACATCGGCATCGGCGGGTCTCACCTAGGGCCCATGTTCGTCGCTGATGCGCTGAAGGACCATCAGCGCGCCGACCTGTCGGTGGCCTTTGTCTCCAATCCCGACCGCGCGCAGATCGACGAAGTGCTGACGGGCCTTGATGCCAGCGCGACGCTGTTCGTCGTCGCGTCCAAAACCTTCACCACCGCCGAGACCATGTTCAATGCGCACCTGGCGCGGACCTGGATCGTCGAGGCGCTGGGCGAAGCGGCGCTGCCGCGTCACTTCGCCGCCATTTCCACCAACCGCGCCGCCGCCGGAAAATTCGGTATTTCCAAGGACGCCGTGTTCCCCATGTGGGACTGGGTGGGCGGGCGGTACTCGGTGTGGTCGGCCATCGGCCTGCCGGTGATGCTGGCCTGCGGTTACGAGGTCTTCGATCAGTTCCTGGCCGGGGCCGAAGCCATGGACCGGCATTTCGAAACCGCATCCCTCGACCAGAACCTGCCGGTGATCCTGGCCATGATCGGCCTCTGGCACGCCGACTTCCTCGGCGCCGCCGCCATGGCGGTGCTGCCTTACGACTATCGTTTGAAGCTGCTGCCGTCTCACCTGCAGCAGGTGGACATGGAGAGCAACGGCAAAGGCGTCATGACGGACGGCGTGCCCGCGGCGGGTAACACCGGGCCTATCGTCTTCGGCGGCGGCGGTTCCGACAGCCAGCACTCGTTCTATCAGTTGCTGCACCAGGGCCCGCGCATGATCCCCTGCGATTTCATCGGCGCGCTCAAGGGCGCCGACGGCATGGGGCCGAGCCGCGATCTGTTGCTGTCCAATATGTTCGCGCAGTCCGAAGCCTTGATGAAAGGCCGCGCCGCCGCCGATCTCGCGTCGACGCCGCTGGAATTGCAGCCGCACCGCAGCTTCTCGGGCAACCGTCCGTCGACCACGCTGCTGTTGGAAGAACTGACGCCCTATACGCTGGGCATGCTCATGGCGCTCTATGAACACAAAGTCTTCGTGCAGGGGCTCGTGTGGGGCGTCAACTCCTTCGACCAGTGGGGCGTGGAGTTGGGTAAAGAACTCGCGACATCACTGGAGCCGGCATTGAACGGCGCGGCCTTGAAGAACCGCGACAGCTCCACGGCGGGCCTGGTGGCGGCCTATCTCCACGCAAAGGGCGGCGCAGCATGACCATCCGCCTGCTGCCGCCCAATCTGGTCAACCAGATCGCCGCCGGGGAAGTGGTGGAGCGGCCGGCCTCGGCCTTGAAGGAGTTGGTGGAGAACGCCATCGACGCGGGCGCGACGCGCATCGACATCGTGCTCAACGACGGCGGACGTTCGCTGATCGTGGTCACCGACAACGGTTGCGGCATGACGCCGCAGGAACTGATGGTGGCCGTGGATCGCCATGCGACTTCGAAGCTGCCGAGCAACGACCTTTTGGCCATCAACTACCTCGGATTCCGCGGCGAGGCCTTGCCCGCCATCGGCTCCGTCGCGCGCCTCACCGTCACCAGCCGCACGGCGGACGCGGACTCGGGCTGGTACGTGGTGGTGGCGGGCGGACGCAAGGACGGCCCGGTGCCCGCGCCGCATCCGCGCGGTACCCGCATCGAAGTGCGCGACATCTTTTTCGCCACGCCGGCGCGCCTCAAATTCTTGAAAACCGCCCAGACCGAGTTGTCCTACGCGGTTGACGCGGTCGAGCGCCTGGCGATGTCTTATCCCGATATCACCTTCACGCTGACGGCGGACGGCAAGCAGCGCCTCAATCTGCCCGCGGGGCTGACGCAGGGCGATCTCTTCGATTCACATCTCGAACGCCTCGCCGTGATTCTCGGCAAGGATTTCGCCGCCAACGCCGTGCCGGTGGCCGCCGAGCGCGAAGGTTTGCGGCTGTATGGTTATATCGGCGTGCCGACTTTCAACCGTGGGAACGCTTTAGCTCAGTACTTGTTCGTCAACGGCCGCCCGGTGCGCGACCGCGTGCTGGCGGGCGCGGTGCGCGCGGCTTATCAGGATTTCCTCGCCCACAACCGTCATCCCTATGTCGTGCTGTTCCTGGAACTGCCGCAGACGGACGTGGATGTGAACGTGCATCCCGCCAAAGCCGAGGTGCGCTTCAAGGATGCGGGGCTCGTGCGCGGGCTTATGGTCGGCGCGCTGAAACACGCGTTGGCGGAAGCCGGACATAAAGCCTCCACCACCGTCGCCGCCGGCGCGCTGGGCGCGTTTCAGGCGCAAGGCAATCGTGCGTTTATGACGCGGCCCGCGATGACGGGGTATGGCGCGGCCTATGCGCTGCAAGCGCCGCTGGATGAAGAAAATCAGGGGCTGTCGGAAGACGCGGGCACGTCGTTGTTCGCCTTGGCGCCGTCGGCCCCCGATGCGACGCCGGTGGAAGCTGTCGACGCCGATTACCGTTCGCATCCTCTGGGTGTCGCGCGGGCGCAGGTGCATGAAACCTATATCGTCGCGCAGACCGGCGATGGGATCGTGATTGTCGATCAGCACGCCGCGCACGAGCGCTTGGTCTACGAGCGCATGAAAGCTGCCATGGCCGACGGCGGCGTGGCGCGCCAGATGCTGTTGATTCCCGAAGTCATCGAGCTGGACGAATCCGCCGCCGCGCGGGTCGCCGCGCGCGCGCCGGAGCTGGCGGAACTGGGCCTGGTGCTGGAAGCCTTCGGCGGCAATTCCATCGTCGTGCGCGAAGTGCCGGCGCTGCTGGGCGAAACCGATGTTGCCGGGTTGGTGAAAGACCTTGCCGACGATCTGGCTTCCGTCGATGAAGCGTTGACGTTGAAAGACAAGCTGGGGGATGTTTGCGGCACCTTGGCCTGCCATGGCGCGGTACGCGCCGGACGGCGGCTCAATGGCGCCGAAATGAACGCATTGCTGCGGCAAATGGAAGTGACGCCGCACGCGGGGCAGTGCAATCATGGGCGGCCGACATATGTTGAGCTGAAGCTCAAGGATATCGAAAGACTGTTTGGGCGGCGGTAAGGTGAAAGTGGGCACGGCCATCTTGGGGACAAGTGGGGCATGATCGGCGAGTTCGTTCGCTATCTGACGACCTTTGCGCCCGAGCGCACGCGCAAGTTCGGTTATCTCAAGCGCCTGATCGCGCTGGAGTTCCGCGCGCGCCGCTGCGCCACCGCCTGGGACAATCATCAGCGCTCCTGCCGCAACCTCATCACCAAGGCCGTCGATTTGTGCGAGAAGCACGATATGGTGCTGGTGCTGGGCTCCGGTTTGCTGCTGGAAGTGCCGCTGAAGCTGCTGGCGTCGCGTTTCGAGCGCGTGCTGCTGGTGGATATTTTCCACATGCCCCAGGTGCGGCGCGAAGCCAAAAAACATTTCAACGTGAAACTTCTGACGGGCGACATCACCGGCGTCTATCAGGCCATCAAGGAAGGACGGCCGCCCGGCGGCCATAACCCGGCGCCGCCCGCGCGCATTCCGCACCTGAAGGAAGCCGACCTTGTCATATCGTGCAATTGTTTGACGCAGCTCGCCGGGCCGTTCACGGAGTACTTCGAGAAAACGCGCGGTTTCTCCGATCTCGATTCCGACAAGCTCGCGTATCAGATCATGGAGCAGCATTGCAAAGCCGTCGCCGTGGATGCCACGGGCGTGGGCGTGATCATCACCGACGTCGAGCGCATCGCCATGCAGGACGACAAGATGGTGTCGCGCACCGACCTTTTGAAGGCGCTGAAGCTGCCGCCGACATCAACCCTTATCCACAACGAGGAATGGGATTGGCTGATCGCGCCGCACCCCGAAGAGCATCCCAGCCACGACTACATCCATGTGGTGGACGCCAAGGTCTACCAGCGCAACGTGGCGGAAGAGCCCGAAGGCAATACAAAAGAAGAAGGTCTCGCGGACCCCGAATTGCCGCCGACGCTGGATGATCCCGTGGCGCTGGGTGCGATCGTTCCTGAGCGCTAAGTTCTATAGCTCAGAAAACTCACCGCCACGCGGCCGTAGGCGCGCCGGTCCACCAACGTGAAGTTCTCCGCCGCCGGTTCCGGGTCGCCCGCGTCGGTTTCCGCCGCCACCAGGGCGCCGGGTTTCAGCCATCCCTGGCGGCCGAGACCCTGCAGCGCGGGCGTCACCAGCCCTTCGCCATAGGGCGGATCGAGCAATGCCAAGTCACAGACCGTCGCCGCACGCGGCAGATGCGCGCCGTCGGCGTTCATCACCACGGCGCGGTCCTCGGCGCCGAGCTTGGCGACGTTGCGTTTCAACAGCGCGACGGCGTCCGGGTTGCGGTCGATGAAGGTGCAATGTGCCGCGCCGCGCGACAGGGCTTCGAGGCCCAGCGCGCCGGTGCCCGCGAAGACATCGACAATGCGCGCGCCGGTCAGTTGGAAACCGGAGTCCGTGAAGGCATGGGCCAGGCGATTGAACAGGGCTTCGCGCACGCGATCCGCCGTGGGGCGAATCAATTGGCCCGGAGGCACTTCGATGCCGCGTCCGCGCCACGCGCCGGTGATGATGCGGACAGCGCCCGGCTTAAGCTTCGTCGGACTCGGTTTTTTTACCGGTTTTTTCATTGCGCTGCCGTTTTTTATTGAGACCGGCGGGTGCCGTTGTGCCGAGTTGCTGACGCACAACCTGTGCCGGCACTTCTTCCAGCCCGCCCGTATCCAGCTTGCCGAGCTGGAACGGTCCGTAGGATACGCGGATCAGGCGATTCACCGTCAGGCCGAGGAATTCCATGACCTTGCGGACTTCGCGGTTCTTACCTTCGGTCAACGCGACGGTGACCCACGTATTGCTTTTGGATGCGGACTTTGACGTGGTCTTTTCGCCCGTTTTTTCATTGGCCGGCGCTTTGTCGACGTGGGCGTCGATGGGCCCGTAACGCACGCCGTCCACGGTTACGCCGTTTTTGAGACGCGCGAGGCCTTTGTCGTCAACCCGCCCGTGCACACGCACGCGGTAGCGCCGCACCCAGCCGCGTGACGGATGCTCCAACTCGCGCGCCAAGGCGCCGTCGTTGGTGAGCAGCAGCAGGCCTTCGGATGTGAGGTCGAGGCGGCCCACACTCACCACGCGCGGCATGGTCGACGGCAGCACTTCAAATACCGTCGTGCGGCCTTTTTCATCCTTGTGGGTGGTGATCAGTCCCTTGGGCTTGTGGAAACGCCACACCCGCGCGCGGTCGGCGGTGGGCAGTTGTTTGCCGTCGACGCGCACGTCGTCGCCCTCGCGCACGACGACGCCGGGGGTCTTGAGCGTGATGCCGTTGATGGACACACGGCCCAGCGCGATCCACTTCTCGGCGTCGCGGCGGGAACACAGTCCGGCGCGCGCCATGACCTTGGCGATGCGGTCGCCTTTTTCCATGTTGCTCTTCGTGTCTTTGCTCATGTGCGGCACGCGTCGATGAAGGCCGCGAACAGGCGCACGTCGGCGGGGCTGATATGAAACTCCGGGTGCCACTGCACGCCGATGCAGAATTTGCGCGAGGGGTCTTCGATGCCTTCGATAACGCCGTCGGGCGCCACGGCGTCAATCACGAGATGGCCGGGTACGTCCTTCACGGCCTGGTGATGGGCGCTGTTGACGGGCACGCGGGTTTCGCCGGTGATCCGGTGCAAAAGAGTGCCTTGTTTAATATCGACGTCGTGACCGGCCTGGTCGCGCGGATTGGGCTGCTCGTGCGCCAGCGGCGCGCCGACTTCATCGGGGATGTGCTGGATCAGCGTGCCGCCCATGGCGACCGCCAGCAATTGTTGACCGCCGCAAATGCCGAGGATGGGTTTGTCGGCGGCCAGCATGGCGCGCGTCATGGCCAGCTCGAAATCCGTGCGGCCTTCCTTCACCGTGACTTTGGGATGGCGCGTCGCCGCGCCGAACAGGGCCGGGTCCACATCGAAGTTGCCGCCGGAGACCAGCAGGCCGTCGAGCATGTTGACGTAGTGCTGCACGAGGCTGAGTTCATGCGGCAGTACGATCGGCACGCCGCCGGCCTGGCGCACGGAGGAACAGTAGTTCTCCCGAATCGCGTACCAGGGGAATTTGGAATAGCCGCCGGGCTGTTCGCTGTCGGCGGTGATGCCGATGACGGGGTCGCGCATAAATCCTCGCAGTTTTGCGAGAGTTAGGCGGCAGCGCCGGACTTAAGTCAAGTTTTAGCTGGGTTAGTTTTGGTCGGTGTTACGGCGGACCGGGATGAACGGCGCGGCCGCCGGCACCGCGTTCAGCATGTCGTAGCTGCGGGCGGCTTCGCCGGCCCGTCCTTTGGCGATACTG
>JAIEMI010000300.1 GCA_019752235.1 Rhodospirillaceae bacterium
ACCGGAAGCCGCTGCCCGACGGTGACGTCTGGCTGCCGCGCTGGTTCGTCGGGCGCTGGCCGGACGCCGTGCGCGTGGAACTGGAGGCGGCGGACGCGAACGCGCCGGCAGCGGCGAAAGTTGCCAATGTCACGGGTATGAAATTACCCAACAACCCGAAGGGCGTGTAGGCGGCGGCAGGCATCGGCAGCGGCGCATCGACCACCCCGCGTTTGCCGAGCCCCAAGGCGTTGATTGTTCGCCCATAACCGTCGATCACCGCCGAAATGCCCGTATTGGCGGTGCGCACCAAAGGCAAGCCCTCTTCCACCGCTCTCAGGCGCGCTGTGGCGTAATGCTGATGGGGCCCGGTGCTTATTCCGAACCAGGCATCGTTGGTCAGGTTCAAAAGCCATTGCGGTGGCGCAAGGCCGTCTTTCGCCAGCGCGGCGCGTGGCGGCGTGACGTTGCCGGAAAAAATCGCCTCGTAGCAGATCAGCGGGGTGAAAGGCGGCAGACCCGGAACGGCCAGACTTGTCAGGCCGAGGCCCGCGGAAAAATCGCCGAGGCCGCCGGTGATCTTTTCGTAGGGAATCAGCCAGCGCATCGGCATGTATTCGCCGAAAGGCACCAAATGTGATTTGTCGTAGAAGGCCGCAATCTCGCCCGCGGGTGTGATGACGTACATCGAGTTGTAGATCGCCGCCCATTCCGTCGCGCCGCGCAAACCACGATCAGCACCCGTGATCAGCATGCCATTTGGCGGCGCGGCGGCGGCAACGGCCGCGCGGTAGCGCTCATCGAGATTCAAAAAATACGTCGGCGGCACCGCGGCCTCGCCCCACACCACGTGTGTGATGTCGGCAGGCCGGTCCGTGACGCTCAGGCTCACATAGTCCTCAAGCTGTGCCGCCCACTGGCTGGGCCGCGCGCGCTCGGTCTGCGGGATGTTCGCCTGTACCAGGCGAAACTTCACGCCGGGCACATAGGCGGTTTCATTGATCGCCAAGCGTGCGCCGCCCCCTATCCCGATCAGCATGAAAACCGCCATCGGCGCCGCCGCCGTCAGCCACGCGCGCCGCAGGCGCGGCGTGTAGCCCAGCACCGCCGGCATGGCGGCCAGCACCACCGTCAGCAACGACAGCCCGTAGGTTCCGATCAGCGGCGTTACTTGAATCACGGCTGCGCCGACGGGTGTGTGCGTCTCCGCCCAGACCGCGCCCATGGGATTCCACGGAAAGCCCGTGAAGATCCAACTGCGCAGCCATTCCATCAACGTCCACACCGCGGCGAACAGCACAACGCGTAAGGCCGTCACGGCGGCGCGGTCGTAGGGCATGTCGTCTTCGGAGGATGGCGGAATGATATGCGTGATGGCCGTCACCACCACCGTGAACAGGCCCAGCGCGAAAGCCAACGACATCACCGCGGGAAACGCGATGGCGCCGAAGGTTTCGGCATCGACAAAAAACGCGTTGGTGATCCAGTAAAAACCGGTGGCGAAAAAACCGAAACCGAAGGCCCAGCCGGCGGCAACGGCATCGCGCCGTGTCGTGCAGCCGTCCAGCAGCCACATCAACGGCGGAAAAATCAGCCATAACACGGGCACAAAGGAAAACGGCGGAAAGGCGAAAACCGTCGCGGCGCCGCCGATGAAGGCGACCGCCAGCCGCCGCCAGCCCTTCAAGCGGCCCAGCCGCAATGCCGCCGTCTCGATCATGGGCCGATCATGAGAAAATCATTTGCCGGTTGGCGCGGGCTTGGGTATGCCGCGCACGCGCAACTGGCGCACGCGCCGCGGATCGCCGTCGATCACTTCGAATTCCATGCCCGACGGATGCTTCACCAGTTCGCCGCGGCCCGGTACATGTCCGGCCAGGCGGATGACAAGGCCGCCGAGTGTGTCGGTGGTCTGATGCTCTTCGGCGCTGAACACGCCGGGGAAGCGCTCTTCGAATTCGCCCAAGGTGACGCGGGCATCGGCCGCGACCGTGCCGTCGGGGCGCTCGACAATCGGCGGGGCTTCCTCGCCGTCGTGTTCGTCCTCGATGTCGCCGACGATCTGCTCGACGACGTCTTCAATGGTCAGCAGGCCGTCGATGCCGCCGTACTCGTCCACCACCAGCGCCATGTGCGTGCGCTTCAACCGCATTTCCAATAGCAAGTCGAGCACACGGACGGCCGGCGAGACAAACAGGATGGTGCGCACAATCTCCGACAGCCGCGGTTGCGGCCCGCCCTCACGGACAACGCCGCGTTCGGCGACCATCACGGCCACGTCCTTGATGTGGACCATGCCGATGACGTCGTCCAAGGTCTCGCGATAGACCGGCAGGCGCGAGTGACGCTCTTTCATCAGCAGCGCCATGACTTCAAGCATGGGGGTCTGGGCTTCGACGGCGACGATGTCGGGACGGGGCACCATGATGTCCGCCGCCGTCACCGCGCGCATCTTCAGCACGTTGGCGAGCAAGAGGCGTTCGTTGGGATCGATCACCGGCCCGCCGTCGGGCGGACTCTCTTCGTTACGCTCTTCGATCAGCTCTTCGATGACGTCGCGCACGGTCTCGGCCTCGCCGCTCTCGGGCGTGAACCAGCGGCGCAGGGTTTTGATCAAGCCGGAGCCCTGCGCTTCGGACGCTTCGCTCGACAATGGGCGGTTGAGTTCGCTCACCGCCGCCTCCGCGCCGCCGCTGAGGCAGCCGGGGCATAGGGATCGGCGATTCCCAGATCAGCCAGGATTTTGCGTTCCCGTCGTTCCATGGCTACGGCGTCTTTCTCATTCTCGTGATCATAGCCCAAAAGATGCAGAACGCCATGCACCACCAGATGCGATAAGTGCGCCGTCAGTGTCTTGCGCTCGGTTTTGGCCTCCCGCGCGGTCACGCCGTAGGCGACCGCAATGTCGCCCAGCATCAGGGGATCGCCGGCGGGAAATGACAACACATTGGTGGGCTTGTCCTTGCCGCGATAAAGCGCGTTGAGCTTGCGGCTCGCGCGGTCGCTGGTCAGCAGAATACTGAGTTCAACGGGCTTGCCGGGTTTTCCCAGCGCCGCCGATGCGGCGCGGCGGCAGACGGCCTTCGCGCCGCGCAGGCTTCTGGTCCAGGCGCGGGATGCGACAGTGATGTCGATGATCGTCGGCGCCGCCGATTTTTGAGGCGCTGATTTTTTGGTCGTGCGCGCGCGGCTCATTCCTGGGGCGGCGCCTTTCGGCGTTGCGCGTCGCGTTTGTCGTAAGCATCGACAATGCGCGCCACCAGATCGTGGCGCACCACGTCACGGTGCGAGAACCGGACTTGACCCACGCCCTGCAGATTGTCCAATGTTTCCAGCGCGTCTTCCAAACCCGACTTGGTGCCGCGCGGCAAGTCCACTTGGCTCAAATCGCCGGTGACCACCATGCGCGAATTCTCGCCCATGCGCGTCAGCGCCATTTTCATCTGCACCGGCGTGGTATTTTGCGCTTCATCGAGAATGATGAAGGCGCTGGTCAGCGTGCGTCCGCGCATGAAGGCGAGCGGCGCGACTTCGATCTCGCCCGACAGCAACAGCTTTGCGACATAATCACCGGGCAGCATGTCGTAGAGTGCATCATAGAGCGGGCGCAAGTACGGGTCGATCTTCTCGCGCATGTCGCCGGGCAGGAAACCCAGACGTTCGCCGGCTTCCACGGCGGGACGCGAGAGAATGATGCGGTCGACGGCGCCGGAGAGTTTCAGCGCCACCGCTTTCGCCACGGCCATATAGGTTTTGCCTGTGCCGGCGGGGCCCAGGGCAAAGACCAGTTCAAAGTCCTGCAGAGCTTTCAGGTATGCCGCCTGAACGGGCGAACGGGCGGTGATGTGACGTTTGCGGGTGCGGATCGACAGGTCTTCATTCGCCGCGCCGCTGCTGTCCTGTGCGAGGCGCGCCACGCCATCTACATCGCCCATGTCCACCGGCAATCCCTCTGTCAGTCGTTTATAGAGTTGTTTCAATGCGGCTTCCGCGCGGGCGGCGCGCGCCGGCGGGCCTTCGATGGTGACGGTGTTGCCGCGGCTGTGCAAGACAACGTTCAGGCGTTGCTCCAAGCGCGTCAGGTTGGCGTTGTGCGGGCCGACAAGTTCCTGCACCAGCCCGTTGTCCGAGAATTCGCAGGTGAGATGCGTGGCTTCGCTCACCGCTATATACGCTCCATCATGCGCTCACCGCGGGTGTGGCCGCATCCGCCCACACCGCGCCGAGGCTGTAGGATTCCAGCGTCACGATCTTCAACGGCACGATGGCGCCGATATGCTTGGGATCAGCCATGACATGCACGGCTTGAAGATAAGGACTGCGGCCGACGATTTGCCCCGGATAGCGTCCCGGGTTGGTCAACAGCACGTCGAAGGTTTTGCCGATGCAGTTTTTGTTGAACGTGCGCAGTTGCGCATCGAGCACCTGCTGCAAGTGATGCAGGCGTTCGGTTTTCACGTCTTCAGGCACTTGCGGCTTCAAGGCCGCCGCCGGCGTGCCGGGACGCGGGCTGTATTTGAACGAGAACGACTGTACAAAACCGATGTCGTGCACCAAGGCCATGGTGTCTTCGAAATCCTTGTCGGTCTCGCCGGGATATCCGGTGATGAAATCCGACGACAGCGCGATGTCGGGCCGCGCGGCGCGCAGCTTGTCGACAATACGCCGGTAGTCGTCGTGCGTATGACCGCGGTTCATGGACTCCAGGATTTTGTCCGAGCCGGACTGTACGGGCAGATGCAGGAACGGCATCAGCTGCGGCACGTCGCCATGCGCCTTGATCAAATCGTCGTCCATGTCGCGCGGATGCGAGGTGGTGTAGCGAATGCGCGTGAGTCCGTCGATCTCGGCGAGTGCGCGAATCAAGCGGCCTAAGCCCCAGGTGTGTTTGTCTGCGGTATTCCCGTGATAGGCGTTGACGTTCTGGCCCAGCAACGTGAGTTCCTGAGCGCCGCCGGCCACCAGGCCGCGCGCTTCGCGCAAGATGTCGGCTACGGGGCGCGAGTATTCGGCGCCGCGCGTATAAGGCACGACACAGAACGTGCAGAATTTGTCGCAGCCTTCCTGCACCGACAGGAACGCCGTCGGCCCATCGGCCTTGGGCGCGGGCAGGTGGTCGAATTTGGGCTCCGCCGGAAATTCCGTATCGAGGATGCCGGTGCGCTTGGCCGGGAAGGCGGATGCAGCTTGCGCGCGCGTGGCGCGGGCCACCATCTCCGGCAGGCGGTGATAGGTCTGGGGGCCGAGCACGATGTCGACAAAGGGCGCGCGCGCCATGATCTCGGCGCCCTCGGCCTGGGCGACGCAGCCCGCCACGGCGATGATCATATCCCGGTCTTTTTTCAGGGGGCGCATGCGGCCCAGATCCGAGAACACCTTCTCCGCGGCCTTTTCGCGGATATGGCAGGTGTTCAGAATCACCATGTCGGCGTCGTCGGGCGTCGCGGTGGGGGCATAGCCCAGGGGCGCCAGGACGTCGGCCATACGGCCGGAGTCGTAGACGTTCATCTGGCAGCCGTAAGTCTTGATGAACAGCTTCTTGCGCGGCGGAGAGTGCGGGGTATCGCCCATGACGTTGGTATTAAAGGCCTTTTTCGGTGATCCTCAGTATGTAATGCATCCAGAGCCTCAAGGGTTCCGGGTGCCCGTGGCGGGTCCGTCATACTCTATCGAGGGCCTTCAAGGCAAAGGTGGGTCTTTAGGCGGCGAGCGCCCCGTCTTTACGCAGCACGTCTTACGCAGCACGTCCGGCCAGAAGCTGGGCCATGCCCGTGCGCACCACCTGGTCGCAATGCGCCGCCAGGGCCTTGCGGTTGGGAAACGCGGCCAATGTCACGGGCGTGTGGAAGGTCAGCTCCACCGTCAGCGTGCCCAGCTTGGCCACGTGCCAAAGATGCGGCCCCATTTCCATGTCGCCGTACCAGGCGACGAAAGGCCGCCAGCCCACGCCCAGGGGCAGGCCGTTGAGCCGGGTGTAGGCGATCGAGACCGGCTGAACCACGACGTTGCCGGTATAGCCGGCGGCATCGGTGACGCGCCGTTCGGCCACGGTGAACAGCGCGCTCTTGAAGGTTTTCATGTGGTTGCCGTCGCCCGAGGTGGACTCCGGAAACATGATCAGCGTGTCGCCGTCGTCCAGGCGCTCCTGGATCTGGTCGCGGGCGTTGTCGGTGGCGCTGCGCCGCCGGTCGATGAACACGCTGCGTCCGGCCTTGGCCATGACGCCGAACACCGGCCACTTGGCGATGTCCGCCTTGGCGACGAAATCGCCCGCGATCTGCGAACCGAGGACGACGATATCGAAATAGGAAATATGATTGCTGACCACCAGCTGCGGTTTGGCCGTGCTTTGCACGCCGCGCACCACAATGCGCAGTCCGACGATTTTGGCGGTGATGCGGTAGTACCAGCAGCGGAACGGCGCGGAATTGATATTCATGCCGTTCAAGCTGGCGGAGATCACCGTGGCGATGAACGAAGCGGTCAGGAAACCCACCAGTCGCAAACCGGCCATCACCGTTCCGATGGCCGTCGTCGGCAGTGCGGGGTCGGGAATAACCGGCGGAGTTAAGACGCGCGTTTGAATGACGCGGTCTCTTGACGTTCGGCGACGTCGTAGTGGCGGGTATAGCGCCCGGCGATCATTTCGGTCTTGATGATGACGCAGACGTCGGTGGTGTTGAACTGGTGGTCGATCACCGCGCCTTCGCCCACATAAGCGCCGACGCGCAGATAACCCTTCAAAAGCGGCGGTAGGCTCGCCAGCGCGCGCTTCGGGTCGATCGCTTCCTTCGGCATCATGTTCATGTTGACGAAGCGTTCCGGCAGGGCTTCGGCGCGCATCGCTTCCGGCGCCAAATGATAGTGATAGAGGTAGGACAGCTGCATTTTCAGCAGTTCCGGATCGGTCCCGGGCAGGCTGGCGCAGCCGAACATCATATCGACGCCGTGCAGGTTTAAATACTCGGCGATGCCGCGCCACAGCAGGTTCAAGGTCGCGCGATCGCGGTAGGCGGCATCAACACAAGAACGGCCCAATTCCATAATGGTGCCGGGTGCGCTGGTCAGGCGCGAGATGTCGTATTCCGAGGCGGAATAGAAGCCGCCCGCGGCGCGCGCGTGTTCGCGGCGCATAATGCGATAGGTGCCGACGACCTGGGTGTCGTAGGAGCGTGATTGATCGACCACAATCAGGTGATCGCAGGCGGCGTCATAGCGGTCGAAGTCGCGTCGCGTCGCGGCCATTTCCGGCAGCGGGTGCGCGCCCATCTCGTCGTAAAAAATCCGGTAGCGCAGCGCCTGGGCCGCATCCAGTTCGTTGGCGGAGGTCGCAAGCCTGATGATCTGATTGCCGGCCACCACCGGCTCGAAGCCGTGCGATGTGTCGCGCAGGAAGGCCGTGCCCGCGCTGGTGAATTCAGGGACGCCCGGGCAGGCGTCGAGGGGTGCGCCGTGATTTCCAGCGTGCGCCACGGGCAGAGATGCGCCGGATATATTTTTTGCGTTCGCAGCCTGGGGGAATAAGACGGTCATGTTTAATCCGCGTCCATGTCTGTTGCGGGGGTGTCGTTTACGTCGCCCCAGAAACCGCAGTGTCATTTGAAGAGTCGACTTTAACGTCGACGTGGTCTTGCGGGTCAGCAACACCGTCGACTGAAATGTCGATCTCGTTAGATCGCGGACCGTCACAGTCATTCCCACGGCGTTCCGCCCTTCAAAAGGGAGCGCATTGTTACGTATTTATGACAGAAAGCCTAGGCCCCCTAAGCTATCCGCCCCACCTATCGCAAGACATTATCCGTGGGGCCACAATATGTCGTGTTATCGTTCTGTTTCTTTTTCCGAATCTAGGGGTACGACAAACAGCTCCAGCCGATGGCCTACAAGTTTGTAACCATGGGCGGCGGCAATCTCGTGCTGCAGGCGCTCGATATCGTCATTCCGGAATTCGGTGACTTTGCCGGACCGCATATCGATCAGATGGTCATGGTGGGAGCTGGGGGTTTCCTCATAGCGCGACCGGCCGTCGCCGAAATCGTGCCTTTTGACGATCCCCGCGTCCTCGAACAACCGCATGGTGCGGTAGACGGTCGCGATCGAAATCCGCGAATCCTCGGCCGCCGAGCGGCGGTGGACCTCTTCCACATCGGGATGGTCGTGGGCGTCCGAGAGAACGCGGGCAATGATGCGGCGCTGTTCGGTCATCTTCATGCC
>JAIEMI010000138.1 GCA_019752235.1 Rhodospirillaceae bacterium
TTCGGTGAAGGGGTCGCCGACCTGAACGGTGGGACGCTTCTCTTCCGAATTGGCGTCGAACTCCGCCGACGCCATGGTCGCGCCGTGAATGCCGTCGCGGCCGGTCTTGGAGCCGACATAGACCACAGGATTGCCCGCGCCCGCGGCGGCCGAATAGAAAATCTTGTCCTGCTGCGCCAGGCCCACGGTCATGGCGTTGACCAGGATGTTGCCGTTGTAGCTGGGGTGGAAGTTCACTTCGCCGCCGACCGTCGGCACGCCGACGCAGTTGCCGTAACCGCTGATGCCCGCCACCACGCCCGCCACCAGATGGCGGGTCTTGGGGTGCTTGGGCTCGCCGAAACGCAGCGCGTTCATGTTGGCGATGGGGCGCGCGCCCATGGTGAACACGTCGCGCAGGATACCGCCCACGCCGGTCGCCGCACCCTGGTAAGGCTCGATAAACGACGGATGGTTGTGGCTTTCCATCTTGAAGATGGCCGCCAGGCCTTCACCGATATCGATCACGCCCGCGTTCTCGCCGGGGCCACAGATCACCCACGACGCCTTGGTCGGCAGGGTCTTCAGCCACTTCTTCGAAGACTTGTACGAGCAGTGCTCGGACCACATCACCGAGAAGATGCCCAGTTCCACCATGTTGGGCTCACGTCCGCCCATCACTTCCAGAACTTTTTTGTATTCGTCTTCGCTGAGACCGTGAGTCTTGATGTCTTCCGCCGTAATCACGACAAGGTCTCCACAAGGGCGTCGAACATGGCGCGGCCGTCGGTGCCGCCCAGCGTGGCGTCGGCCAGCCGCTCGGGGTGGGGCATCATGCCCAGCACGGTGCGCGATTTATTGAAAATGCCCGCGATATTGCGCTGGGAGCCGTTGGGGTTGGCGGCTTCGGTCACCGCGCCTTCGGGCGAGCAATAGCGGAAAGCCACGCGGCCTTCGCCTTCCAGTTCATCCAACGTCTTTTGATCGGCGAAATAGTTGCCTTCGGCGTGGGCGATGGGAATGCGGATCACGTCGCCGGTTGTGTACTTGGCGGTGAAGGCGCTTTGCGAGTCTTCGACCTTCAGGTGCACATCGCGGCAGATGAATCGCAAGTCTTTGTTGCGCATCAGCACGCCGGGCAGCAACCCTGCTTCGGTGACGATTTGAAAACCGTTGCACACCGCCAGCACGCGCGTGCCCTTTTCGGCGCGGCGTTTGACTTCGCGCATCACCGGCGAATGGGCGGCCATGGCGCCGCAGCGCAAGTAGTCGCCGTAGGAAAAGCCGCCAGGGACCGCGATCAGGTCCACGTCGGGGATTTCGGTGTCCTGATGCCACACCATTTTGGTGGGCTTGCCGGTGCTTTGCTCAAGGGCGACGGCGATATCGCGGTCGCAGTTGGAACCCGGGAATACGATGACGGCAGCGCGCACTAGTCCACAACCTCGACGCTGAAGTTCTCGATCACAGTGTTGGCCAGCAGCTTCTTGCACATGTCTTCGACCTGGCTTTTGGCTTTGGCTTTGTCGCTCTGCTTGGGCAGATCGACTTCGATGTACTTGCCTTGGCGCACGCCGCCGACGCCGTCGAAACCAAGCCCCAGCAGCGCGTGTTCCACGGCCTTGCCTTGCGGGTCGAGCACGCCGTTCTTCAGGGTGATGTGGACTTTAGCTTTCAAAAAACGCTCCTTAGAAATATCGGCGTGGAATTTGCGTCAGCCGAGGCTGGTAAATCGGGTCAGAGTCAAATTCCGCTCTCGGTCAGTGCTTTTTGCGCCGCTAGCGCGCGGATTTTGACTCTGGCCCTATTTACCTCGCTCGATCTCCGGTGAAATTCCACGCCGGCTTATCTTTACTGCAATGTCGCGGGCCCCTTGACGTCGGTGGGTCCGCTCTCGGGCAGAATACCCAGACGGCGCGCGACTTCCTGATAGGCCTCCTCGATGCGGCCCAGATCGCGGCGGAAACGGTCTTTGTCCATCTTCTCGTTGGTCTTGACGTCCCACAGACGCATGTTGTCCGGCGACAACTCGTCGGCCAGCACCACCTGCATGTCGCCGTTCTCGTGATAGAGGCGGCCGAACTCGACTTTGAAGTCCACCAGCTTGATGCCAATGCCGAGGAACAGACCCGCGAGGTAATCGTTGACGCGTAGACTCATGTTCAGCATTTCGTCGATCTCGTGGATCGCCGCCCAGCCGAAGCCGGTGATGTGTTCTTCCGACACCATGGGGTCGTTGAACTCGTCGCTTTTGTAATAGTACTCGACGATGGAACGCGGCAGGCGCGTGCCTTCCGGAATGTTGAAGCGGGTCGAGATCGATCCGGCGGCGATGTTGCGCACCACGACTTCGATGGGAATGATCTCGACTTCCTTCACCAGCTGCTCACGCATGTTCAGGCGGCGCACGAAGTGCGTGGGAATGCCGATCTCTTCCAGGCGCATCATCAGGTATTCCGAGATGCGGTTGTTGAGGACACCCTTGCCGGTGATGGTGCCCTTTTTCTTGTTATTGAAGGCGGTGGCGTCGTCCT
Organism: Rhodospirillaceae bacterium; assembly: GCA_019752235.1. Lineage (GTDB taxonomy): Bacteria > Pseudomonadota > Alphaproteobacteria > Rhodospirillales > Rhodospirillaceae > SHVO01. Next base: position 2,514 of record JAIEMI010000138.1, read on the forward strand.
TGAAATACTGGACCAGGGTGCCTGGCTCGGGGCCTTCGAAAAGCACCTTGGCCTTACCTTCGTAAATCTGCTTGCGCCGCGCCATGAATGGTTCCTGCAACGGTTAACCGCGGTTATCGCGCGGGCTCGAAAACGCCTATATCTCGGGGTCGATATAGCAGGGGGAAGGGGGGGACCACAACGCGTGGTCCTTGGTCTCATGGAACCCCACAAAATGGGCCTAAATGCCTCTAATGCAGGCCAGGGCGGGTGCCGCCCGAGATATCCACAGGGGCAAACGGCACAGACTCGGGGCGCCCCGGCGCGAACAGCCAGATCGGCCGGATTTTGCTCTCCCCGTGGGCGGCCTCGATGGAGGGCAGGGCCAGCAGCGAGGACGACGAAGTGCCGAAGCCGCTGTCGGTTTTGAAGCTCATGGCCGTGTAGGGCTCGCCCGTCGCCGTGTTCGCCCCGAACAGCGCTTGCCAGCTGGCCCAATCCCCGGCGTCCGGGTCCGGCGGCAGCGCCTTCTGGAACAGCGGCAGGTAGGTGCCGATGCGCGCATCGCTCGTATCGTTGCGGTCGTGGGCCGTGAACATCGACAGGCCCTCGGGAATCGGCTCCAGGGTGATGTCGGAGGTGTCGGTCTTCATCGCCAGCCACCAGGCGTCGCGGTTGTCGGCGATCAGCATGTTGAAAGGCCGGTAGGCGCCGGGGTCGATATCTTTCAAAAAGCGCGCCGCGTCCTGGGCGTCGCTATGATCCAGGGCATCGAGAACCAGTTCGCCGCGGCTGCGTTTTCCCGGCGCAGGCCCCAGGGAGCCGTAGCGATTCAAAATGCAGGCCGTCACACCGTTGTCATTGAGGCCCATCCAGGTGCCGCCCGCCAGTTCATCCAGTCCGGCAACCACATCCGCGCGGTCAGGCCAATGGCGTGCCGGTGGTTTCCAGGGGCGATTGCCCATTTCATCGCGGTTGGCGCCGAGAAGCAGCGGCCAGGCATGGCCGGGGCGGCGGAGCATGACGACGGTACACATGCGGGAAAGGTAATGTGGAAAACCGCGCCGCGCCAGTTGCGTGCGGGCAATACGTTGTTATATCAAGCACAGGGATCATTTAGAGAGGACGATATGGGCGCTTTTGACGATCGCGAAAAAGGCTTCGAACGCAAATACCAGTTGGATGCGGAGCAGGCGTTCCGCGCCCAAGCCCGCCGCGACAAGCTGTTCGGCCAATGGGCCGCCGGCCAACTCGGATATAGCGGCGACAAGGCCGATGCCTATGCCAAGGACGTGGTCGGGTCCAACTTCGAAAAGCCCGGCGACGACGACATGCTCGGGAAAGTGCGCGCCGACTTCAAAGCCGCCAACTTGAACGTGGCGGACGACGTCCTCGCCGCCAAACTCACCGAGTGTTTCAGCACGGCCGCGGGGCAGATTGCGGCGGAGAGTAAGTAGCGCGCTTACGCTTCGCCGAAGACGCGCCGGGGGCCGCTACGCGGCCCCAAACACCCGTTTGAAAATCGTGTCGACGTGTTTTGTGTGGTAGCCCATGTCGAACAGGCCTTCCAAGTCCTTCTGCGGAATTTTCGCAGTCACGTCCTTGTCGGCTTTCAAGTGGTCGAGTAACTGACCGCCGTCGTTCCATACCTTCATGGCGTTGCGCTGCACGTAGACATATGAGTCTTCGCGGCTGACTCCTGCTTGCGTCAGCGCCAGCAGCACGCGCTGCGAGAACACCAAGCCGCCCATCATGTTCAGATTTTTGGCAATGGCGTCGGGATAGAGCACAAGTTTGTCGACCACGCTGGTGGCGCGTGCCAGGGCGAAGTCCAAAGTGATGGTGGCGTCTGGGCCGATATAGCGTTCAACGGACGAGTGCGAGATGTCGCGCTCGTGCCATAGCGCCACATTCTCCATGGCGGGGATGACATAAGCGCGCACCATGCGGGCGAGGCCTGTGAGGTTTTCGGTCAGCACTGGGTTGCGCTTGTGCGGCATGGCCGACGAGCCCTTTTGGCCGGGCGAGAAGTATTCTTCAGCCTCACGCACTTCCGTGCGCTGTAAATGGCGGATCTCGGTTGCCAGACGTTCGATAGAACTCGCAATAACACCGAGTACGGCGAAGTACTGCGCGTGGCGGTCGCGCGGGATGACCTGTGTCGAGACCGGTTCGACGTGCAGGCCCATCTTTTCGGCGACATAGGTTTCAACAAACGGGTCGATATTCGCGAAAGTGCCAACAGCGCCCGAAATGGCGCAGGTCGCAATGTCCTCGCGCGCGGCTTCCAGGCGTTTGCGGTTGCGTGCGAACTCGGCGTAGAAACCGGCGAACTTCAGACCCATCGTCACGGGCTCGGCGTGAATGCCGTGGCTGCGGCCCATGGCGACGGTCATTTTGTGTTCCAGTGCGCGGCGCTTGAGCGCGGCGAGGAGGTCATCGATGTCCTTCAGCAGAATGTCGCTGGCTTGCACCAGTTGCGCCGACAGGCATGTGTCGAGCACGTCGGAAGACGTCATGCCCTGGTGCACGAAACGCGCTTCCGGGCCGACATATTCCGCAAGGTTGGTCAGGAACGCGATGACGTCGTGTTTGGTCTCGCGCTCGATTTCGTCGATGCGTTCGATGTTCCACTTACCGCGCTGCCAGACCGCCTTGGCGGCTTCGGCGGGAATCACGCCGAGCTTTACTTGGGCATCACAGGCGTGGGCTTCGATCTCGAACCAGATGCGGAATTTGTTATCCGGCTCCCAGATTTTCGTCATGGCAGGCCGGGCGTAACGCGGAATCATCTGGCGAGACCTATTAGTGTGCAGGCTGAAAGGATGAGGATGTATAGGAGGGGCCCGGGGCAAATACAACTGCGGGCTTGGAGCCTAAGAATCCAGGCAGATCAATGCGCTAGCAGCGTTGTTCGGCCGATCGGGGAACGAGTTGCGGTTTTCGTCATTTAGTCGCCAAAGCCGCTATCTCGTCGCGGTACGTCCGCAGGCGGTATTTTCAAATGTATGTCAGATCAATAGGTTATCGCCCTGGCACGGCGATTGCTCTTATAGAATCAGCCAACAACATTGGGGGGACAGGCCATGTCCAAACTCGTCACACCTTTCCGGCTGATCGCCGCCGGCCTGCTGATGGTTCTCGCAAGTGCCGCCATGGCCGCGGACCACGACTTGCGGCATTACGCCACGCGCTCCGGACTGCATTTCTACGCGGGCGGCGATGTCGACGTGACGGAGGCCGCGGACACCGCTTTTGCCGCGGGCGGTGATGTCACCGTGGCATCGAAGGTCGTGGGCGAGGTCATCGCCGCGGGCGGCCAGGTCGAGGTGAAGGACACGGCGACGGGGCGCATCATTGCCGCCGGCGGGCAGGTGGAAATCCGCAACACGACGGCGAAGGACGTCATCGCCGCGGGCGGTCACGTGGAGCTCCTGCTCTCGAAAATTCAGAAAGACGCCATTCTGAGCGGCGGCACCGTGAAGATTATTGATGGCGACATTGGCGGTGACCTCATCGCCACAGGCGGCACCATTGAGCTCGGTGGCACCTTTGGCGGCGATGTGACGGCGCGCGGCGGCAACATCAAGCTGGCGCCCAATACCAAGATCGCCGGCAATCTCATCTATGCCACGTCCAAAGAACTGAAGCTGCCCGAAGGCGCGCACGTGACGGGCACCATCATCCGCAAGGAGTGGAAAGACGGCGAAAGCTGGATGGGCGATTTCGGCTTCGGCAAGATGATCGCCGTTGCGGTCGTCGCCATGCTGGGCTTCGGCGCGGCGCTCTTAATCCTCGCCGGCGTTGTCCTGGCGTTTTTTGCGCCGCAGGTGAATCGTGCGGCGGCCACCGTCACGGAGCAGCCCTTGCAGAGCCTCGGCTTGGGCGTCCTGCTCGCCATCGCTCTGCCGGTTACAATGGCCGTTTTGATGATCACCATTATCGGCATCCCGCTGGGCCTGTTTATCCTCGCGGTGTTCGGCGTGTTGTTCGGCCTCGGGATCGTCGTCGCGGCCTACTGGCTTGGGATGAAATTGCGCGACGTCATGACGCATGACGCCTCGACTCCCCGCTATGTCGCCGCCTTGGGGTGGACGCTGCTGGGCCTCCTGGCCTTCACCCTGGTGGGCATCATCCCGCTGGTGGGCAATCTGGCGCAATTCTTCGCGCTCGTGACGGGCTTTGGGGCCTTCATCCTCGCCAGCACGCGGCAGGGGAAAGCTCTCATATAATCAACCGCTTATGAGTTTCCACCCCAGATGTGACAAGGTGTTACGCGCTTTGACTTAACCCCCGGCGAACCTGCGTGTACATTATTTGTACGTACATTATGGTTTGTTCGCTTTGGGAGGAGCAGCGCCGATGACGTCCAGCAAAGTCCGGGGTTTGGCGGCTGTCTGCGGCCTATGGGCCGGCATGTCCTTTGCGGCCGAGGTGCAAGCGAGCGAGACCCGCGGCTTCGTCGTGGACTGGTTCCACCTGGCGACCTTGAGCGGCCAGGAAAGCTGCCCCACCGGCCTCAACCCGCTGTCCGACGTGTTCTATAAGCGCGACCTGCGCAACCTCGGCTACTCGGCGAAGGAAGTCGAAGAGCTGTTGAAGGATTTTCCCAACGGCGCCTATCTGCCGATCATCACCAAGCGCGGCCGCGTCGACGGCAAGCCGGTGAACATCTACGCGCAGCCGTGGACCCAGCCTGATCCGGGGATCAAGATCGTCGAGGGTAAACGCGCCTATGGTTTCAATCTCGACGGCAAGGACGGCCCCAGCAATTTCGTTGAGCCCGTCACCGGCGAGAAGGGCATCGACAACCAGCTGTATCGCGCGGTGGGTTGCACGCAGAGCCATACCGGCGCGCTGCCGCACCGCCCCGGCTTTCCGCAGACCGTGTGGGATCTGGAACGCGATTACATGCCCGCCTGGCTTATCGAAGTGTCGGGCATCGACGACTTCAAGAACGACGACGACGTGACGGTGGGTTTCTATCGCGCCCGCAGTCCGGTGAAACGCGACGCCTCGGGCGACGTGCGCGCCGACATGACGATGTGGGTCGATCCCGACCCGCGTCTCAACAACGTCGCCAAGGCGCGCATCAAAAACGGCATCATCACCACCGATCCCATCACCTTCCGCATGGTCGGCAATCCCATGGTGATGGCGGAGTTCGACATGCGCGGCGCGCGCATGCGTTTCGAACTGACGCCGGACGGCAACCTGCAAGGCATCCTCGGCGGCTATCAGCTGTGGGAAACGGTCTACTTCGGCACCTTCGCCGCGCAAGGCTGGGCGACGGAACACTCGGCGGGCGTCGACATGCCGGCGGTCTATTACGCGCTGAAGCGCCTGGCCGACGCCACGCCCGACGCCAAGGGCCAGAACACCGAGATTTCCGGCACCTATTGGATTGAATCCGTGCCGGCGTTCATCAAACACAGCAGCGACAAAACCGCGCAAGTGGCGAAGTAAGATGAAGATCAGAATGTTGCGTACATTATTGTTGACTGGCGCCGTGCTGGCGGTTGCGGCGTGTACGCCTGCCGCTGAGAAAGCCGCAAGCACCGCGACGCCGAGCGTCGCTGTCGCCGGTGGGCCGCCGGTGATGCGCCGCCTGACGGAAGGCGAGTATAAGCGCAT
>JAIEMI010000189.1 GCA_019752235.1 Rhodospirillaceae bacterium
CAACTCTGGAACGGTTTGAGCGACGCCTCCCGGAGCAAGCGCATCGGTGAAACCGCGGTCCTGGCGCTTGTCGCCTTGGGCGAGGACGGCCCCGGTAAAACCGCAGCACCTTCGTTGCAGCACGTGATTGAATCGCTGCGGGCGGCGGGGCGTGAAGCGGATGCGCGCGCCTTGGCTGTCGAAGCCGCATTGGTGCTGGGTCTTTAACCGCGAGAATCGCAGATGTCACGAATGGCGAAAAACCTCCATTCGTCATCCCGGACAAGCGGCGCTAAAACGCCGCGCAGATCCGGGATCCCTGGATCAATAAAACCTAAATCCGCGTGTCTTGCGCGATGGACCCCCGCTCGCGCTTCGCTTGGCGGGGGTGACAAGCGGGGGTTTTCCTGACGCCTCATATCGAGACGTTCCTGGAGATGATGGCGGCGGAACGCGGGGCTTCGCCGCGCACGCTGGACGCCTATCGCCGCGATCTCGATGATCTTTCGGGATTTCTGCAAAGCGATGCCGCCGGGGCCGGCGTCGACGATATCCGCCGCTACCTTGCGTACATGAAACAGCAAGCCATGGCGCCGCGCACGGCGTCGCGCCGGCTGTCGTGCTTGCGGCAGTTTTACAAATTCCTCTACAGCGAGGGCGTGCGCCGCGACGATCCCACCGCCGCCATCGACAGCCCGCGCCTGTCGCGCCCATTGCCCAAATTCCTGACCGAGGATGAAGTCGACCGTCTGCTGACGGCGGCGCGCGCCCTCGACGGCATTAAAGGCGTACGCGCCACGGCGCTGCTGGAGCTGTTGTACGCCACGGGCCTGCGCGTCTCGGAGTTGGTGTCGCTGCCGCTGGCCGCGGTGAAAGGCAAACAGGCCATCATCGTGCGCGGGAAAGGCGATAAAGAGCGCATGATTCCGGTCGGCGAAGCCGCGCGCGACGCCATCACGGCGTATCTTGAGGTGCGCGACGCCTTCATTCCCGCCAAGGCCAAGACCTCGCCGCGGCTGTTTCCGGCCCCGGGGCGCGGCGGGCATCTCACCCGCATGGCGTTTTCGCTCCTGCTGAAAGATCTCGCCGTGCGTGCCGGTCTCGCGCCGTCGCGCGTCTCGCCGCATGTGCTGCGCCATTCCTTTGCCACGCATCTGCTGGCGCGCGGGGCCGACCTGCGCAGCCTGCAACAGATGCTGGGGCACGCGGACATCTCGACCACGCAGATCTATACCCATGTCCTCGACGAGCGCCTGAAGAAGCTGGTACAGGACAACCACCCGCTGTCCAAACTGAAGTTGTGATCCATGAAACGCACCGTCACCGTTCCCGACGCGTTGGTCCTCGTCTGGATCGTCGCCGCAGGCGTCGGCATGGCGCTGGCGGCGGCGGCGGCCATGGAGCCGCCGAGCTACGACCCCATGTCCTATGTGGTCAAAGCCCACGGCTTTTGGGATGCGATCACGAACGGACGCATGGTCAATCCCTTCGGGCTTGGACCCAGCGTGCGTCCGCCGGGCACGATTTTAGTGTCCTATCCCTTCGGTTTCTCGCCGGACTTCCGCTGGTTTTATTTCCGCACGTGTTTCATTCCGCTGCTGATGCTGGCCGCCGCGGTGTACATCGCGGGATATAAGCGCGATCAGTCCGCGCCTGAGCGTTGGATGCTGGCGGCGCTGGCCGTCACGCTGGGCGGCCTGCCGACGCTCTATCAGTTCCAATACAACGAGCCGATGCCCGCCGCGTCCTTCTGGGGACTGGTGGATAATTTCATCGCCGGTGCGTCGGCTATCGGCATGGCGGCGGCGCTGCGCAGCGTGCGCGAACAGTCCTGGCGGTGGGCGCTTGTCGCGGCGCTGGGCGGCGCGCTGGCGCTGATGATCAAGCCCGCGGGCCTCCTGGTCATGGCGGTGATCGGTATGGCGTGGATGATTCTCATCGCGTCGGCCCGCGGCTGGCGTTTTGCGAAGCTGCGCGCGGATGCGGCGGGTTACGCCTTCGCGGTGAAGGGCCTCACGGCGGCGGTGATCGTCTATGTCCTGGTGGTTCTATCCGCCTTCGCCACGCACTACTTCTCGCCCAGCAACATCGCCTTCGGCTCGCAGGTGCTGAAGGTCATGAACAGCACCATCTTGTCGACGCTGGACGCCGACATGGTGATTCTGATGATCCGCATCAGTTTCGGTTTCGCCATTCCCTTTGTCATCGCCGTGGGTTTCGGCGCGGGGCTGGCCGCGCCGGCGGCGCGCGGCGCGGTTCTGGCGGCGCTGCTGTGTTTTGTCACCGGCGTGTGGTTTTGGATCGTCGAGACCGATGTGGCCTTGGCGCGTTACGCCTTGCCTTTCGCCGCCATGACCTTTGTGGCGCTGGTGCCGCCGTTGCTGATGATGGCCGCGCGCACGCGCCAGCGCGCGGTTGTCGCGGGGGGAGCCTTGGCGGCGGCGTTGCCGACACTGATCATCGCCGTGATGATGTTCACGCCGGACGCGTCTTTGCGCGTGCAGAAGGCGTTGGGCGTCAATCTCGCGGCCAATCTTTTCCAGGCCGAAAGCGATCAGGCTTTGGCGCTGATGGCCAAGATGAAGGCCGACGGCGAACTCAAGGCGCCGGTTTATCTGTTCCACACCACCTCGGCGCTGCGCAATTTCGCCGCCGGTCTGATGTACCCGTCTTTTCTAGAGCCCGCCGGACCGCAGCCGTCTTTGCGCCTGCCCATGGACTGGCAACGCTCCACGACCTTCCGCATCGGCGAACTTGCGACCTCGCGCTATATCGCCTTCGAGCCCGTTGCCGATGAGGCAAAGCGCCAGGCGATCGTCGCCCGGGGCGCGAAGGATTTCGCCGAGGAGTATGAGTTGATCAGCGCGGTGTTCACGGACCTGACCGACGCCGACGGCCTTTGCACGGTCTCGGAGACCCGCGTGCGCGTGCTGGAGGTCTGTCGGCCCGAGGCTTTTGAAGCGACGCTCGCGCGCCTCAAACAGGCTCACAACTGGACTCCTGCCTTCCGCGAAGCCAACGCCGATTAGGTTGATTCCCGAAACCCGCGCCGCGTGCGCCGTTTCATGACCCCAACATGCCTTTGACGCGCTCCGGCGTTGCACCGGACTCCCGCAGCGCGCGCAGCGTCGGCGCGTGATCGCGTTTGGAGAATTTCTTGCCGCCGGCATCGGCGATCAGCCGGTGATGCCGGTAGCGCGGCACCGGCAATTTCCATAGGGCTTGCAGGAGGCGGTGAATGTGCGTCGCCGCCAGAAGATCCTCGCCGCGCGTCACCAGCGTGATGCCTTGCAACGCGTCGTCCCACGTGCAGGCGAGGTGATAGCTGGCGGGAACGTCCTTGCGCGCCAGCACGACGTCGCCGAAAACATCGGGTGCCGCTTCGAATGTGCCGCGCTCCTCGTCGTGCCAGGTCAGCGGTCCCGCCGCCGCCATGGCCTCGTGTGTTTTGAGACGCAACGCATAGGGCGTGCCGGAGTCCATGCGCTGCTGCTGTTCGGCTTTCGTGAGATGGCGGCAGGTGCCGGGATAAACCGGACCGTCCGGACCCATCTTGACGAGATGGGGCGCCGCGGCGGCTTCCGCGATCTCGCGTTGGATGTCGGCGCGCGTACAAAAACACGGATAGAGAAGACCGTCGCGCTCAAGCCGGGACAAGGCCGCGCCGTATTCCGCCATATGCGCGGACTGGCGGCGCACGGGCGTTTCCCAGGCCAAGCCCAGCCACCCGAGGTCTTCGAGAATCGCGGCTTCGAAAGCCGGTCGGCTGCGGCCCTGGTCGATGTCCTCGATCCGCAGCAGAAAACGGCCATCCGGCCCCGCGGCGGCGCTGGCAAAAAAAGCCGAATAGGCGTGGCCTAGGTGCAAAAGCCCCGTGGGACTGGGGGCAAAACGCGTGACGGATGCGGAAGCGGACAAGGCAACGCCTGCGACTGCGGGTTAGTAGGGGTGGCTGTCACGAATACCACATTTTGTATTCCTGCGGAGAGTTGCTAGACTGCCCTCCTCTGGCTGACGTGTGGTGTTTCGCGATGTTGCTCGAAACCTGTCCCGCTCTGGTGCTGAACGCGGATTTCCGTCCGCTGAGCTATTTCCCGTTGTCGCTCTGGTCCTGGCAGGAAACCATCAAGGCGGTGTTCCTGGGGCGGGTTCAGGTGGTGCAGGAATACGATCAGGTCGTGCGCTCGCCGAGCTGGGAAATGAAGCTGCCCAGCGTCATCTGCCTGAAAAAATATGCACCGATGGAACGCTCGCCCGCCTTCACGCGGTTCAACGTGTTTCTGCGCGACCATTTCAAATGCCAGTACTGCCACACGCCGCATCCGACGAATGATCTGACCTTCGACCATATGATTCCGCGCTCACGTGGCGGACGCACGACCTGGCAGAACGTGGTGACGGCCTGCTCGACCTGCAATCTGGTGAAGGCCAACCGCCTGCCCCAGGAAGCGCACATGTTCCCGTCGCAGAAGCCCTATCGGCCTAATTCGTTTGAACTACAGCAGATCGGCCGCAGTTTCCCGCCCAATTATCTGCACCAAAGTTGGCGCGATTATCTCTATTGGGATACGGAACTGGAGCAGGCTTAGTTAGGCCAGTTCGCTCTCGGCCACAATCACGCCGTCGTCGTCGCTGTACACCCATTTGCCGGGCGCGAAGGTCACGTCGCCGAAGTGCAGCGGGATGTCGAGCTGCCCCGCGCCGTCCTTGCGGCTGGTCCAGGGATTGGTGCCCAAGGCCTTGATGCCGAGCGGCAGCGTTTTCAGCGCCCGTGAATCACGGACCGCGCCCCACAGGATCAGGCCGCTCCATCCATGCGTGACCGCGAGACCCGCGATGACGTCGCCGACCAGCGCCGTGCGCAGACTGCCGCCGCCGTCGACCACCAGCACCGCGCCGTGGCCGGGCGTCGCGAGGGTCTGTTTGATCAGCGCGTTGTCCTCGAAGGTTTTGAGGGTGCGCACGGGGCCGGCGAAGCTGGCGCGCGCGCCGAACTGGCGGAACTGAATCGCGCAGCTTTGGATGCGGCCGGAGGCCTTGTGAGCGTCGACGATGTCGCAGGTCACGATTTCGGTCATGGCTGGTTTCCCGGAAGGTGCGGCGGAAAGTTTGGCAGGCCCCCGCCGATGTCGAGCCACACGGCCTCCATTGTGCCGTGGCGTTCGGTCATAGGATCCTCGTCGAAGCGCGGCTCCATTTCGCAGGAATACCCCACCACGCGCGGCGCGCGGCCGGGTTTACTGGTCAAAGGCAGATAGATCACACGCACCTGAGTGGTGCCGCCCATGGTCGTCGCGTACTCGTTGCGCAAATAGCAGCCGCAGGGATGCGCCATGACGGCGCGGTAATTATCCAAAAGCTCCTTGAGATAACCCCTGTCGCGGTCGGCGTGCATTTTGCGGGCGGTATCGTCGCGATTCCAGCGCGCGACAATACCCGTGCCGTGCAGCTTGGGGATCAGCATGTCGCCTTCGACCTCGACCATGAACACGAGCGGTGCATGGGTGAACGAAGGCCGGTCGAGAAAGTCCTCGACCGTCGGCACGAGCGTGCCGTGGCGCAGGCTTTTCCAGTGTTCGAAAAAGGCGGCGCATCTGGGTTCTAGCGCGAAGCGCGCCGGATCGGTCATGTCAGATCCGTTTCGAGAGCCAGATCGCGAGCCGCGTTCCGGCCTTGATGGCGGCGGTCAGCGGTACAAAGGCCGGCGCGGTTTCCGCGCCGTGCTGCAGGCTGACGTCGCGGTGGTGCAGTTCGTCGCCGCGGAAGGCCGAGATGGTCTCGCGCAGTTCGCGCTCGTCGTCGCCCAACTGCGCGGTCTGTTCGGCGTAGTGTTCGCCGATGACATCCTCGACGGCGGCGGTGCAGGCCATGGCGGCTTCCTTGCCCATCAGCGCGGTGGCCGCACCCAAGGCAAAGCCCGCCACGTGCCAAAAAGGCTCCAGCGCCGAAGGGCGCACGCCGCGCGCGCGCATGATGGTGTTGAACTTCGCCAAGTGTTTTTCTTCCTGCGCCAGCATATCCCGCAGCACCGGCGCGGCGTCGGTTCTGCCCAACACCGCAAGCTGGCCTTCGTAGATGCGTTTGGCGCCGTACTCGCCCGCCTGATCGACACGGATGATCTGGTTCAGCAATTCATTTTTGTCGGGATCGCCGGGCAAGCGAGCCTCCGCGGTGATTTTGGTCATGCCCGCGCCCACCAGGGTTTGCGCAACGCGGCCACGGTCGACGCCACGCCCAGGACCAGCGCGGCGAAGACGTTGTAGCCCGCCATGGAAATGCCCATGAACAGGAACGCGGGTTCGTCGCAAAGCGGATTGCCGGGCTTGGAGAGCGCGGAGGTGAGATCGTCCAGCGACACCGCGCCCATGCTGCCGGTGCAGGCGGTCGGTCCTTGCCACCAGTGCATCTCGACGCCCGCGTGGTACAGCGCCAGGCCTGCCTCGAGAAAGAACAGCCCGGCGAGATGAAACAGCACGATGCGGCGCGAACGCGCGTCCACGGCCGGCATCAGCGCCAGTGCGCCCAGCACGACGACAACAAAATAGGGAACACGCTGCACGTAGCAGAGCGAGCAGGGCCACAGGCCGAAGCCGTATTGGGCAACGTAGGCCACGGCGAGTATACCCGCCGCCGCCAGGGTCACGGCTGCCGTCGCCTGCCATCCTTTGTCGGCTGATGCCGCCATAGACTGTACCTCCGCCGCCCGCACCGCCGACACACCTTCGCCGGGCGGAGCGCGCGAGAGTCCTATCAGGTCGGACGTTTCCGGGCAATTCACAGCCCCACGGCGGTGTACACGTATGTGTGCTTTACAGGGGGGTTCGGGTCCGGAATGATCTGTCGTGACCTTGGGACGCCGGGGAGGGCGGATGGGAACCTACACGCATCTACGCCAGCCGATCGCCATCGGCCCGCTGAAGGCCCGCAACCGCGTCATGATGACGACCCACGGGCCGCGGCTTTCTCAAGCCCGGTATGTGCGCTATCTCGAAGAGCGCGCCAAGGGCGGGATCGGTCTCGCGGGCTTCAATCTCGGACCCATGGGCATCATGCAGTTTCCGTTGGGCCCGGGGAAACCCTACATGCCCAACGCGAGCGACGTCGACGCCATTCCGCCGCATCCGCTCACCGAGGAAGGCCGCAAATATTTCGACGCCATGATTCCGGCCATGCGCGAGCAGAGCGAAGCCGTGAAGCGTCACGGCGTGCTCAGCATCGGCCAGCTCTATCACCCCGGGTCCGCGCAGCACACCGACACCTACCAGCCAGTGGTGGGGCCTTCGGTGGTGATGGACGACTATGAACGCCACAATCCGCATGCGCTGACGGTTGAAGAGATCGCCGACCTGATTCAAACCTATGCCCTGTGCGCCGAACGCGTCGTCAAAGCCGGGTTCGACGGCATCGAGCTGCACGCGGCCCACGGCTACATCGGACAGCAGTTTCTGTCGCCGCTGTTGAATAAACGCACCGATCGCTACGGCGGCAGCCTCGATAACCGCATGCGTTTCCTGTTGGAGACTATCCAAGCGGTGCGCGGCGCCATCCATGACGCCGTTCCGGTGGGCCTGCGCCTGACCGGGCCGGAACCCGAAGGCGGTCTGACCGTGGCCGACATTGTCGAAGTCGCGCGCCGGTCCGAGGCGGCGGGCATGGCCTACATCAGCATGTCGGGCGGCACTTACTCCGGCCTCTTCAACGGCGCGAACCTGCCCTATGTCGCGCCGGCGTTCATCGCGCCCGGTCCCAATGTGCCGATATCGGCGGCGGTGAAGCAGGCGGTGAAGGTGCCGGTCATGGTGACGGGGCGGATTGCGGATATGGATTTCGCCGAGAAGATCGTCGCGGATGGTAAGGCCGATATCATCGGCATGGTGCGCGGCCTCATCGCCGATCCGCGCCTGATCGAGAAAGCCTTCGCGGGTAAAGGCGAGCGCGCCATTCCGTGCATCGCGTGCAACGATTGTCATTACGGCCGTCCCGTCACCTGCTCGGTCAACGCAACGACGGGGCGCGAGGCGTCCATGGAGCCGCGCATGACGACCGCGAGCAAGCGCATCCTGAGTGTCGGCGCAGGGCCGGCCGGTATGGAATGCGCCGCCGCTGCCGCGCGGCGCGGCCATCACGTGACGCTCGTGGACCGT
>JAIEMI010000117.1 GCA_019752235.1 Rhodospirillaceae bacterium
GTCGAGCGCGTTCCAGGTCGGGAAGGCCGGCACCTTAAGCGTCTCAGAGACTTGACGAACAGCTTCGACGGCTCCCGCGAACCACACACCGCCACCTACAAGCAAGACGGGCCGTTTCGCAGTTGCAAGATCGTCCAAATAACTGTCGATGCGCCGGTCAATTTCATCCAGATCAAAACGATCTGTCGCCGTTGCGGGATCGAAGGCCAAAAGCTTGTCCGGTTCTATCAATGACTCTTGAACATTCACGGGAATGTCGAGCACCACAGGCCCTGGGCGTTTGTCCTGCGCAACAAAAAAGGCCTTCTCCAACTCAAAGCGGATATCCTCTTTTCGCGTCACCATTTTTGCGTATTTTGTGATGGGCGTAACGATGCCGGCTATATCGGATTCCTGAAAGCCCACCTGTCGAATGCTGGGGTCCGGGCGAAGGAAGCTGGTATTGATTTGTCCGGTAATAAAAACCGCGGGCACGGAATCATAGAAGCAATTGGCGATAGAGGTGACGAGATTGTGCGCACCGGGCCCGCTTGTAACGATGGCGACGCCCGGGATATTTTTTGCTTTCGCCCAACATTCCACCGCAAAGCCGGCGGCTTGCTCGTGCATTACCGCGACGTATTTCGTTTTGGTTACCCTCGTGAAGGCGTCGATAAGGTGACCGCTGGCAGCGCCATAAAGAATAAATACGCGATCGACGCCGCGGTCCGCGAGGTAATTGACGATATAATCCGCAACTTTCATGGTCATCGCGTCCAGCTCGTTCGGTTTTCCAGCCACCAACGCACGGTTTGGGCTATGCCGTCTTCCGGAGTCGTAGCCGCTTTCCAGCCGGTTATGCGCGAGATTTTCGAGCAGTCAAGGGCGCGGAATGAAAGGGTGGAGGGTTTGTCGTTACGCCAAACGATGTTCGAGGGTTGATGTCCGGCGTGCCTTAGGGCCCACGTTACGGCATCGCCGACGCTTGTTGTCCGGCCTGAACCCACGTTAAAGATATCAAACGACGTATGTTGAGTATTCAACAGTGCCACTATGGCCCGACCAAAGTCCGCGGCGAAGATAATATCTCTTGCGACTTGCGGCGTCCCCCATACTTCAAAAGGGTCCATTTTATCTGCGGCTTTCCGGATGAGCGCCGGAATAAAGTTGGCAGTGTTCGGATCGAATCGCGCGAAAGGGCCATAGATATTCGACGTGCGCGCGATAGAAAATGCGATGCCGGCTTGGCGATGCCAGAACGCACACAATTTTTCGGCGTACCGCTTGGCCCATCCTACGCCCACATATGCTGGGGCGGGATCCAAATTCAGATCGAGCTGATCCTCACGGACAAAGCCTTCATATTCCTGATAAACCGTAGCCGAGCTGACATATACCGCCCGACGTACGCTCGCGGCTTGGAGCGCGCCGACCAATTGTAAGTCCATGACGACGTTGTCAGTCACCTGCAACCACGGCGCAGTTACGGCTTGCAGCGCTCCGCCGGTGACCGCAGCCGTGAAGACGACGGCGTCGCATCCCGATATGAGTCGTGCGCAGTCACCAGCATTGCGGATGTCGCCGCGGCTGTACTCCAGACGGTCATCTTCAATGAAATAGCCGGCATCTCCGCGGTGTCCGCCGCGTACCCTGACATCTGAGCTGGCATCGAGCAAAGCGCGCACGATGCTGGAGCCGGCTAGTCCCGTGGCACCCGCGACGAATATGGTTTTGCCGTCGATATACATAGGATGAGTGATCTGTATTTGAAGTATTAGGGCCGCGCTCAAAGGTCTATGTCGTAGTGGTTCGCAGACCGGCTTTTGCTGCGTCCTCTTCGTGGAAGCTTTGCGGCCGTATTAATACGCAGCCATCTGACTCGAAGCGGAAAGGCACATGCACCAAATGAGTCAATGATCGAATGACATCCGGCTGTCGCTCGGGCGGAACATAAAACAACATAAAGCCAGTGCCGCCAGCGCCCAGCAATTTGCCGCCAATGGCGCCATTCTTTTGCGCTGTTTCATATATGTTGTCGATGGTAGACGTCGTGATCGCCGGGCTCAGTCGGCGCTTGAGCCGCCAAGTCTGGTGTAGCAGTCGTCCGAATCCATCGAGATCGGACTCTCCGCGAAGAATCTTGGCGGCTTCGAAGACCAGCGCGTATATATCGCGCAATTCGCTGGCGTGGTCATCCAATCCGCGAATCATCGATCCTGCGATGTCAGTGGCCATTCGGCTCGTGCCCGCATAGAACAACATCAGGCGGTCATTGAGCGCACTCAAGCGGTCATTGCTGATCACCAAGGGCTCGATATCGACTTTTCCGTCGTTGCCGAAATGGATAATATTTAGGCCGCCAACCGCGGTGGTCACCTGGTCCTGCGACCCAACGTTATCCTTCAGCCAATTCTGTTCAAGGTCGATTGATTTCAAATATAGGGCTGTCTGATCAAACGTTTCGCCCTTCAGCGCGGAAAGCGCGAGCAGAAGGCCGTTGGCGAACGCCGAACTGGAGCCCATACCCGCGCGCGCGGGCAAGTCGCCTTGATGATGCAGCTCAATCCCGCGCCGATCAGAGTAGCCCATCATGCGGAGCCCCTCGCGCACGGCAGGATGAAGGATCTCCGAAATCGAAGATACCATTTCAACGTGCGACCATACGATTCGGTAAGTATTTGAAAAAAATGGAGGCAAATACCGGCAGGTAATGTGGCAGTATTTGTCTATGCTGGTGGCGAGAACCGCGCCTTTTTCCTTACAATACCACGAAGGATAATCCGTACCGCCGCCGAAAAATGATATGCGGAAAGGAGTGCGGGTTATAAGCATGCTCATGGACGGTCTCGTCGGCTGCCCCAATCCCCTCGGGCTGATCACAGAAAAGACGGCCGTGGGGTAAGACCGTTGTTGATATCCTAGGACACGCCAAAAAACGAATGTCTGCAAGCGGCAAATTGGAAGCGAAGATGGCTTTTCGCAGCAATGCGCGATGATGAGCAGTGTGTTCTACCCCGGTGTGATATGAAATTAGAGCAAGCCGTTTTCCTCGTAGGCGGGCGGGGCACCCGCTTGGGGGATCTCACAATAAAAACGCCTAAGCCGCTTCTTGAAGTCGATGGACGGCCCTTTCTCGACATTCTCATAGAGCGTGCAGCCTCTTACGGTTTACGCAGGTTTCTGCTCCTGACAGGTTATTTGGGGGAAGCCATCGCGGACCGTTATAGAACGTGGGGTGCTGAACGTGGACTTGAGATCAAGTGCCTATTCGAGCCCACGCCAGCAGGAACGGCGGGCGCGCTATCCTTTGCCGCCGCCGATCTTGACGACGTTTTTATGCTCGCAAACGGCGACACCCTATTCGCAGTCGATCTCGAAGCTCTTGCGGGCATACCGACAAGTGAGGGTTGGCTAGGCAAGGTGGCATTGCGCCGGGTGGCCGACGCATCGCGGTATGGCGCTGTTTGTCTTGATGGCGCGCGCGTGACTTCATTTTGTGCGTCAGTGGAGGCTGAGCCGGCTTTGATAAATGGAGGGGTTTATGTTTTGCGCCGGGAGATTCTCGGATGGATAACGCAACCGCCTTGTTTCCTTGAAACGCAGGTGTTCCCGGCGATTGTGGCCACGGGACAGTTATTTGCGCAAGAATTCGATTCCTATTTTATCGATATCGGAATCCCCGAAGACCTCGCGCGCGCTCGGCGCGAAATACCGGTGCATTTATCGCGTCGGGAATAAATCGCCGGCTTTAATGCGCGCGCGCCAATATTCCAAGAGGTCGGTCATTGTCTTTTCAAAAGGAATCTGCGGCTTCCAGCCTGTGTGGGTCGTGAACTTCGTCACGTCCGGCACTTGAAGATCGGCGTCTATAGGACGCAGACGCTCGATGTCCGTCTCCACGGCGATATCTCGGCGTGTGGAGCAGGACAAGAGAAAGCGGAGCATATCGCCAACGGTGCAGGAGAATGTTCCGCCGATATTGTAGTAGCCTCCAGCCACCGGATTGACGGTCACCAGCTTGTAATAGGCTTCCACGGCGTCGCGCACATCCGCCCAGGTGCGCATCGAGTTCAGGTTGCCTGTCTTGACAACCGGATCTATCAGTCCGGCTTCGATCATCGCGATCTGTTTGGCGAAGGTTGACTCCGCAAACACATCGCCGCGCCGTGGCCCCGTGTGCGTGAACATGCGGGTTGTCATAACCGTCATGCCATAGGCTTCGGCATAGTGCCGGCCGACAAGATCGGTCCCGACTTTCGATATGGCGTAGGGCGAGGCCGGATGAAGCCCGCACTCTTCATTGATCGGCAATTTGTCCTGACCTACGCGTCCGAAGATTTCGGAAGACGCGCAGACATGAACAATCGCGTGGGGTGCACGGGTGCGCAGAACTTCCAGCAGGCGGACGGTACCCAGGATATTTACGTCCATGGTATCCACGGGGCTTATAAAGCTGGTCTTGGGGTAGCTTTGAGCTGCAAGATGAAAGACGTAGTCTGGTTGTGATTCCTCGATCAATCGCGTGATCGAAAAACTGTCGCGTAGTTCAAATTCCGTCAGTCGGACCCGGTCCCCGGAATTAATTCGCGGAATAAGATGACGAATATTATCTAACGGACTGCGCCACCGGCAGCCTCCGACAAGCATCCAATCTGTATGCTTCAGCAGATAGTCCGCCATGTGCGAACCGACCATCCCTGTGACGCCGGTAATAAGAGCAGTTTTCCGAGTCATCGCGGTCGGTCTCATTTCTTAAAAGCTGTCGAGAGTTTCATATCATTGGCTTTGTCGGGCTACGGACCAGTCCTCTTATGGAAGCAGTCAAAACCTCATTGCAATACCCATCTGTCAAATATGCTTCGGGGGCGCCCTAAACATGGCTATTTATCCTCTTCACCCGGGCCGCGTTCTCGCAAATACTAGAATTGCTCCCGGCGCGGGCGAGTGTAATATCGCCCAAAATAACCCCTTTTATGCACGAGGACACCGTGAATAGGCGAGACCGCCGCGCAGCTGGAAAAGAAGCCCGATCGGCGAGCGCGAATGTGCAGAATACGCCCATACCGACCGCCCCGATTGCCGGTGCTCTTGAAAAGCCGTCGTTTCTTTTGCGTGTGATGGCAAAGGTGCTGCTGTCGCAGTGGGTCATTAACCGCGTCACGCATCCCCAGATTCTCATGATTCTTGGCAGTGTCGCGCGCCAGGTCGGACGCATGGACATCATCATGAAGCTCCATGCAAAATCTCAAGACATGAACGTATGACGGCGCGTAGGCGGGCGCGACAACGGCGTCTGAGCGCCGAGGCCTTTTTCACTGTTCCTCCGGAAACGCGTCTTGCGGAAGAACAATGGGCTTTGCGGCTGGTTCAACACAAGCGCAACGCCATCGAATTGGCCGCCGGCGCCCTTGGCAAAAAAGCGCAGTCCGAATTTGAGGCCGCGCTTAAAATGTGCCCGACCTACGCTGAAGCATGGTTTCTGCTAGGGGTTTTGCGGCAAGAAGCCCGTGTCTTTGAAGGAGCCTACGAGTGCTTCGCGCAAGCCGTGATTCTGACGCCGATGTTTGCTGAGGCGCAAGAGAGGCTTGCTGCCGTCGCCGCGATTCTTGAATGGCCTGATAAAATCCTGACTCCTTGGATACCCGACCCGAAGCCGGCAAAGGTTGCTGCGGCTCTTGCCAAGTTTAAGTGTGCCGTGGGCGTGCGCGGCGTCGTGGAATTTATGCCGATCGACGCGGACGAAGCCATTCTTCGCGCGGAAATCCTCCAACGCCCGTCGTCCGCAGATCTGGCAATGAAACTCGGACGGCTTTTCGTACGGCAAGGCCGGTTTGTCGAGGCCGAGCTTTTTTTACGATACGCCCTTGCGCTCAAACCGTGGCACGAGGATGCGGCTTCCTGGTTGTGTATATTCCTGGGGATAGCGTCTCGGCGGAATGATGTTAAACGCGAGGCAAAAAAGGCGATCGAGGCTGGCGCGTCTGCCGACAATCTCTTTTCGACGGCGTTGTGGCACAGTCTCATGGCGTGTGATTGGGCGGACTATAAGGTCCACCATGCGCGTGTTATGGCGGCACTGAAAACTGATCCGGTCCTCGTTGAGCCCTTTTCGGCCCTTCATTATACGGACGATCCCGAGCTTCAGGCACGCTGCGCACGCGATCTCGGCAAAACCATTACCGTCGGCTGTAAGCCCTTTATCATACAGCATCGCAGTGCCGCGCCGCGTGTATTGAAACTAGGCTACGTGTCGGCAGAGTTTAACGACCATGCCGTGGCGAGTTTGATCGCGGAGTTGTACGAGCTGCACGACCGCGCGCGTTTCAAGGTTTACGGCTATTCTCTTTGGCGGGGCGCACCTTCAAGCACCGGTCGCCGGATGGAGAAAGCTTGCGACAAATTTACCGAGCTTCTCGGCATTACCCACGAAGCGGCGGCGCGACAAATCTTAGACGACGAAGTCGATATTCTCATTGATGTGACGGGGTACACGACGCATTGCCAGCCACGCATCATCGCTTATCGTCCTGCCCCTGTTCAGGTGAACTATCTCGGATATCCGGGGACGCTTGCGACCTCGGCTGTGGATTACGCGATTGTTGATAAGATCGTTGTGTCCGAAGAGCAGCGCCCGCATTTCACGGAAGCTCTCGTATATATGCCTCATTCGTACCAGGTAAACGACCGCAAGAAGCCAGCCGGCACGAAGACGCACGCACGCGAGACTTACGGGTTACCCAAGGATGGCGTGGTTTACTGCAATTTCAATGAACCCCGCAAAATTCTCCCGCAAATGTTCGCGGCGTGGATGCGCGTGTTACATGCTGTGCCGGGAAGCGTGTTGTGGCTTTTGAGCGCCGACGCTGTCGTGATCGAGAACCTAAAACGTGAAGCGTCCCAGGCCGGGCTTGATCCGGAAAGAATTGTTTTTGGTCCGCGGTTGGTTCAAGAGGCGCATCTGGCGCGTTATGCGCAGGCCGACTTGTTTCTCGATACGCTTCCCTATAACGCGCATACTACCGCGAGTGACGCATTGTGGGTCGGATGCCCGGTTTTAACCGTACCCGGCAGAACCTTCCAAAGCCGTGTTGCGGCGAGTTTGTTGCACGCCGTCGGCTTGCCAGAACTTATCGCGGGGTCGCTCGCCGCGTATGAGGAGTGCGCCGTGCGGGTTGGTCTCGACAAGGATTTCCGTGATGGCCTTGCCTCCCGCCTGAAGCAGGCAAAGGCCTCATGCCCGTTGTTTGATACTCCAAAATATGCCCGGCATATTGAATGGGCATACGAGGAGATGTGGCGGCGCTATGCAGCTGGAGCCAGCCCTTCCTCTTTTGAGGTTCCTGCTCTTGCGACGTAACGGCTGCTAAAGACGATTCGCAGAAAGCCCCTGAATTTGCGGGAAAAACGGTCGTTCCGGCTTTTTTGTCATGCTTGCCACCCTGACCGTTTGTGTATAGGTTAAGATCGGTGGGATTTGAGGTGGGGTAGCCTCCAACCCATTGGATAAAAAGAGACTATTGGGGACGCCGCGTGACGCCGGAACGATGCCGGTGTGTTAACGCTTGGCATCGTGGGGCGACACACTATGAGCGTGCTCTTCAAGGCCCTCCAAAAGGCCGAAAAGGAAAACGAACAGCGTCAGGCGGTCGCGGCGGAAACCAGCTTCGATGCCGGACGGCTTGCGGGTTCTGGGGCGATTAAGTTTGCGGGCAGTCGCAGCGTGAACTGGCGTACCGCGGGTTTAGCCGCGGCTGTTGTTCTCGCCATCGCCATTGCCGGTGCGTTCTTCCTCGTTGGACCTGGCGACCAACCGCCGGCAAGAGTCGCTGCGGTCGTGCCGCCCCCAGCAGCGAAACCGGCGATGCCGGGAACGACCGAAACCATTCCCGTGATGCAGCCGCCGGCCCCTCTTTCACCGCCTGTGGCCCCGGTTGCCGGCCAGCAGCCGCTTGCGCCGCCCCCCGTGACACCAGCTACGCCTAGTGCGCCCGATGCCGTTGCGGCCGCCGTTTCGGCGCCCGTCGTCGCGTCTGCAGCACAGGACGCTGCCGCGAACACCGAGCCCGTGCCATCCCCTGCGGTTGCCGAAGCGCCATCTAAACCTACCGCCGTGCCCGCTTCTA
>JAIEMI010000085.1 GCA_019752235.1 Rhodospirillaceae bacterium
CTGCTGCTGAGCGCCGACGGCAGCGGCCTTCGGGAACTGCAGGATGCATTGAGCAGTTACGGCTATCGCTGCCATATCATACGCGACGCCGCCGATGTGCCGACCGACGTGGCGCAGGGCGCCGCCGGGGTTCTTTACGCCGACATCTCCGGCGGCGACGCGCACTTGAAGATCGTGCGCAAGGTCATGGCCTTGTCCCATCTGCCGCTGATCCTCGCGTCCTCCAACGCCGGGTTTGCCGACCGCCTGAAAGCCGTCAAAAGCGGCGCGACGGTGTTTCTGCCGAAGCCCTTCGAGGTGGAAGAGTTGGTGGAGCGGCTGGGCCTGCTGGAAGAGACCAAGTACGAGCGGCCTTACCGTGTCGTCATCGCCGAAGACGATGGTCCCCTCGCCGCTTTTTACCAGCTCACCCTGGAGCATGCGGGCATGGAAACGCGCGTGGTGCGCCGGCCCTCGAATCTGCTCGATACGCTGTCGGGCTTTGACCCCGACTTGATCGTGATGGATTTATATATGCCGGAGTGCACGGGGCTTGACCTCGCGCAAATCGTCCGTCAATTCCCGGCCTATACCACGGTGCCGATCCTGTTCCTGTCGACGGAATCGCGGCTGGATTTGCAGCTGCGCGCGCGGCATTTGGGCGCCGACGATTTCCTGCCCAAGCCGTTGCAGCCGGGCCAACTGCTGTCGGCCATTACCAGCCGCGCCAATCGTTATCGCGATTTGAAGAAGCTGACGGACCGCGACAGCCTGACGGGTCTGCTCAACCACACCAACATCCTGCGCAACCTGGAACGCGAAATGAGTGTGGCCAGCCGCACGCAACAGCCCGTTGCTTTTGCGATGGTGGACATCGACCACTTCAAATCCGTCAACGACACCTACGGGCATGTGGTGGGCGACCAAGTGATCCTGCGCGTCACGCATTTGATCCGGAACCGCCTGCGGCGGGTCGATTATGTGGGCCGTTACGGCGGCGAGGAATTCGCCATCGTCATGCCGAACACCGACGCGGCGGCGGCCAAGGAAGTCGTGGACAAACTCCGCGACGCGGCGAACGAACTGGAACACAAGGCCGAAGCCGGGACGTTCCACGTGACCTTCAGCGCCGGGATCGCCACCTATCCGCAGCACAAAAGCGTGCTGGACGTGGCCGAAGCGGCGGACGAAGCGCTTTACAAGGCCAAGCACGCGGGGCGTAATCAGGTGATGATCGCGGAATAGCTCGGCGGCGACCGTTAAATAGGGTCAGAGTCAATTTTTGACACTCGTCCTGCCCTATTTTGACACTCGTCCTGCCCTATAAGGTGCAGTCTTCGTCAAAAATTGACTCTGACCCTATTTAACGCGCACCAATCGCGCGCTACGCCGTCAATCCAGCCTGCCGTTTCTTTTTATCGCGGAAATCAAAACTGAGCGGCGTCGCGGTCGGCTCTTCGTCGGGCCGGAAGATTTGATTCTTCTGAATCTTGCTCGTGGTCGTGGTCGGCAGTTTGTCGCGGAACACAATCCAGCCCGGGGCTTTGAAGTACGTGAGCTGCGCGAAGCTGTGATCGAAAATCGCGGCGGCGGTGGCTTGATCCGCTTTGGCCCCCGGCTGCAGCACGATGCAGGCCATGACCTCTTCGTCGCGCAATGCGTCAGGCACCGGCAGGCACGCAACCGTATGCACCGACGGATGGCCGGCGATGGCGGCTTCGACCTCGGCGGCGGCGATGTTCTCGCCGCTGCGCCGGATGATGTTCTTCTTGCGGTCGACGAAATAGAGCATGCCGTTGGAACCTTCGCGGCAGATGTCGCCGGTGTGGAACCAACCGTTGCGCCAGGCCGCTTCGGTGGCGGCCTCTTCCTTGAGATAACCCGAGAAGAAACCGCTGCGCGGGTTGGGGCCGGCGAGACGCACCAGCAAGTTCCCGGCCGTGCCGACAGGCAGCGGCTGGTCGTTGTCGTCGGCGATCATAACTTCGAAACCATCCCGCGCACGGCCGAAGGCCCGCGTGGTGATCTCGCGCGGATCGATGCTGTTGGAGATGGTGCGGCCCAGTTCAGTCATGCCGAAGACTTCGATCAACGGAATGCCGAAACGCTTTTCCCATTCCACGTGAATGTCGGGATCGACGCCCGCGCCGAAGGCGAACTTCACCTTGTGCCGCTTTTCTTCCGGCACCGGCTCCTGCTTGACCAGCACCGGCGGAATCAGGCCCATGTAGTGCACGGCGGTGGAGCCCGTCGCCACAACATCGCGCCACCAGGACTTAGGATGGAAGCGGTCCCATTGCACGAGGCAATTGGCCGAGAAGGTCACGGCCATCAAGCTCACGACGCCCGCGTTCATGTGATAGACCGGGAACGGATTGAAGATACGGTCGACGCCGAAATCCAAGGACTGGTGGCCTTCGCGCGTCAGGTACCAGGCCCCGGCGTTCAGGAAATACTCGTTGGAGATCAAGCAGCCTTTCGGCTTGCCGGTGGTGCCCGAGGTGTAGAGCACCGACGCAATACTATCGCGGCCCGGCGCGCCGGGGTGGGGCGTGCGGGCGCGCACCGTGAGAATCCGCGGAAGGTTCTCGATGTCGTAGACCTTCAGCGCGGGATCGTGACGATTGAACACCGCCGTCAGGTCGGCGAGACGAAACGGCGTGGTGATGCCGAGGTCCACTTCGGCATGGGCGACCTGATACAACATCTCGTCGGCGGAGCTTTCCGGATTGACCGGCAGCACCCACGCGCCCAGCGCATTCAACGCCAGCAGCGTATAGAAATATTCCGGACGGTTGCCGAGCAACACCGCGACGCGCGTGCCATGCACCACGCCCGAGCCTTCGAAGATCGCCTTCAGTTCCAGAATGCGCGCGAAGGCCGTCTCGTAATCGATCTCGGTGAAGATGGTGCGGCTTTTGCGCTCTTCATCGGTGCCCGCGGGCACGCAGAGGAAGATGTTCTTGGGGTGCGCGGCGGCCGTCGCGGCGAAAGCGTCGAAGGCGGTCTTGAACGACTCCGGTATCTTGGGAACGGACATGGTGGCTTAAGCTTGTTCGAAGGCCCGCGATTTGACGAGAACCGTCATGCTGCCGAGCTGCACGGTCTCGTCGCGCTGGTTGCGGATGTCGTAGGCGAACTTAACCACGCCCGAGGTCTTCTTGGACGTGACGCGCGCTTCGGCGATAGTGATGAGGGCGTGGATGGTGTCGCCGCCCTTCACCACCGATTTCATGTCGAAGTTGAAATTGAGCAGCGCGATGACGGTGCCGTCGACGAGGCCGAGCTGGGCGAACAGGCCGATGGCGCAAGACGTCGTCAGGGGCCCGTGCGCGATGCGCGCGCCGTGCGGCATCTTGGCGGCATATTCGGCGTCGGTGTGAATGGTGGAGAAGTCGCCCACCAGACCGGCGAACAGCGTGATGTCGCTTTGATCGATGGTGCGGCCGTTGGTCTTATAGACTTTGCCGACCACGCAGTCTTCGATGAAAAGCCCCAAGCCCATGTGTATCTCCCGTGTAACAATTCATCCGCAAAGGTTGGTGGATGAATGGTCGGCGGGCGGATTTTGTCAATCCGGAACTTGCGCAAAGATGCTTTAGCGGGCCGGAATGACGGCCGTCTCTAATGCGCAGAAGGTATGGCACAGATAGGTGTCGACGATCCAATCGGCGCATTCCGGGTTGAACCAGCGGTCGATGTGACCCCAGTGATAGGGGTGCATCATGTAGGGACCGTGCAGGCCGCCGATGTCGGCGTATTCCTGTTCCCAAACATGGGTCCACTTGCGCTTGCCCGTGGCCTTGGCGACCCGGCTGAGCTGCCAGTTTTGAATGGATGAAATGTAGTCCGGCATGGCCTGCATTTCGGTGTCGAACCGGCGGATGGTTTTCTCGGGTGTTCCTTTTTTGACACTGAGGAACAGCACGCGGTAAACGCCGTTCTTCAGGTCTTTGCGCTTGGCGCCGGTTTTGCCGCCCTCGTAGGCCGCGCTTTCGACGTTGGCGACGTTCTTGGTCTTGAGGAGTTTCCGCGCAGCCTTCCAATGAGGCTTGGTCAGGAAAGCGCGATAGGCGGCGGCGTTCTTGAACTGCAGGTGCCAGATGAAATCGCCGCCGTTGTAAACGCCCGGCAACGTCGGCCGCAAAAGCGCGCGCGTGACCTGCGGGCTGCCTTGGACGGCGGCGTTCAAAAAGACGGCGAAGGCCGCACGGTCGGCCTCGGGCTTCAGCGTGATGAGATGCGTGAGCTTATACATTTGTAAGACCCGCGATATCGGCGATGTCGCTGGCGAAAATCCGGTCGCGGCTTTCCACCATCTTGTCGGCATCCTGCCACCACTGCGCCACGGCATCGATGCGGCGCGACTGGTGGGAATTGGCCCACCACGCGCCCGCGCCGTTCACCGACCAGATGATGTAGAGCGTGTTGGACTGATCCTTCAGCCACATGGGCGGCGCGACCCAGGTGAACTCGTGCGTCATGCGGTCGTGGGCGTTGGCCGCGTATTTCTCCATATAGGCTTTCAGAAAGGCCTCGCCCTTGCCGGGCTTGGTCTTGATCTGATCGATGATGAATATTTTTTCCTGACCGGGGGTGCTCATGCGGCGCGCTCCTTGATGACGGTCTTGCCGTCCAGCGAGCGTGTGCTGCGCTTGATCTGGTCCAGGTACATGTAAGACATGGCGATCTGACCGGTCAGGGTCTTGGGTTCGGCGGTGGCGAAGACGACCGCGGCCTCGGCGATATGATCCGCCGGTTCGACATAGGCCTTGGTTTCTTCCGTGATGACCCCGAGGGCCTCGACGCCGGGCGTCAAGATCGCGCCCACGGGCGCTACGATGTTCACGGAGATATTGTCGGCCTGCAGTTCGGCGGCGAGGCTGACGGTCAGGCGATGGATCGACGCCTTGAGCGCGGCATAGAGGGCCGCGCCGCCGTGGGTGGTATAGCGGTCCCACGGCGGACCTTCCGGCATGAAGGCCGTCGAGGAACCGACGTTAATGATCCAGCCTTTGCCCTGCTTGCGCATATGCGGCACCGCCAGGCGCGTCAGGTCGAAAGGCGCCAGCAGATATTGCTCGGTCTGGCTGAGCGCCTGCGCGCCGGTAAACTCATCAAGTTTCGCGTGAACAGCGCGGCCGGCGTTGTTGACCAGAACGTCAAGGCGGCCGGCCAGCTTGAGGGTTTCGTCGATGAGTTGGGCACGGCTGCGCGCATCCTCGACATCGCAGGCGATCTTGATGGCCTTGCCGCCGGACTGTTCAATCAGCTTGGCGGTATCATCCAGGGTACCGGCAAGGCCGTCCTTGGTCTGGCTGAGGCTGCGCGCCGCGATGACCACCGTTGCACCCTCCGCGCCGAGGCGCTGGGCGATGGCTTGGCCGATACCGCGGCTGGCGCCGGTGACGATGGCGACGCGGCCTTTGAGGGCTTGAGACATTTTATCCTCCCTAGATGTCGGCGACTTTGAGCAAGATCTTGCCGCGCACGTGACCGTCTTTCACACGGCGCTGCGCTTCGCCCGCCTGATCGAGCGGCAGCACTTCCAGCGCGGGGGCTTTCAGCTTGCCCTTATTGTAGAGGTCAACAATCTCCGTGAGCTGGCGGCCCGAGCGTTCATGGCTGCTCATGACGAACGCAAGATTGACGCCCAGCGTCTTGGCTTCCTCGGGATCGAACAGCGGCTCATCTTTAATGAGAGTGGCGATGAACCCGAGGGTGCCGCCCTTCTTGAGCATCTTGAGGCCGTCTTTGAGCGTGCCTTGCCCGACTGTATCGAGCACGAAGTCCACACCCTCGGCGGCCCAGGCCTTCACGGCGTTGAGCACGTTCTCGGAGCGATAGTTGATGGCGAGATCCGCGCCAAGCCCGCGCACATAATCAAGATTGGCCGGGCCGCAGGTCGCGGCCACGCGCGCGCCGGTGTTCTTGGCGAACAGAATGGCATAGCTGCCGCAGCCACCCGCGCCGCCGTTGATGAGGATGGTCTGGCCGGCTTTGATACGGAAAACGTCGTAAAGACCTTCGTACGAGGTGATGGCCGCCGTCGGGATTGCCGCGGCGGTTTTGAAATCGACGCTGTCGGCAAGCTTCGCGACCCGCGCGACGTCCGAGCGCAAATATTCCGCATAAGAACCCCGCTCACCGATGCCGAGGTTTGAACTGGTGACAACGCGGTCGCCCACTTTGAAGTTGGTCACGCCCTCGCCGACTTCGGCGATGACGCCCGCCGCGTCGAACCCGACGACAAAAGGAAACTTGTATTCAAAGTACTGCGACAGCCAGCCGTCGACGCACTTCCAATCGGCGGGATTGACGCTGGCATAGGCCACCCGGATCACGACATTGCCGGGCGTTGCCTTCGGGCGCTCGATCTCGCCCATATGCAGCACCTCCGGGCCACCAAAGCGATCCATGACCATTGCGCGCATGTCTTCTCCCCTCCCAGGAAAAACGGCCTTATGCGACTAAGGCCGTCCGGATTTTGATTTCACCGGTGAGCGTCTTGTGCACCGGGCATTTGTTGGCGATCTCGAGGAGGCGTTGACGGGTCGCCTCATCGAGATCGCCGACCAGCGTGATTTCGCGGGTCATCTCCTCGACGTCGCCTTCTTTCGTGACGCAGTCGGGGCAATCGGCGGCTTTGATCTTGCGGCGTGTCAGACGCACCTGGACCTGCTCAAGCGGAATTTTCTTATGATCGGCATACATGCGCAGCGTCATGGATGTGCACGCGCCCAGGCCCGCCAGCAAAAAGTCGTGGGGACTGGGGCCGGAATCGTTACCGCCGGCTTCGGCAGGCTCATCGGCTAGGAGCGCGTGCGGTCCTACGCTAATATCCACCGCGAATTTACCGCGGCCATTCTCGACAACTTCCACGGCAGGCATGGGCTTCTCCTCCTCACTGAATTGCGAATTACTTGCCGCCATGCTTTGCGAACCGCGATAATAACTATCGAACGACTGCCCGCAACCGCGACGACTTAACCAACGGACTCTACTCTTTATTCATATGAGCCATAAATCTGATTTGAGCCATTTGCCGGTGCCGACGGAACTCGAAATCCTGGAACAGACCACGGTTTTCCGGGGCTACTTCCGCGTCGACGCCTACGAGTTGCGCCACGGGCTTTTCGAGGGCGGTTGGAGCGGCGTCATGCGGCGCGAAGTCTTCGAGCGCGGCCATGCGGTGGCGGTGCTGCCCTACGACCCCGACCTCGGCGTGTTTGTCATGTGTCAACAGTTCCGCGTCGGCGCTTACGCCGCGGGCATGGAGCCGTGGCAGTTGGAGATCGTCGCCGGAATCATCGAAGAAGGTGAGACGCCGGAAGCGGTCGGGCTCCGCGAGGCCGAAGAAGAAGCCGGCCGCACGGTTACCGAGTTGTGGCCGATCCAACGTTATCTCGCCACGCCGGGCGGATCGTCGGAAAGCATTTATCTGTACCTTGGCCGGGTTTCGGCCGAGGGTGCGGGCGGTATCTTCGGCCTGCCCGGGGAAGACGAACATATCCGCGTCAGCGTCATGTCCGAGGCGGAGTTGCGGGCCCTGATGGACGCCGGACAACTGACTAATGCCGCGACATTGCTGGCCGCGCAGTGGTTCTTCCTGAACCGCGAGCGCGTGCTGGCCAAATGGAAAAAGAAATGAGCCAAATGAAATCCGACGCCTTGGTGAGCACGGCCTGGCTGGCCCGGCATTTAAACGACCCCAAGATTAAAATCCTCGATGCCAGCTACTTTGTGCCCGGCGGCATCGAACCCGCGCGCCAGCAATACGACGCGGGTCACATTCCCGGCGCGGTCTTCTTCGACATCAACGACGTCGCCGACAAAACCAAGGCCAAAGACCACGCCTTTCCGTCGGCGGTGATTTTCGCGGAGAAAGTCGGCGCACTCGGCATCAGTAACGACGACACCGTGATCGCCTACGACCACCTGGGCGGCACCTGTGCTGCGGCGCGGGTGTGGTTCATGTTTCGCGCCTTCGGCCACGACAGGGTAGCGGTGCTGGACGGCGGCCGCACGCAGTGGACCGCCGAAGGCCGCGCGCTTACAAAA
>JAIEMI010000103.1 GCA_019752235.1 Rhodospirillaceae bacterium
GTAGATCAGCACGTTGGCGTCGACGGCGATGCCGAGCGACAGCACGACCCCCGCGATGCCCGGCAGCGTCAGCGTGCCGCCGACGAGGCTGAGGAACGCGAATAGCGTCAGCATGTGGAAAATCTGGCCGAACACCGCGAACAGACCGAAGGTGTGATAGGCGATGATCATGAACACCACGACGAGACCGCCGCCGACAATCGCCGCCGTGGCGCCGGCTTCGATCGAGTCCGCGCCCAGCCCCGGACCGACGGAACGCTCTTCGAGCACATTCAACGGCGCCGGAAGCGCGCCCGCGCGCAGCAGCAGCGCAAGGTCACGGGTCTTCTCAACGGTAAATCCGCCGCCTTCGATGATGCCGCTGCCCCCGACAATCGGGCCCTTCAGCAGCGGAGCGCTGATCACTTTATTATCCAGCACAATCGCCAGGCGCTGCCCGACATTGGCCGAGGTCAGCTGTCCGAAGCGGCGGCCGCCCGCCGTATCGAAACGGAAGGTCACCACGGGCTGCCCTTCCTGGAAGGAGGGCTGTGAATCGATCAGGCGCTCACCGCTGACTTCGACGCGGCGGCGCACAACGTACTTCTGCCCGCTCTCGTCGCCGGCGCCGTCCAGCAGCATCGTACCCGGCGGCAGTTCCCTCGGGTCCAGGCTGCTGACGTTGGGCTCCAGCAGGTGAAAGTTCATTTTCGCGGTCTGCCCGAGCAGCGCTTTCACGCGCTCGGGGTTCTCGACGCCCGGCAGTTCGACGATGATACGGTCCGCGCCCTGGCGCTGGATCGAAGGTTCGGTCGTGCCGAATTCGTCGATGCGGCGGCGCACGATTTCAAGGGATTGGCTGACGGCGGCGCTTTGACGTTCGCGGCGCAGCCGTTCGGGTATCACGATATGAATGCGGTCTTCGCCTTGGGTGTCGATCTCCATGCCGGTCGTGTTCTTGGCGATGGCGTCACGCGCCTTGGTCAGATCGGCGGGGTCGTTCACGGTCACGAAGACGCCTTCATCGGACGCGCGGATATTGCGGTAGGAAATCTTTATCTCGCGCAACGCGGCGCGCGCGGTTTCTTCCACGTCGGCAAGCTGCTCCTTGTAGACCGCGGATGTATCCACTTCGAGCAGCAGGTATGAGCCGCCCTGCAAATCCAGGCCCAGGTTCATGGGCTGCCACCACGATGGGAAATTTTTCACCATGCTCGACGGCAGCATGTTCGGCAGCGAGAAGAAGATCGACGCCAGGATGACGACGACGACCATGGCGGACTTGGTGGCGCTGAAATGCAGCATGGCGGGCGCTAATTTCCTATGCCTTGGCGTTGAGGCGGTGGCGTTCAAGCGGGTGGCGGACCAAGACGGCCCGCCGCGCGCCCGGATTATGAGGACTTCTTGTCCTCGGCCTTGCTGTCCGCTTTTTCGGCGGCCACGGGTTCGGTCTTGCTGATGACGCTGGCGATCATATCGCGCATCACCTGGACGCGGACGTTGTCGGCGATCTCGACCGTCAGCTCGCGGCCCTCGGGGGCTTTGGTCACCAGACCGACGATGCCGCCGTTGGTGACGATCCGGTCGCCGCGCCGCACGGCCTCAAGCATGGCCTTGTGTTCTTTCATCTTTTTCTGCTGCGGACGGATCAGCAGGAAGTAAAAGACGACAAAGATCAGGAGCAGCGGAACGAACTGCACAAAGCTCGACGAGGCGGACTGGCCGGCGGCCTGGGCAAAGGCCGGAGAAATCAACATCCGAGGCTCCATTATAGACGCGGTGGGGCCCTAGGCCCCGGAAAGGGCGGAATATACCCAGCCGGGTGCGTCTTGCAAATGTTATCCCCCCGGGCTGGCCCCGCCCGCTTCATGTAGGGGTTGAGTGCCGGTTTCACAAGGTACGGCAATCTGTTAGCTTCCCGCATCATGGCTCAAAAGACACCCCCCAAGCGGCCCGCCAAGGCCGCCCGGAAACCCGCCCAACGCCCCGCCGTGAAACTTGGCTTAGGGGCGGCCCCGCGGCATCCGCTCGCGCCGCTGCTGGCGCGCATCGCCGGCGCCCTGGAACGCCAGGCCCCGGCCGTCCCGGACACCGCCGATATGGCCGCCGCGGACGCCTTTGTCTGGCATGCCGAAAGCGGTGCCCTGTCCCCCGTGAAGGCCGTCAGCCGCGTGCCCTTGCGCCTGCTCAAGGGCATCGACCGCCAGGCCGAACTGCTGCTGGCCAACACCACGCAGCACGCCGACGGCTATCCGGCCAACAACGCGCTGCTGTGGGGCGCGCGCGGCGCGGGCAAAAGCTCGCTGGTCAAAGCCGTCCAGGCCGAGGTCAACGCCAAACGCCAGAGCGCAAAACGCCTCGCCCTGGTGGAAATTCACCGCGAGGACATTCAAAGCCTCCCGCGCCTTCTCTCGCGTCTCCGCGAAACCCGACGCCAGTGCGTGCTGTTTTGCGACGACCTCTCCTTCGAAGGCGAAGACCGGAGCTACAAGGCCCTGAAGGCCGTTCTCGAAGGCGGCTTGGAAGGCCGCCCGGCGAACGTCGTGTTCTATGCCACGTCAAACCGCCGTCACATGCTGGCGCGCAACATGATCGAAAACGAACGCGCCACCGCCATTCACGACAGCGAAGCGGTTGAGGAGAAAGTCTCGCTCTCCGACCGCTTCGGCCTCTGGCTCGGGTTCCATAACCTCGACCAGGACACGTTCCTGGACATCGTCGCCGGATACGCCGCCGCGCTGAAACTCCCGCTCGCCAAGGATGAACTCCGCGCCCGGGCCATCGAATGGTCCGTCACCCGCGGCGCCCGCTCGGGCCGCGTCGCCTGGCAACTGATCCAGGCCATCGCCGGGGAACTGAAGATCAAGGTCGACCCGGCGCGGATGTAGACCCTAAATAGGGACGGACCCTATTTTAACTATAAATTGGGGTCCGTCCCTATTTTTAGAAACAAAAAAGGGCGGCCCCGGGAGGCCGCCCTTCGTTTTGCACGGCGCCTCGAATTACTTCGCGGCGACCTTTTCGCCGTTGGCGGAGTGATCGATGAACGCCGGGATGCCGGCCATCGAGTAGGACGCCGAGATGCGGCGGTTTTCGCCGGTCTTCGGGTCCGGATCGGCATCGGCCAGGCGCTTCAGGGTGTAATAGATGCCCGGCACGTCCACGCCGACGTTGATCTCGTTGGTCACACCCGGCAGCGCGAAACCGGAGTAGATCTTGCGCCAATCCTGATAACCGCCGACGACGCCGGTCATGGTGCCGTCCGCTTTCAGATCCAGGCGGAACTGCGCCTTGCTCAGCTCGTAGTCGATGATCGCGAGCGGATCGCCGGTCATGTAGAAGTCAAAGCCTTCGGTGAAAATCCTGCCGTCCTTGATCTTGGCCTTCACCACGCGCTGCGAGCGCGGGTTGGGATCGACCTTAAAGGACATGTCCTGCACGACATTACCCGCCGCGTTGCGCGTCACGGGGTTGAGGGCGCGGTAGATGCCCACCGTCACGTCGTCATCGTTCTGATCGTTGTCGATGCCGGACACTTCGATCAGCCACGCACCCGTGAAGTCGCGCGTCATATCCCAGTAAATGTAAGGATAGGTCGGGCGCTCCGGCGGCATGGCGCGCTGGGTCTCGAAGCAGCCCAGGGCGCGGTACAGGTTGTTGTCCACGCCCTTCGCGCCGGTGTCGACGTCGGTGTAGCCGCCGGTCTTGTCGTTGCCGTCGAGATTGAAGCCGTAGGTTTCCTTGGCGCCGGTCGCGGTCTTGATCTTGGGATCGGGCCAGGAGGTCGGCGTGATGTAGACGTTGGTCGGCTTGCCGTCGATGCGGCCCCGGTCCGTGGCGATCATGTAGATCGGATACGGGAAATCCTTGTAGATCTCCTCGATCTCGCGCGGCGTCTTGCCCATCTCGCGCAGGATGCGGCGGAACATGACGTCGGCCTTCGGGTTCATGCCGTCCGGACAGTCGATGTCCTTGGAATAGGTCGCCATGCCCCACCAGTCGAGCACATAGCCGCGGGTTTCGCCGGCGCTGGCGGCCTGTGAAAACAGCCCGGCCGATAGAACGCCGGCCGCGATGGCGCCGATTTGCTTCTTCAACATCCTGATCTCCCTCACTGCGTCGCGACGCGCCAATAGAGGCCATACCGGAAAGCCGCGGGCGCGAGCTTTTTGGTGTCCTCATTGACGATCACCATGTCGTATTCGTCATGGCCGTTGATATCGCCGGGCTTCTTGTCGGCGGTGCTGGTGTACAGGGCATAACCCAGGTAGGCCCACTGCTTGCCGCCGTCGGGACGGGTCACGACGGACCAGTTGCCCCAAGGCTGCGCGTCGGCGGGGGCTTCCAGCGCGCGCCACTTCTTGAGGCACTCGTCCACGCATCCTGTCGTACCAATCGCCGCGCCCACCGCCGGAACGGCTTTCGCGCCGCCGCGTGCGGCATGGTTGCCGAGGCCCATGTACTTGGTGGTGTCGCGGGCATAGAGCGACATGCCCTCCGCCGTCACAAGGAAACCGCCGTGCTGCGGGTTGGAGCGCACGGCCACATTGGGCGGCATGTAGTAGCGCGCCATCATCGCCACCGACATTTGTTTATCGACGGAACGGCCGCGCGCGTCACCCAGTTCGACATCGCCGGACCACGTGTACAGCGGCTCACCCTTGAAAGCCCATTGGCGGATACCGTCCGGGCGGTTGATCACGGTGAAGTCGCCGATCGCCACCGCCAACAACGGCGCGGCGAAGGGCTTCCAGGTGTGCAGGCAAGCGTCGGCGCCGCAGGACGGCGCACCCTTCTTGGGATCGCCGGAGAAAGCATACAGCGGCATGCCCTTTTCGTTGGTCAGCGCTTGACCGTTGGCGTCCGCCACGTCGCGCACGCTGATACCCAGCGGAATCGGCGCGCCGGCGGCGGCCTCCAGCGAAGCCGCGTGCCAGGTCTTGCCTTCCGCGTCGTTGCCTTTGGAATCGCCAAACTTCTGGTCGCCGGCGTTGGTGTACAGCGGCTTGCCGTTATAAGCCCACTGCTGCGTGCCGTCGTCGCGGCTGATGGTCTTCCACTGTCCCATGTCCTTCGCGTCGGCGGCGGGCACGTACGGACGCCAGGTCTTCAGGCAGTCCGCCGCGCACAGCGACTTACCGGGCAGATCTTTGTCCCAGTAGTACAAGGTCAAACCCGTCGCGTCGGCGAAGACTTCCTGCGAACCGGCCCTGCTGGAGCTGGAGCCCGGGATGGTCACGCCCTCGCCGACCGTGATGGTCTGGAAGGTCACGCCCGGCGGGCTCGCCAGCGGCGCTTCCGGCTTGGCCGGTTTCGCCGCCGCAAACGCGCCGCCCGCGGCCATAACCGCCACGGCGGCAACGGTCGCGCGCAAAACAAAACGCATATATTTTTCCTTCCCGGTGCCGCTCACGCCAGCACCTCGGTGATGGACTTGCTGGTGGCCATGAAGTCCGTGCCCCAGCTGTTGACGGGCAAGCCCATCGCCTGCTGCAGCGTCAGGCCCACGCGCGTGGCCGGATCGCCGTTGGTGCGCACGTGGATGCCGGTCTTCAGGAGACCGCCGGCTTTACCCGCGGTGATCAGCGGGAAGTTCTCCAGGCTGTGAACCTTCGCGAGCCCCGTGTCGGTGGACGCCAGCATCAGCGTGCGGTCGAGCAGCGTGCCGTCGCCTTCACGCATGCCGTCGAGGGTTTTCACCATCTGCGCGAGGCCGGCCATAATAACCATATGGAAGGACACAACGGTCTTCTGGTAGCCGAGCACCGGATCGGTGGCTTCTTCGTGCGTATAGGCGTGGTGCACCATCTGGCTGCCCTTGTGGCGCAGCGACGAGGTCGCATCGCCGAAGGTCATGTTGAACACGCGCGTCTGGCCGCAGGCCAGGGTGTGCGCCAGGATCTGACCGAACAGCTTGTGGTTGGCTTCGACCATTTCGATGTCCGTGCCCAGCGGCGCGTCGGTGACCGCTTTCGCCGGGGTGCAGGCTTCCATCGGCGCCGGCTTCTCGGATTCGATCTGCAGCTGGTTTTCGATCTGACGCAGCGAGGTGAAGTACTCGTCCAGGCGCGCCTTGTCGGAAGCGCCCAGGATCTTCATCAGGTCGTCGCGCTGGTCCTTGACCACCGACAGCATGCTCTGGCGCGCCAGGACCATGGGATCGGGGGTGAAGTTGGCGGCGTTGGGATCGACGAACTCGGGGCCGAACACGCGGGCGTACAGCGCCTGCGGCGAAGCTTCCGCCGGATTGATGACGGTGCCGGCGCGGGTGCTGTAGCTATGCACCGGGTTGCCGGTCGAGGTCATTTCGATCGAACGGAAACGCGTCTTGGCGCCGATCTGGTCGGCGATGATCGCGTCGATCGTCGGAATGGTGACGCGTTGCTCGCGCGGCGTGGTGCCGGTCAGCACCGAGAAGTTGCCGGTGTAGTGGGTGACCAGCGGACGGCCGTCGAGGAACACCTTCGTGCCGCTGTAGAAGTTCATCTTGTCCTTGTACGGCAGCAACGCCTTGGTTTCCGGACCGAGATCGGCGTACTTGCCGACGGTCGTCGGTTCCCAGCGGCCCGGCGTCAGGCCCAGGCCCCAGAACCAGGTGCCGAACACCGTCGGCAGGGCTTTACCGGTCGCGGCCAGCGCCGTGCCGTTGGTGTTCAGGAAAGCATCCAGGAACGGCAGACCCAGCGTGACGACGCCGCCACCCAGCATACCCTGCAGGACATTTCTGCGGCTCGCGAGTTTCTGTACGACGCTCATTTTGCGCTCTCCTTGTTAAAGGTGGCCGTCTGAATAGTGGCGGTTTGAGTCTCGAGAGAGGCTTTCTTGGTTTCCGGCTCCGGCGCCGGGGTCACACCGAAGAAAGCATCGCTGGTTGCGATGCGGCGCAGCAGCGCGGGCAAACGGTAGCCGTCGGCCTCGAACTGCTTCAGCAGGACGTCGGAGATGTAGGCTTTCTCGCTGGCCGTCGCTTTATGTCCCACGCCGTACGAGAACGCGCGGTTCACGAGGCAGCTCGGCACGGCCTTGTTGTTGCGGACGGCTTGGCCCAGGCCGGCGGCATCGGTGAACTTGATGCCGTCCATCTCGCCGGTCACGTCGATGTTCTCGCCGTTTTCCTTCGTGCGGAAACTGCCGATGGTATCGAAGTTCTCCAGCGCGAGGCCCGAAGGATCGGTGATCTTGTGGCAGCCCGCGCACATCGCTTCGCGCGAATGCGCCGCCAGCTTGGCGCGCACCGTCTTGTACTTGGAGCCGTCGGTTTCGTTGAACAGGTCGAAGTTCACGTTGCCCGGCGGATCGGGCACCTTCTGGCACAGCACCATTTCGCGCAGCGCCTTGCCGCGGATCGTCGGCGAGCTGCGGCCCGGAGGCGAATGCAGCGCGACGAAGCTGGCGTGCGTCAGGATGCCCGCCTGCTGCGCGCCGGGCGGATACTGGTACGGCGCCCACGAGCCCAGCAGCGCATCGTCGGTGTACACCGGCAGACGGTACACGGCGCCCAGCAGCGGCGTCAGGAACGTGTTCCCGGTGGTGTAGAGATCGCGGTAGTCCTGGTTGCGGGTGATCAGGTGATCGACGATGGTCCTCATCGTCTGTTCCTGGGCGTCGACGGCAACCTTGGCCGTGAACTTCGGATAAAGCGTCGTGTCCTTCGCCAGGGTGTCGAAAGTCTCGAAGCCCAGCATATCGGCGAAGAACGCGCGCGTGCCCGCTTCCACGCGCGGGCTCGCCAGCAGACGGTCGACCTGTTTGGCCACGCCCTTGGCGGTGTGCAGTTCGCCCTTCTCCGCGGCGCGCAGCAGTTCGTCGTCAGGTGTCGAGTTCCAGATCAGGAAGCTGAGGCGCGTCGCCTTGGAATAGGCGTTCAGGCGCAACTGACCCGATTTCCTCGGATCGGGTTCGGATACCTCCTGCACGAACAGGAACTGCGGCGACGACAGCATGCTGGCCAGGCCGAGGCCCAGACCTTTGTAAAAGTCGCCAAGCTTCACGGTGACCTTGTGCGTAC